>JBEKTJ010000292.1:0-6933 GCA_049516155.1 Bryobacteraceae bacterium
TCTCGGAACAGAAGATGCTCGTGCAAGAGGCCACCGTCAACCTGCATGCCACTTCCGACACAGCCAAAATCGCCTCGCTCACGCGCCAACGCGACCAAGCCCAAGCCGACGTGGACCTGACCCACCACCGCCTGGCCCAAATGGAGCTGAAGACTCCGCTCAGCGGCGTCGTCATGTACATGCAAAACAATTCCCAGGGATGGATGAACGCCAAGCCATTTCAGGTCGGCGACCAGGTATGGCCCGGCGGCGTCGTCGCCGAGATCCCGGACCTCGCCTCGCTGGAGATGGAGGGCAAGGTCGAAGAGATCGATCGCGGCCGCATCTCCGTGGGCCAGGAAACGCGCGTGCACATAGATTCCCTACCCGAACTGACCATGCCCGCCGACCTGATCGGCATCTCGCCCCTTACAGAGCAAAGCTTCGAGTGGCCCCCCACCAGCAGTTTCCGGGCCTACGGCCACATCCGTCAGCCCGATCCTCGCTTGCGGCCCGCTATGAATGGCAACATGGACGTGATCGTGAAACGCATCCCCAATGCCATCAGCATCCCGGCCAAGGCTGTGTTCACGCGCAATGGCAAGCCCATCGTGTATGTCGCCGAGAAGGGCGGCTACCGCGCGGTGGAGGTCGAGCTGCTGGCGCGCAATCCGGATGAAGTCGCCGTGAAGGGCATCCCGGCTGGCGCCATGGTCACGCTGGTGGAATTCAAGAAGGACGAAAAGAAATGAGCCGCAAGATCGTCATCGGCATAGTGGCAACGGTGCTGGCGCTGGCGCTCTTGGCATGGGGCGGATCCCGGTTGATGAAGGCCGTCTCGCCAGCCTCGGCATCCGCATCGCGCTTGCCCGTCACCCAAGTGAAGCGCGGCGACGTCACCATCACGGTTAGCGCCAAGGGCGAATTGGCCGGAGGCAATACTGAAAGGCTCTCCGCGCCCATGACCGGCGGCGGCGATATGGCCATAACCTATCTGCGCCAGCCTGGAGAAACAGTGGCCGCCGGCGACGTGGTGGTCAAGTTCGACACTACTGAGCAGGAGTTCAAGCTCAAGGAAGCCGAGGCGGATCTGGCCGAAGCCGAACAACAGGTCATCCAGACGCAAGCCGACAATCAGGCCAAGGAAGAAGAGACCCGTTACGCGCTGCTGCAAGCCAAAATGGATGTGCGCACCGCCGAACTGGAGGCGCGCCGCAATCCCATCCTGGCCGATATCGTGGCGCGCGAGAACACCCTGGCCCTGGAAGCCGCCAAGGACCACCTACGCCAGCTCGAACACGACGCCGCCAACCGCCAGGCCACTTCGGCGGCGGCCGTGGCCATCCAGGAGGCCGCCCGCAACAAGGCCAAAGTGAAGGCGGAAACTGCGCGGCAGAACATCGAGAATATGGTGCTGAAGGCCAAGGCGGGAGGCTACGTCAGCGTCATGCAAAACACAAATGGCAACTTCATGTTCTACGGCATGCAATTGCCGGCCTTGCAAGTGGGGGACACGGTGAATGCGGGCATGACCGTAGCGCAGATCCCGGACCTGCGAAACTGGGAAGTGACCGCCAGCATCGGCGAGTTGGACCGCGGCCACTTATCGGTGGGCCAGAAGGTACAGGTGGCCATCGTGGCGCTGCCGGGCAAGGCTTTCAATGGCACGGTGAAGGATATCGGCGGGACCGTCGGCGCATTCTGGAATCGCCATTTCGATTGCAAAATCGCGCTGGAGCAAGTCGCCCCGGGCATGCGTCCGGGCATGAGCTCCAACATCGTGATCTCCACCGGCACCTTGCCCAACTCGCTCTGGGTGCCGTCGCAAGCCCTGTTTGAAAGCGATGGGCGCACGTTCGTCTATCTGGAGACGCCTTCCGGCTTCACCCCGCGCGATGTGAAACTGGTGCGCCGCAGCGAGAGCCAGGTGGTGCTGACCGGCGTGCGCGAAGGCCAGGTGGTGGCCATGGCCAATCCCAGCGAGGAAGGCCAGAACGCGCAAGGCAGCGCACAAGCCAAAGGCAGCGCCATGAAGGCCCTTTCGCGATGAAAGGAATTCTGCGCATCTTCACGGACGCCGCCCAAGCTTTCGATAACCTGCGCGCCCAGAAAACGCGTACCCTGCTGACCGCGCTGGGCATCGTGTTCGGCGTCGGCTCGGTGATCGGCATGCTGGCCATCGGCGCGGGCGCGCGCGAGGAATCCCTGCGCTTCATCGAACAACTGGGCGTGCGCAATGTGCTGGTGGAATCGCGCCCCGCCGCGAGCCAGGAAGAATTGCAGCAGCGCCGCCGCGATTCGCCGGGACTCAACGACCGCGATGTGCGCATCCTCAGCGCCAACATCGATGCGCTGGAAACGCTGTCGCCCCGGCGCGGGCTGCATCCCGCGCGCGTGCTGCCCAAGCCCTCCCGCGAGATTCCGGAGATGTACGGCGTGCGCCCAGCCTACGCCATTATTCACAGCCTGCACGTGGCCGAGGGCCGCTTCTTCGACGAACAGGACGACGCCGCCAGCCGCGCCATCTGCGTGCTCGGCGAAGGCGCCAAGGTGAGCCTGTTGGGCTATGGCCCGGCGGTGGGCAAGTTCATCAAGGTGAACGATACGTGGCTGGAAGTGGCGGGCGTGCTGGGCGAGCAACTGGTGGCCAGCGGGCAATCCAGCGGCGGCAAAATGCAGGATCTCAACAACATCGTCTATATCCCGCTGAACACGTTTCAGTACCGCTATTTCGACCGTAGCAATTTCATGAAAGACGATCTGGATGCCGTGGATCTGCGCCTGAAGCCAGGAGCGGACAGCCTGGAAGTGGCCAAGGTAGTGACCGCCATTCTGAACTCGACGCACCACAATACGGAAGATTTCACGGTGACCATCCCCGCGGCGCTGCTGGCGCAGCAGCAGCGCACCCAGACAATTTTCACTTACGTGATGGTGGCCATCGCCGCCATTTCGCTGCTGGTGGGCGGAATCGGCATCATGAACATCGTGCTGGCCACGGTGCTCGAGCGCACCCGCGAAATCGGGGTGCGGCGAGCTACGGGCGCACGGCGCAACGATATCGTGCGGCAGTTTCTGACCGAGTCGGTTTTGATTTCGGTGGCCGGGGGGCTGTTGGGGATTGGGTTTGGTTTTTTTCTGGCATGGCTGATCGCGCGCACGGCGGAGTGGAAGACGATTGTGACTACGGCTTCGGTGCTGATTGCGTTCGGGGTTTCGATGGCGGTGGGGGTGATTTTTGGGATTTATCCTGCCATGAAGGCTTCGCGGATTAATCCCATTGAGGCGTTGCGGTATGAGTGAAGTGGGGCGGGCCTCCACGCCTGCACGCGCTCTTCGCGCAGGTTGGCTCGATCAACAATATATGCCTTTGCCGCACGTCCGGTCCCAAGCGTGAAATGCGATTGAACTGTAAGTGGAAGTGTGGATATAAATATACTTGGCCATTCCAGCAAGATACCGCTGGATGGACAGGCATTCCGCTAAATCACACTACAACAACCGCCTGCCGATGCCCGATGCTGACCGGTTCAGCCACCTCGTTCGCAAGATCGTAGGCAGGCGCCTCACCTATACCGAACTTGCCGGCAAGACGGAGGACGAGACGCAACGAGCGGAAGCCATCTAGGAAGCGGTTGGGGCGCGGAAAACGGAAGGTCATAGACGATTCGCAACGCAACCTCTAACCGAACGTACTGCCGTAGAATCGTATCATTTGAGGCCGGTTCTGATATCGTCCCCATGCGGTCAGCGTTTCTAGATTGTCTGGGCCTCCATTGTCTCGCAAGTACTCTAAGCATTCTGGAGTCCAGAGATGGAAAGATAGCCGCCCCTTTATCGCTTCGACCGATTTTCTAGCTGGCCTGACGCCTAGATTGTCCGCATGCTTGAACGCTTCGCGCGCAACTAAGTCCGCACCTTGCAGGGCCGGTATTTTCTTGGTGCCAATAGCAAAATCAGTGAGATAGTCTCTGTACAGCCAAGACCGTACCCGTTTTAGTTCATGCCAGACCCGTGCAATGGTTGCGGAAATGTCGCCGTTCTCATGCCATACTTTCATCCCGTGGGTTTCTAGGGTATCGGACGATAGATCGGCGCATACCTGAGCCATATTGATGAGCATGTGTCTCACCAGTAGGCAATATGGGGCATGCTCGCTAGATCCGGGGAACACCCGAAAGTATTCAGGAATAGATACCATCGAACCGAACCCTACAAGGCGCGTGGATTCGATGATTTTTATCAGCCTTTTCATGAGGGCCGCAGAACGTTCCACACTCCAACCCTCAAACGCGCCGTGGCGAGTCTCGCAATCGGTCGCGTGAAATGGGGCAATTAATCCATATGTGGCCGTGGTCCATAGATTGTCGAAGTGGTCCCATGATTGTGGAATCCCAACAAGCCCGCCGATGGCATGGTAACGCTTTCTCTTTTCGTCCGCACTGTCATCGAAGTAAGATCGAATGGTAAGCACGAAAGCGTTATCTTCCTCTCCGCTGTTTCTGCCGCCCTGGGAAACTCCCGAGCCGTAATACGATCAGGTGGGCTACATTCTATGATGTCGGCGGCTAGTGACGGCTCCTTTTAGGCAGACTAAAAAGAGTGATCCCTCACGCGCCGCTTTCCGATGCTGCAAACATCGGCCCGCGAGACCATTAAAAGCTGGGCGGTTTGCCGACCGCCCCCGCACCCTCCCAAAAAGTCTACCACTCCTACTTGTACGGATTCGGCTTAGCTTGCCCTGCCGCTTTTTGATCTAGGTATTCTTTCGATTCAAAGCTAATCAGATTAAGCTCTCCGCCTTGATTAAACTCAGAGGCTTCAAACGCGACGATATGCGTCCCATCAGGTTCATCCCAAGTGACCATTGAACGCTCCCAATGTGCCCCATAAGCGTTCTCGTAAGGAAGTTCTTCCACCTTGGCCGGTTTTCCGTAGGCTTGTGTCAGAAATCCGAGCTCTTCCGGAAATGAAGCGGCGTTCCGAATAGGCTCCCGATTCCCAGTACCATATTTCTGATAAAGGGCAAGCCAATTTGGTGTGACCTCGACCTCCGCGAGTCTCCCGCTGATGAACTTCCACGTATACTCGCGGGTATCGGTCTTGGTAATCTTGATATTTGGATCGCCAGGAGCCGCAGCGGGAACCGTGCTCTGCCACGTGCCGTCAATGGAATAATCCGTCACGCTCCCGCCGCCGAAGCGCCAGCCGAATTTCCGTCCACTATCATCTGTGGTATAAAACTCCCCACTTCCGGTATCCCGAATTGCTGAGAGGTTTCTGCACACGCCCTTGAAATCGGTATTGTGCTCATCTCGCCCATGGTGTTTCTGGCAAATGTCCTGTAGATCCAGGGTGTTTAGTTCAAGCCATCGGGTAAAAGTCTCGCCAACTCGATGTGAGCCGATGTAGTTGGGGTTGTTTTGGTCGGGCTGTCGGTCCGCGGATGGCTCGTGCTGATACCAGTCGTAAGTTGGTTCGCCGATTCGGTGTTTGCCGATCCTCGTTCGCTCTGCGGCTTGTCCGTAGGCGCATTCAACGGCCAACGCTAAGGTGACCAAGCACCGAAGTATCATTTTGATTTGGCTTTCCGTTTCGGCACGCGCCGGTTAGGGCTCAGCAAGAACTGCCGCTTGTGCCCCGCTTCGCGGCGCATAATCTCATCGTGCGGGACGGATAGAACCCTTCGCACCAGCGCACCGAACCGCGCCGCGGCTTCAGCGCAGTCAATACCCGCCTGCTTCCCGTCATTGGTAAATCTCCCTATTGGGAAGTTTAGCGCAACCCAGGCTCTTTAGTCCCTGTGTCAGCGGGAACTGCCAGCATTTTGTCGAATTGGCTCTTCAGATTGGCGGATTCGGTAGACAAAGCGATCTCATGTGCTCGCAAGAAGGCGCATACTTGCTCGATGGTATGCGAGTCGGTCGGGTGAACCGAATGTTTTAGCACGTCGGTCTTGAAGACCGCCTTCGGTTGGTGATGGCCGCACCATAACTCGGCGTCGCACCGGTGGGTCATATAGGCGGCTTGAAATACGAATACGGCGCGGTGGGTATCCCGCCACTCAACTCCGTCACCGAGGCGTTTAGTCAATGTTCTGAGCGGATAGCTTGACACTTCATATTCCGATTTATCAAGATCCTTGTCTACCTGCTTTCGAATGCGATGCAGTTCTTGATTTAAGAGCTTCGCATGATTGGCTAGAAGATCGTACAGAACCGACGCCTCAACTAAGCGCCGGTTATCCGCGATGGTCTGAATTTGTGTGACGCGACACTCTATCTCCGATTGGAGCGCCGCCGCTTTCCGATATCGCCCCACGTCCAACCTCCAAGGCGCGCGCGTGGCGTGCCAGGTGACATAAAACGTCAGCAACGCGATCGTTGGGAGAGCATTTACTGTCGCGGCCTTCCACGTCTGATCCGGCCGGATCAGGTGCCACCTGTTTTGCAGGACGGCGGCGAGAACCGCGACAATCAAAAGCACGGTACCG
Organism: Bryobacteraceae bacterium; assembly: GCA_049516155.1. GTDB lineage: Bacteria > Acidobacteriota > Terriglobia > Bryobacterales > Bryobacteraceae > Bog-159. Next base: position 6,473 of record JBEKTJ010000292.1, read on the forward strand.
CTCCTGAATTCCCTAACGTCCCCCAGCATGCCTGTCCAAAGCTGCCGCAATAGCCGAGTATGGTACTGCCTGAGCGTCGGGAGCGATTCCATCTCCATAGACTATCACCAGCGGCCGAAACGGATCGCCATGGGCTTGCGCCAGAGCAAACCTCCCGTCACGTATTACAAGTTTAGCTGATTGCATTGGAATAGCCAGATATATCTATGCCTTTACTCGGCAAGAGGCCCAGGCGGCCCTTGGCATCAATCGAGGAGCCTTCCTCGACGCCGCCGAAAAACTGCAAAAACGCGATCGGCTTCTAAACCTGGGCCGCGGCTTCTACGTCATCGTTCTCCCCAGTACCTGAACTTCGGGAGTCCGCTGCCCGCATCTTTCATCGACGACCTGATGCGGCATGCGAACCGGCTCTACTATGTGGACTTGTTGAAGGCCGCCGAACTGCACGGAGCGTCTCATCA
>JBEKTJ010000293.1:0-8302 GCA_049516155.1 Bryobacteraceae bacterium
GTGCTCATCGCGGATTGGGACGTGCACCACGGCAACGGCACGCAAGATATCTTCTACGCAGATGGCTCGGTTTTTTTCTTCAGCACGCACCAGCATCCTTGGTATCCCGGCACCGGCCTGCCCGCCGAAACCGGCGAGGGCGCGGGATTGGGCGCCACGCTAAACTGCCCATTCCCAGCAGGCGCGGGACGTGCGGAGATCCTGGGCGCGTTTCAGGACAGGCTGCTCCCCGCCGCCCGCGATTTCCAGCCGGATCTGGTGCTCGTCTCCGCCGGATTCGATTCGCGGCTGGGCGATCCACTGGGCCGCTTCACGCTCTCCGACACCGACTTCGCCGACCTGACCACGCTGATGCTCGAGGTCGCGGACACCTGCGCCGGCGGACGCGTGGTCTCGCTACTCGAAGGCGGGTACAACTTGGACGGACTGGCCTCCGCAGCCGTCGCGCACGTCAACGCCCTCGTTCTTCACGCAGCCGCCTAGAAATACACCTTCAACGCAAACTGTAAAGTGCGCGGATCGAAAGCCGATTGCACCTGTCCGAAAGCAGATGAACTCAGGTTCGTGTTCATGGTGGCGAAACTGGCGACCGTGCCGGCCGGGGAAATTCCGCCCACGAAGTTGGCGTGGTTGATGATGTTGAACGCCTCCGCGCGCGCCTCCAGACGGAACCGCTCCGTGATACCGAAGATCCGGCTGAGCGCCACATCCACATTCACCGTGCCGGGACCGCGCAGCGAATTGCGTCCCACGTCGCCGAACGTGCCTGTGGGATTGGGAACGAACGCGGCGGGATTGATCCACTGCCGCGCACGGCGGCCGGCATCGCCGCCGCTGGCGAGCGCGACTGGGCGCGCGCCGAGGACCACCATCAAGCGGCCATTCACCAGGCCGACACGATACCGCATCGCGTGGCACAACCGATGGCGCGTTATTGGTACGCCGGCATGCTGCTTGCGCGCGGCCGCCAGAGCGACTCCACGAACGCCCGTGCTTTACTAGGCGAAGCACTGGGGATGTTCGAGTCGCTCGGTATGCCGCTCTATGCGCGGCAGGCCGGAACCTTGCTGGCCGGATTGTAGTAAGTGGTCTCCTGGTGTCCTGCTTGTGGGGCGGGCAATCCTGCCCGCAGCCGGCTTTCAGCCGGCTCGACCCGCTCGAAAGCGGGTCCGCAGCGGCGTCAGATTGTCACTAAAAATATACTTTCAACGCAAACTGCAAAATGCGCGGATCGAACGCCGATTGCACTTGCCCGAAAGCCGATGAGCTCAGATTCGTGTTCATGGTGGCGAAGCTCGAAACCAAGCCCGCCGGCGAAATTCCTCCCACGAAGTTGGCGTGATTGATAACGTTAAACGCTTCCGCGCGCGCTTCCAGACGGAACCGCTCCGTGATGCCGAAGATCCGGCTGAGCGCCACATCCACGTTCACCGTGCCCGGCCCCCGTAGCGAATTGCGTCCCACGTCGCCGAACGTGCCTGAGGGATTGGGAACGAAAGCCGCGGGATTGATCCACTGCACGCACGGTACATCTCACATTTAGGATAGCACCGTACCAGCCGGGCCGGTTCGCACGGACCACATGGGGTGCTTAGCGGTTTTTTGGGAAACCGTTCCCTGACGGTCGCGGCTCGGTAACAGTTGCATTGATTTCGCAAGGTTTACCGGAGCCGCGACCGTCAGGGAGCGTTTTCATAGAGTCAGAATCCCAAAAATTATTTGGCGTAGAAGTTTGCACTCTATTTGGCGTACTCTTCGGTATGGACCAACTGGCGCGCCTCAGGTAAGGGGCCCGAGGGCTCGCCCTTGATCGGTTGCTCCTGCTTCAACCTCATCTGGAGGGTGACCGCCCGCTGAGGGCGGTCGCGGCAGGAATCCCGTTCCGAACCACTCAGCGCTTCCGCCCGGCATTGTGCTAGAATGTCGCGGTGGCGCAGAGAGAACGGGAAGCCCGACCCATCCACTCAACGAGGTTATTCATGAAACGAATCGTTAACGCGTTTGGGGAACTGAACTGGCGGAAGAGGGCGTCCGCTGTTTTCGCCCTGAGCGCAATGACGGCGATGGCCGCGTCTGCGCAGACTCTCACGACGCTGTACAGCTTCGACGGCGGAGATGGCGAAGGCGTTAACCCCGTCGGCTCGCTGGTCGAGTCCAACGGCAACTTCTACGGTACAACGCTTAACGGGGGAAACAGCTACGGTGGTACAGTCTTCGAAGTCACTCCGGCCGGCACGCTGACGACGCTGTACGACTTTTGCTTTCAGGCGGGGTGTGCTACCGGCCTGTATCCCTCTGCATTAATCCACGGTGCCAACGGGAACTTCTACGGAACAACCGAACTCTACGGGGCTAACCTCGGCGGTACGGTTTTCAGGATCACGCCGAGTGGCAAGCTGACTGTCGTTTACAGTTTCTGTGCTATAACAGCTTGCGCCGACGGCGAATCCCCGAGCAGTCTGATCCAGGCCAAGAACGGAAGTTTTTACGGCACTACCGCCAGTGGCGGGGCCAACCGATCCGGCACCGTCTTCGAGGTCACCCCAGCTGGCGAGCTGACGACCCTCTATAACTTTTGTAGCCTCAGCGGTTGCGCGGACGGTTTTAATGCATTGTCGGGAGTGATCGAGGGCAAGGATGGGAACTTCTACGGTACGACAGAGTTCGGAGGGATCACAAACGCAAACTGCCCGTCTGGCTGTGGCACAGTCTTCAAGATTACTCCAAGCGGAACACTGACCACGCTACACAGCTTCGACTTTACGGACGGCATGCAGGTCCAGGCCGGGTTGGTCCAGGGCAGCAATGGGAAGTTCTACGGAACGGCGAACGAGGGCGGCGCCGACGGTTATGGCACGGTCTTCGAGATTACCTCGGGTGGCAGCTTTACCACGCTTCACAACTTCCAGTGGACGGACGGCGCGAACCCCGATGGTGCACTGATCCAAGGCAGCAACGGGACCTTCTACGGGACAACAAGCGGTGGTACGAACTCCAATGCTGGCACGGTCTTTGAAATCACCCCTGACGGCGAACTGGCGACGCTGTACGACTTCTGCTCGCAAAGCGACTGCACAGATGGCGATCGCCCAGTGGGCGCTTTGGTCCAAGGCACCGACGGGAACTTCTACGGAACAACTATCTTAGGCGGGACAAATAACGACGGCACGATTTTCGAGCTCTTGCCAGCTAATCCGAATATTGTCGCTGACTGTAACATCGCAAACTCTTCAAGCGGGCTGCCGCCCTACCGTGGCTCCTGCGGAATCACCAACCAAGGGTCCGGCGAAGCGTATGACATTCGGGTCAGTTCGGTTACGATTAGCACGGGCAGCTGTACGTACAAGGCGCCAATAGAAGATCTAACGGCCGGTCAATCTGAATCGTTTCCCATTTCGTGCACCGTCAACGCAGTGTGCAACGAGTCCTACACACTTACAATCGACGGGACCGTCGTCGGGGGCCAATTTTCTGGCTCGAGCACTTTCGTATTTTGCACAGCGGGAACTCCCGTTTCGGGCACCAGGTGAAAAATGCTCCACAGTTTCGCCCTCAGTAACGGGCCTTTCCCGCGGCAGGTGTCGTGATCGGCGCCGCCGGGGTGCTCTACCCCGCGGTGCGGAAGCGGAACGCGAAGCGGCATTGCGCTGGAACGCGCCGGGAGCCAGGAGCCTAAGGTGAGAATCGCCTTGGAAAACGCCAGAGCGCAGGCTGATGCGCGGAAGTGAGTGTCGCACACCTCCGCCTGATTAGTGGGGCGGGCCCCCCGGTCCGCGCGGGCCCCCCTGGACCATCTGTTCGCAGGGCAATAACTTACTTGCCTAACCAGCCAGAAACGGCTATGCTGGTGGCGGCGTGACAGGCCGGGCCGCGCCGTCAATTCGGATGTTTTGCGGCCCGCTTCTTTTCCCGCCGCTTCTTTAGTTTTTTTTCCTGCTTAACGAACGCGCCACGTGGGGCGCTGAGGAGCATCCCGACCGCATTGTCGAAACGCTCCCATTCTGTGTTTCCAGGTACAGGCGGTGGCGGTAGTGGTTTCACGTGTTTTTTTTCTGCCTCTTCTATTAGATCTCTCGGACTCTTTTCTTCTACGTGCTTCAACAGATGGTCTGGTACAATTTTCAATGTCGCCATTTGCTCAAGGCGCTCAGTTGTCGCGTCTAGCGTAAAATGCGGTGTCTCCATCAGGCTCACAAAATCCGCTCTCGGATATCGCTTTCCTATGTCACTCTTCCATTTCCGCGCCTGCCAAGCTAACAAATCGGCGGCCTGCAATGGGCGAACGCAAGGGTTGTCGGGAGGGTGTGGGATTTTAGTAGCGAAGGTGTGGCTGACATAGTTGTATCGCGATCTAATGTCTGGCACGGCAAAGGTTGAGCGCAGGATTACGTCCGCCTCACTTTGGAAGCTGTGGCCGCTCTCAAAGAAGTACGAAACCGGATCTTTTATGCTGTATTTTTGAAGCCAAGCTTGGACACCGCGCAAGGCGCATTTCAAGCACCAGGAGTAAGCGCTTCCGCTCAAAACTCGCACATCGGCAGGAACGATACGCAGGTACTCTTCCTCTGAAATGATAGCGATTAATCCGCGCTCGACTCGACGTTTGATTATACCGATCATCGCGGTCTCTATTTCTATTCGCTCCTGTTTCGGCCTGCCATCAAACACTCCGACCCCATGGGCGCAAGACGCCATATGGAAATAAGGCAACCGGTACTTAGTAAGGATACCGAGCCATTCTGCGTCTAACCTTCGTGCCTGTTCGGTAGTCATGATGTAACCGGCGATGCACATTATACCGGCAGATCTGTCAGTTCCGCTTTCATCAAAGTATGCTTCGACCAAGAAGATCGCCCTTCCGTTTGGGCGGAACTAGAATTTCCAAAAGCCGATCCAGCACTTCGGCGCTAACGTCCAGTTGACTTAAACACACCAATACGCTACCCTCCTATTTGGAAGGTTGTGCATCAAGGAAATCATTCACCCAATACGCTCCGCCAAGATTGTTAAATGGGCGAATGCTTAAGCCGATAAGAGGCCCTTTTGGGGCCTCTACGAAGCCGGTTCGGATAAACCTTCCGGCGTTTCTTCCTCCTTACCGGTAAGATGATTCCAGGTTAGGCGCTTGCCAACAATCTCGCGCACTACGATGTTGAAGCGTTCGCCGTCGTTCATCTTGCGGTTGTTGTAGCGGAACACCTGTTCATCGAGGTACCGGAACAGATGGAACGGCTCAACGCTGATGTACGTGCCTTTGAGGCCGCGCTTTACCAAACTCCAGAAGTTCTCCATGCCGTTGGTATGGACTTCACCTCGCACATACTCTACCGCGTGGTCTACCACTTCGTGCTGGAACTCATCGAGGCCATTGTAGGATTGAAGTGCATCGGTAAAGATCGCGGACCCAGCAAGTACATGCTCCCGAATCTCGGATTGCAGGGTCTTTTTCTTTGTGTCATCTACAACCTTAACGCGGACCTTGCTGCCGGTTGCCTTGCTGCCCCGTTCCAGAATTCCCATAACGGCAGTCTTGTCTTTGCCGCCAGTCCCAGTGATAACGCGCTCCCGACGATCCTTGTGCATGTTGCGGGCCTTGCCGCCGATGAAGGTTTCATCCGCTTCAACTTGGCCGGACAGCTTGTTGCTGGGAGCTAGTCCAAGAGCGAACCGGATGCGGTGGTCGAGGAACCATGCGGACTTCTGGGTAATCCCGATAGCCCGGTGGACCTCATACGAACTGATCCCGTTTTTGCAGTTCACAATCTGCCACATGGCGCACAGCCACTTGTCCAGGCCAATTGGAGAATCCTCCATTACGGTGCCGACCTTCACGGAGAACTGGGGCCGCTCGTGGTTGCCCTTGCATTTCCAGCGCCGCTGATTCGCCAAAAAAATCACGTTCTGAGATCCGCAGATAGGGCAGGTAACGCCATTGGGCCAGCGCTTGCGGGCGAGGTAATCTAGGCAGTTGTCGGGGCTGGCGAAATAGACGATTGCATCTTGGAGGGTTTGGGGTTCGTAGGCGCTTTCCATACTTCAAGCATAGCGCGAATCGTCCGGTTAGTCAAGTAATTTATTGTCGTTCGCAGGGCCGGTTAGAAATACACCTTCAACGCAAACTGTAAAATGCGCGGATCGAAAGCCGACTGCACCTGTCCAAAAGCCGATGAACTCAGGTTCGTGTTCATGGTCGCGAAACTGGCCACCGTGCCGGCCGGCGAAATCCCTCCCACGAAGTTGGCGTGGTTGACGATGTTGAACGCCTCCGCGCGCGCCTCCAGACGGAAGCGCTCCGTGATACCGAAGATCCGGCTGAGCGCCACATCCACATTCACCGTGCCCGGACCGCGCAGCGAATTGCGTCCCACGTCGCCGAACGTGCCTGTGGGATTGGGAACGAACGCGGCGGGATTGATCCACTGCACGCATGGCGACGACTTGCAGCCCTGGGTGGCGGAGTACACGTCCGCCAGCACTTGATTCGGCCGGTCGTTATTCAAGTCGGTAAGCGAATCGTCATGGCCCGTTGTCACCGTGAGCGGCTGTCCGCTGGAAACGTGAAACAGCGGCGCGAGCTGCCAGTTGCTTAGCAGGCGGCTGGTCCACGTGTTTTCGCTCTTCCACGAACTCAGCGCCACCAGCGAAGCGTTGAAGATGCTGCGCGTATCGAAGATGCACGGACCCCAGTCGGCATGCCGGTTGAAGGGCTGGGAGTTTGCCGGGGTAGCCAGCGCCGCGCCGAAGTCATAGTCGGACACACAATACGAGTCCGTGTAGTTGGCATTGAATGTGTAGTTGTTCGCGAACCGATGTTGAATCGACAACAGCATGGCTTCATAGTGGGAGACCTCGAGTACTCTTTGCCTAGGACGGGGTTTGAGAGGTACAGGAGGCGGCGCTGGTTTGTATTGGAAGTGGTGGAGCAGGTTTTGTAAGAGACCCCGGCGATGACGCAGGGGCTGGTGCCCATGTACTCGGCGGGATCCACTTCTTCGGTGATCCAAAGGTGGGCGGTGCGGTTGCCCAGATAGCTGGCCGATGCCAGCCAGCCGCCTTTAAGCTGCCGCTGATAAGTGACGTTCCACTGCGCCACATTCGTGGGTTTCGGATTGAGGGGCATGTTTACATATACGCCCTCGGACGGGAAAAAGAGATGGCCGGGCGCTTGCGGGAATGGATTGCCTCCCGCGTAGCCCGCCCAAGGATTAGAGAGCGTGCCCGTCGAGCCGACGTCAATATCGTTGCCGAACGGGGGATTGGTGGTTTCGCGTTCGTTGAACCAGGTTTCAGTGGAATCGTAGAGCAGCGCACCGCCGATGCGGAGCGTGTCGCGGCCGTCGCGGTGGGGGCTCCATACCAGCCCAACGCGCGGCGCGAAGTTCGCCAGGTGGCCGTTCCACATCGCGGCGGGAATGCCCGGGTCGCCCTTGAAGAACAGTCCGGCCGGCGCCGTCGGATGCACCGTGCTGAACTGGCCGGCGAAGAAGGCCGCCTCGTCGAACGAATCGCCGCGCCCGTATTTATCGGGATCGGCAAAGGTTGGCTCCCAGCGCAGACCATAGTTCAACGTGAAGCGCGGAGAAATCTTGAAGCTATCCTGCGCGTAGAAGCTCATCACCCATTGGCGGAGATCGTCGGGAGTCGGGTTGGTCTGCTGAAAGTCGCTCACCGTTCCGATCATAAAGTCCGCCAGCGCACTGCCCGTGAAAGAGCCATTGAACGTGAACGTCCCATTCTCGTCGAAGCCGGAAAGGGTGTCGTTTTGGATGCGGATAAGATTAAACCCTACCGCGATTTGATGCCGGCCTCGGATCAAGTCCACGTCGTCCGCCGCCTGGTAGCTGGTTACGTCGAAATGTCCCGGCGCGCACGTGCCGCAATAGGTGCTGAACGCGCTGCTGATCGAGGTTAACAGAAAGTTCGGCACAGCGCTGTACATATCCACTCCCAGCATGGTCGGACTGATCGGAATGTCGGTCGGTCCGCGGTTGTCGCGGACCCGGTTGAAAGTCACATGGAACGAATTCAACGTGGTTGGGCCGAATGTGTAGGTGTCCCCGATGGTCGCCGACTGGGCCCGTTCAAAATTACCGGGCGCCGTGGTGGTCAGCAAATTCGTGCCATTGAACGTTGGCGGATTGCTGTAATCGTCGAAGAGGTATCTTCCATATAGGGTGTGTTTCGCGCTCTGCACATAATCGACGCGCCCGATCAACTGGTCCTCGTCGCCGGTGACTGGGATGCCGTAAGTGACCTTGCCGCAATCGGTGGCCGAACTGACCGGCAGATACTTCGATGCCAT
>JBEKTJ010000294.1:0-11727 GCA_049516155.1 Bryobacteraceae bacterium
TCGCCGGTGCTGCTGATCCACGGCGACGACGACCGCAACGTCAATTTTCGCCAAACCGTGGAACTGGTGGAAGCGTTGCGCGGACGCGTACATGTGGAGCAGTTGATCTTCCCGGATGAGATTCACGATTTCCTGATGCACGCGCATTGGCGGGCGGCTTACCATGCGGCGTCGCAGTTCTTCGACGCGCAGTTGAAATAACGGCGGCGGAGGCATCGACTCGCACGCTCAACGGGATGTTCTTAGGGCGAAACAGTCAGGGTCTCCGATCTGTTGACACCCGCATAGCTAGCCGTAATCGTCACGGCTGTACTGGTGGTGACAGTGGCGGTCTTGATTCCAAACCTCGCGCTGGTTGCGCCAGCCGCTACGGTGACCGTAGATAGCATCGCAGCCACGGCCGGGTCACTGCTGGTCAGCGTCACCACCGCGCCGCCCGCTGGCGCCGGACCGTTCAGTTGCACAACATTATCCGTCGTCGTGCCGCCGCCCGTGACGGTGGATGGCGATAGCGTCAATCCCAGGAGTTGTACCGGCGTTACCGTCACATTCGCCGTTTTAGTAACGCCGTTGTAAGTGGCGGATATCGTTACTACCTGCGATGTGGCAACGTAGGTGGTTTGGATCGTGAAGACCGCTACTGCGCTACCGTTGGGCACCGTGACAGATGCCGGCGGCGACGCCACCGTGGGATCGCTGCTCGATAGCGTCACCGCCGCGCGCGCCTGAGGCGCTCCGGCCGTCAGCCGTACTTCATTCTCATGTGTGGGATCTCCGCCAACCACCGTAGCAACTACCGCCACGGCCGACAGCGCAACCGGAACGACGGTAAGCGAAGCCGTTTGGGTCGTGGTTCCATCGCTGCCTGTAAGGGTCACCGGCGTAGTGCCGCTAACCGCCCCTGTGGCGATGGTGAAAGACCCGGATGTTTGTCCTGCCGCTATAGCTACGCTTGCTGGCACGGATGCCACCTTGGGATGGGAGCTGCTTAAAGTGATGGTGGCGCCTCCGGGCGGCGCAGCGGATGTCAGGGTTACCGTGTTATTCGTCGTGGATTCACCGCCGCCCAGCCGTGTGGAAGGCAGGTTCACTGCGGCCAACGCTACATTGGTCAGGGCAAAGTTCGCCGACTGGTTGCCCGCCGTAAAAGTCACATTGTAAGACCCCGGCGTGGAGTTAGCAGTCGCATATACGGTGGCGATGCCATTCGCGCCCGTAATTGCGTAGGCGAAGTTCAGAGACGCGCTGGCGCCCGAAGACGGCGCCGTGAAAGTTACCGTGACTCCGGCCAAGGGTGCGCCGGAAGAATCTGTCACGAGGGCGCTTAGTGGGCTCCCAAACCCCGCGTCCACCATGGCCGACGGCGGCGTGCCGGTTTGCGGGGTCAGTGCGGTTGCAGTTACGTACTGTTGAATGGTCGCCTGCAATCCCAGGGCGTCATTCGAGTTCGAACCGTTGCCGTTGTCCACGATGAAATCCACGGTGCCGCCCGCATTGAGGCTCACGCCGTTCAAGGCGAAGAAGACTTGGCCTTGCTCTACCGACGATCCGTTATAAGAGCCGTCCACCTGTTGCGCGCCGCCATTAACCGAGACGTGAACGCCGGAGCTGGCTTGCTGGCAGTCCTGCCAATAGCCATTGATAGAGTAAGCGCCGGCGGATGGCGCGGTCCAACGCACCACGGCATAATCCGGGTTAGACCCGTCACCCGGACCCATGAGCACCAGCGCGCTGGGCCAATTGAGGGGCGGTGAATCCGGGAATGCAATCAGAGTGCCGGAGGTGTTGATATCCACGCCGGGACCGGCATTGGCGCTTTGATAATAATAAACGCTGTAGCCCGCCGCGTTGGGCGTGCAGGCGGTTCCGTTGCATATTTCGTTGGCGAAGTGCGTGGCGGGAAACAGCGAGAACGGTCCGTTCAGCGATGTCTCCGTTCCGTAGGTCCAGGCGTTGCCGGATTCCGGCTGCGTGCCGGTGAGATTGAAATTGCTGGTGGCGTTATAGCTGATGGCGCCGAGCGAGCCAGGCACAAGGGTGGCCGACAACCCTACGGTATCGTTGTAATCGTTGGTTCCCGGACTTGTGGCTACGATGAAATCGATAGTGTCGCCTTCTGCCACGGTAACGATGTTATCCGTCGCGACGAAAATTTGAATTCCAAGTCCGGCCTCCTCTTTTCCGTTGAAGGTGTTCGAGTTTTCGAAAATGGTTGTCCCGTTGTGCAGGACGTACTCATACGTATTGGCTTGCTGGAGGTTCAGGAAAAATCCCGAGAGCGTGTACGTCCCCGCTTGGGGCGCCGTCCACCTGACCACCGCCAAAAGGGGTGTTCCGCGGTTCAGGCCCGATGGTCCAACGAGCAGGGTATCAATGGGCCACACCAGGTTCGGCGAGCCGTTGAATGTGGTCGTCACGGGATGCGCCGAGGTGTTCGCATTCACACCGGCGCCGGCGTTGGCAGAGGTGAAGTAGTAAGTGCTATAGGTTTGACCCGCGGGCGAGCAGGAGCCGGTGCATGACTGGTTCGCGGCGAAACTCGGAAATAGATTGAACGTTCCGTTCAGGGACGTTTCCGTGCCATACGTCCAGGGATTCCCGGATTCCGGTTGAGCGCCGGTGTTATTGAATTGATTTACGGCGTCATCAATCGTCTGGCCCAATGCCGGAAAAATCGGCATGATCATCGTCACCAACCAAGCTGCCAGGGACTTCTCCATTGTTCGGATCTCCTCGATTGGCGGCTAGGCCGCCCTCGATTCGAGTTTGCCGTCTGAAACCCGGCGAGATCAAGCTGGAACAGGCTGGAACACGTTGCGCAACGTTGCATGCCTGCATTTTGAATATGATACACTCGACGTTTCCGGCGGCGACGGGTAATGGGGAGTTTGGGGGGAAACGGACCGGGCGAGACCGTCCTCGATGCATCGCGCGCTGGCGAGATCCGGGCGTATTTGCGCCTGTTGCTGGCCGCTCCGCTGTTCGCCGCCAGTCCCCGCCGCTCGAAGCTGCTGTCGTACCTTTGTGAGCAGACCCTGCTCGGGAAGGGCGATTCCATAACCGAGTACGCCCTTGGCCTGGACGTTTTCGATAAACCCACTTCCTTCGATCCCCGCATTGAATCCATCGTTCGCTCGGAGGTGACCCGGCTCCGCCAAAGACTGAATCAACACTACCAAACCGATGGCAAATTCGATTCGATAGTGGTCGAGCTCCCGCTCCGAAGTTACGCCCCATTGTTCACACTACGGGTTGTCACCGCGGAGCCGCTGGGCGGATCCATCAAGGCGCCGGATCCGCACGGGATAGCGCCGCCACCGGTTCCCAAACGGCGATTCTGGGTCCCGGCCGTCGCGCTCCTGGCATTGGCGCTGCTGATTCTGAGCGGTGTTCGCTTCCTGAAGCCTCCAGTTTTTGAGCCGCCTCCGCTTTCTCTCGCCATCCTGCCCGTCGACATCGAACCCTCCGCGGCCGACCTTCGCGACTCTTCCAGCCGTATCACGGAAATATTGAGCGGCGTGGTTCAGGGGGCGCGCGGCGTGACTGTGCTGGATTGGCGTTCGGTCCCCAAGTCTCAAGGTGGGGATAGCTGGCGGGAAGCGCGCACGAAGCTGCCGGCGGCGTTGTTTCTTAATACCGTCGTCGGGCGCCATCGCGGCGGGCTCGATGGCCGCATGACGCTTCGCCTGCGCGATGGCCGCGTGGCATGGTCGGGCGTGTTCCCAATCAAACTGGAGAGCATGACGGATCTAACCGCAGCCTTCAGCGCTTTCGGCGCCTCGTCGATTCTACCGGTGCTGGAGCGTGAAAGCAATTATCTGGCGTTTGCCCGTTCGGCCGCGTCCACAGCCGGTTCCCCGCCTATCGCTGGCTTGCGGGACCCGGGAAATCCCTGCAACCGCGCCCCATCGCTAGCTGCCGGGCTGTCCAGTGAGCAAGCTCGCCTGGAACTGATCGAAGGTGTGTACTACGCCCGCAGCTATGACTCGCGCATTCCCTTCCGGATCGGTCCCGCTGCTTTTCCGGTACAAACACACTTAGCCGTGAAGGGCGCCACTCCACTGAGGCTCCAGGCGCCAGCTCTCTATCAACTCGACGCGGACACCTGCGTTCTTTTATCCTACGGCGGGACCGTCCCGGTTTACCGAAGCAGTTGCGTGGTCCCTGCGGCCGGCGATTCAAAGTTCGTCCTGAACTACACTTGCTCCCCCAAGGCGTACCCGATCGATATCGCCCGGCTGGTGAACAACGGCGATCTCTATAACCCGGAGTTGGCGCCCGCCGGAACGCTCATGCTGGCCGGCGTTCCATTCATGATCCCGGACGGCAACGATCGATACTGGAGAGGCACGGTTGCGGCGGAAAATGGGGCGCGTCCTGTAAGCCTCGTGATTCCCGTAAATCGTACTTCCGTCTCCACTGCCTACTTCCTGCTGAATACGGAATGGGGACAACCCGGCCCACCAAGCTATCTGACTCTGATATTCGACGCAGGGCCGGATGTGCATTTTGAAAAGAGGCTCCTAGGCGGAGTGGATGTGCGTGATTATCATGATGGAGTTTATACCAACACCGTAAATGCCACCACTACCAGGCAAGTATTCGATGACGGCGGGGGCCAGCGCATCGATATGATCGAAGTGGCCCTGCCCAGCCAGTTCCGCGCCCGCAATCTCGAGACAATCACCCTTGTCGATACAGGGCGCTATGGATTCGAGCGGGCCATTCTTTGGGCTGTTACGGTGCGTTAGCTTAGCGCGCTGAGCGCAACCTTGATGCCGTTGGACTGTTTCCGTTGCCAGGCTCTCCAAACTCCGCGCGCACCAGTTCCAGCGCGTCTTCTTTGTTCTGCAAGCGCCCCTCAAGCTGGGCATCTTCCACCGCCGCCAGCATCTTCCCAAACGACGGCCCTGGCTGATACCCACTTTCAATGAGGTCGCGCCCAGTCAGCAAGGGAGCAGGCCGCAATTCTTCTTCGCCCAAAGCAGGCCGCAATTCTTCTTCGCCCAACTCCGCCAGCCGCGCCAGCACGAGCTTATAACTGTCCAGCTTTCCGCTGCTCGACAAACAATCCAGGCGATGCAGCTCCAAATGCTCGCCGAATTTGTCCATGCGCAGGAAGCGTTTCATAGTGCTTTCGCGCATTTGCCCGGTATTCATGAAGCGCATGTGGTTGGCGATCAGCGCTTCAATCTGCTCGGTCTGTTCGGCCGAGAACCGCAGCCGCGTGAGGATGCCGTGGGCCAGTTTAACGCCTTCCTCCACATGCCCGTCGAAACGGATGCGGTCCGCCACCCGGAAGGTTGGCGGCTTGCCCACGTCGTGCAGCAATGCGCCGGCGGCCAGCGTCACCGTAGGATCGTGCAGCTTTTCGAGCAGCAACAACGTATGTGTCCACACGTCGCCTTCCGGATGGAATTCCGGCGGTTGCGCGACGCCTTTCATGGCCGTTACTTCTGGCAGGATGTCGCCCAACAGCCCAGACTCATCCAGCAGCTCGAAGCCGCGCCGAGCGCCGCCCTCGGTTAGGATGCGAACCAATTCGTCGCGCACCCTCTCGGGCGCAACCTTCGCGATGAGTCCGTGCAGCCGCTGCATCGCCCCCATGGTGGCCGGCTCGATGTCGAAGCAGAGTCGGGCCGCGAAGCGCACCGCGCGGATCAAGCGCAAGTGGTCTTCCTGGAAGCGCTCTTCGGGATCGCCAATCGCGCGGATCACGCGGCGGCGCAAGTCCTCGCGGCCTCCGGTGAAGTCCAGCACCTCGTTGGTCCCAGGATCCAACAGCAGCGCGTTGATGGTGAAATCGCGCCGCATCGCATCCTGCCGGGGATCGCTCTCGAAGTGCACCGCGTCGGGGCGCCTGCCATCGCTGTAGCCGGCGTCGCTGCGGAACGTAGCCACCTCCACCTGGGCTGCGTCGTGGCGCACCAGCACCACGCCGAAATGCGCGCCCACCTGCTCGGAGCGTTCGAACAACTCGCTCACGCGATCGGGACGCGCGTCGGTGGCCACATCGAAATCCTTGGGCTGGCGGCCCAGCAGCAGATCGCGCACGCAGCCGCCCACCAGGAAGGCCTGGTGCCCCGCGGCGCGCAGCCGCCCGACGATCGAATGAGCCAGTGCTTCGGAGGTCATCTCTAACCACTATATCCGCGCCTATGCTACGATGTGGTTGCTAACCTGCGCTAGAGTGCCTCACGCATGACCCAACCTCAACGGCCGCGCGCCGTTAATGTCGTAGTCGCCACCACCGTCATGCTGTCGTTCATCTCCTTCTGGAGAGCGGCAGCCATCGTGCTCAGCGATCTGGCGTCCTCGGCATACTACGTAGGTGGTATCGCCGAGCAGGCCATCGGCAAAGCCGCGCCTTGGTTCATCCTGGCGATCATGCTGTTTTCGTACGCGGTGCGCGCGATTTATATCGAAAGCTGCAGCATGTTCGTGCGCGGCGGCGTGTACAAAGTCGTGCACGAGGCTATGGGTGGCACCCTGGCCAAATTCTCCGTTTCCGCGCTGATGTTCGACTATGTGCTCACCGGCCCCATCAGCGGCGTCAGCGCGGGACTATACCTCGGCGGCCTGATCAACGAGACCGGCGAATATTTGAAGATCCCCGGCCTGCACGTGCATCCGCCCTATTTCGCCGCCGTATTCGCGGCGGCGGTCACTGTATATTTCTGGCGCAAGAACATCATCGGCATCCATGAATCCAGTGAGAAGGCGCTGCGCATTATGCAGATCACCACCGTGATGGTGGTAATCCTGATCGGCTGGTGCCTGGTTACCATCTTCACGAAGGGCTACCAGCCGGTACCGCTGCCGACGCTGGCCAATCTGCATTTCAGTAAGGAAGGGCTGGGCTGGCTACGCGGAACGGCGGCGCCCTCCATAACGATCATTGCGCTTATGGTGGGCCTGGGTCACTCGCTCCTCGCCATGAGCGGCGAAGAAAGTCTCGCGCAGGTGAACCGCGAGATCGCGCACCCCAAGCTGAAGAATCTGGAGCGCGCCGGCTTCGTGATCTTCATCTACAGCATGTTGTTCACGTCGTTGGTTTCCTTCTTCGCCGTGATGCTCATTCCGGACACCGCGCGGCCGAAATTTCTGGACAACCTGATCGGCGGGCTTTCCATGTTCCTTGTGGGACCACTGTCCGTGCGGCTGTTGTTCCATGCCTTCGTGGTGCTGGTGGGAACCTTGATTCTGGCTGGCGCGGTGAACACGGCCATCATCGGCTCCAATGGAGTGCTCAACCGAGTAGCTGAGGACGGCGTGCTGCCGGACTGGTTCCGTCATCCGCACCACAAATTCGGGACCAGCTCGCGCCTGATCAACCTGATCGTGATTCTGCAACTGATCACCATCCTAGTCAGCCGCGGCGATGTCTACATGCTCGGTGAAGCGTACGCGTTCGGCGTGGTATGGAGTTTCGCCATGAAGGCGCTCTCCGTGCTGGTGCTGCGCTACAAGCAGCCGGGCGGGCGCGGATGGAAAGTGCCCCTGAATTTCTACATCGGCGGTACGGAGATTCCCGTCGGGTTGATCCTGATCACCATCGCGCTTTTCGCCCTGGCTTTGATCAACGTGGTCACGAAAGAGGTGGCGACGATCTCGGGCGTGAGTTTCACGATCGTCTTCTTCATCGTGTTCGAGATCTCGGAAAAGTACAATCGCCTGCATACCGCCGCGCACTCGCAGGAGCTGGAGAAGTTCAACTTAAATACCGACGAGGACCTGTCGGCCGAGGCTGCCCACGTACGGCCCGGCAACGTGATTGTGGCGGTGCGCAACCCGAATCGCCTGGAGCACCTGCAGCGTGTCCTGGAGAAGACCGATACGCGCCGCATCGATATTGTGGTGCTGTCGGTGCGCCAGGTGACGCAAGCCGGTTCCGGTGAGCACCCGCTGGACGCGAGCCAGATTTTCTCGGTCGATGAAACGGCGGTCTTCACCAAAGTGGTGACCTTGGCGGAGAAGGCCGGCAAGCATGTCGAGTTGATGGTAGTGCCGGGAAGTAATCCGTACGCCGCCATAATAGCTACGGCGGACCGCATGCGATCGTCGCGCATCGTGACCGGTCTGTCACCGAAGATGACCCCCGCCGAGCAGGGCAGCACGGTCGGCCGGGAATGGGAAAACCTGCCCGAACCGCGTCCGTCGCTGTCGCTCGAAATCGTGGTGCCGGGCGAGGAGGAATCCATCTTCTTCAACCTTGGCCCTCATCCGCCCAGGTTGTGGCCGCAGGATCTCGACTTGCTGCATCAGCTTTGGCTGGACCTCTCGACAAAGGGTCCCGGTTGTAACCTGCATCATCGCGACATCGTGGGCGTGGCGTTGCGGCGCATGCAGGAGGCGATCAAGTCCGGGCACGCCGATGAAGTGGTGGCGGATGTGATGCGGGAGATTTCCAACGGGAGTAAGAAGAAGCCGGAGGGCAGGAGCCAGGAGTCGGAAGTCAGAAGCCAGGGGCCGGAATAGGCACGCCTCAGCGCTTTCCTCAGCGTCGAGCGCGATTGCACCGCAGCCGCACTGTGTTAAACTAAAGGCGGATATGGTGATCGAAAGAAATCCCGGATACTAATCAGGCGAGGTGCTTTCAACCGCCCCCGCGCATCTCCCATGCGCGACAGAACCTTTGCCATATAGCAGCGACCTGAGCCGGCCGGCTCGAGGCGAGTTCATATAAATCGCCGCCCTTTTTGATATCTCCTTCAAAGGTTTCCCGCTCCGTGCCGCCTTTGTCCGCGGCTTTGTCGAGTGCGGCGGTGGCTAGTTGTCGGAGCTTCTGCCTTTCCCAAGTGTCGTCTTCATGTTCGGCCAGCCTGGAGTACGCGCACGCCAAATTATAGTAGACACGAGACTTACTGTCCTCGTTAGGCGTCTTTTCCCAGTTCTCGATCTTGGCCGCTCGTTCAAAATACCCGCGCGCCTCGGCGAGCTTAGCTACGTCTTCCGGGTCGAACACCAGATAGCCCAGATTATAAAGCGCCCGCTGCTGTTTGGGTTCTGCCGCCAAGCTGTCATTAAAAAGCGCCCGAGCCATTTTCAAATTCGGCGGCATTTCAACCATCATGTGCAGCCAGCCCAATTCATTGAGCGCGGAGATGTCGCGATCAGGCATTTTGTACACCAACGTGCAGTAGTACAGCGCCCGCTCGAAATCCGCCTCGAATTTCCGTTCGCCGCTCACGTACTTGTCGGCGTAGAACTTCCCCAGCAGTTGGAGATGGTCAATGACCCCCGGCGCGTTACCCTCCGAAGCCAGGAACTGCGTCACCGCGAAGCTTTCGAGCGATAGAATCTCCTGCCGCGCGATGGGGTCCGAGTTCAACCTCTTGTAAAGATTTTGATCGATATTGAGTTGTTTCCTGATCCTCGTCAACCGCTCAAAGGCGCGTTCATTGGCCCGCTCAGTCCCTTCCAAGAGCGGAAACCTGGCAGAGGCTTCAGCGGCCCGCGCCTCGATCTTTCTAACGGCATCGTCGGCTTGCTTCGCATAATTCTGGGCGCTAAAGAAGGCGAACGCGCCTTGCGCCAGAGTCAGCAGGCCCGCCACGGCCAGGACAATCGAAAGCAGCCATTGGTTCTGATTTGCCTGTTGCGAGATTACGTCCAGCCTGTCCTTTAACGCATCGCGCTTCCGTGCGAGGTCGCCGATCTGCCGTCCGAGCTCGTCAACCCGCTGTTGCAGCTTCTTCGCTTCGCCGCCCGAAGCCGGTTCCGATCCGGCTTTCGCCGCCAGTTCTTTTGCGGCTCTCACCACGTTCGGCACTGCCGCGGCGATGACCAATAGTCCCATCGCAACAAGTATCGCCGGCACCGCGTTCAGTCCGGTGCGTGCAATCAGGGGCTTGCGCCTTGATGCCATGGACTCAATTCTAAGCTGCCGAGTGAGGAATCACAAGCCGGAACTCGGCAGCCATCTAGCAGGCGCCGCGCGATCCCGCCTTACACAATGCTAGTGCGTCCGTTCGGGCAGATACAGCGCAATATTTCGGAAATGACAGTATCGATATAGCAACGTCGCCGTCTGGTCGGGCCTTGTGGTATAGGTAGCAAGATATGTCCAAACAAGTTATGCTGGCCGCCCTTGTCGTCGCGTTGACCGCGTCATCCGCCGATGCCCAACAAGCGGCCGGATCCTGTGAAATCAAAGACGACACAGCCTATACCGGCGCCATCCGCAAAGCCACCACCGAGACCTACTTCTCCACTGAGCTGGTCGATCACCTGCCGTGGAGTTCCTGCGTGCCCGCGCCCGACACCTACCTGGGCCACATCATTGGCGCGCCGGACGTGCTCGACCACAATGAGCAGATCAACGCCTACATGCGTCTGCTGGCCAGCCGTAGCCCGCGCGTACGGGTGTATTCCATGGGCATGAGCGAGGAAGGGCGGGAGATGATTCTGGTGGCGATTGCCGATGAAGCCACCATTCAGAACCTCGACCACTACAAGCAGATCACCGCCCGTCTGGCGGACCCGCGCGGCCTGAGCGAGCCTGATGCGCAAGCGCTGATCCAGCAAGGCAAGCCGATCTACTGGGCCGATGGCAGCATCCACTCGCCAGAATCCGGCTCGCCCGAAATGCTGATGGAACTTGCCTACCGGCTAGCGGTGGAAGAGACTCCGCTGATTCAGACCATCCGCAAGAGTTCGATCGTGCTACTGACACCAGTCATCGAGACGGACGGCCACGACCGCTTCGTGGACGTCTATATGTATGGCAAGCATCACCCCGAGGCGATGCCCTACCCGCTGGTGTGGTGGGGCCACTATGTGTCGCACGACAACAATCGCGACGGTATTACGCTGTCACTGGCGCTATCGAAGAATGTCACGCGCACTTATCTGGATTGGCATGCGACAGTCATGCATGACTTGCATGAATCCATCCCTTACCTTTACATCTCGACCGGCACGGGCCCCTACAATGCCTGGCTCGATCCGATCGTCACCAGCGAATGGCAGCGGCTGGCCTACTACGAAGTGGAGGAACTGACGCGGCGCGGCGTGGTAGGCGTGTGGACGCACGGCTTCTATGACGGCTGGGCGCCGAACTACCTGATCTGGGCGGCGACCGGGCACAACGCTATCGGCCGGTTTTACGAGACCTTCGGCAACCGTGGCGCGGACACACAGGAGCGCACGCTGCAACCGAATGCGACCAGCCGGGAATGGTTCCGTCCGAACCCGCCGCTGGCCAAGGTTAAGTGGTCGGCGCGCGATAACATCAACCTGCAGCAAAGCGGGCTGCTCCTGGGGCTGTACAACGTCGCCTCGCATGGTCAGGAATACCTGCAGAACTTCTACTTAAAGAGCCTGCGTTCGATCGCCAAGGCGCGCACCGAAGGCCCGGCGGCCTGGGTATTGCCCGCCGACGATCCACGGCTGGGTGACCAGGCGCGGTTGTTGAACGTGCTGAAAGGGCAGGGAATCGAGATTTCGCGCGCGGATAAAGCTTTCTTCGCGGCCGTGCTCAACATGGAAAGCGCGGCCATCGGCGGTCCCGGCAAAGCAGCCGACGAGAAGAAGGCGCCTGCCGACGAGAAGCCGCCTACCACCGCGTCCACTACAACGGTGGTGAAGTTTCCCGCGAACAGTTACATCATCCGGATGGATCAGCCTTACAGCCGTTTGGCGGACACACTGCTCGACACACAATACTTCAGCGCCAAAGACCCGCGGCCTTATGACGACACCGGGTGGACTCTGGGCGCACTGGCG
>JBEKTJ010000295.1:0-10972 GCA_049516155.1 Bryobacteraceae bacterium
AGATCGTAAGTGCGGCGGATTTCCTCGGGGGTGGCGGCGCGCTTGGCGCCATCCCGCGGCAGCAGCTTGCCGCTATCGTGCATCACAAACATGCGCGCCGGAAGGTGCCCCGACGTGGCGCCGAAATTGACCAGGGCTTGGCCTTCGCGCGCGCGATACCATTCCGGGACAGGCGAGACGCCCACCTCCATTTCGAGCGCGGTAGTCACACCGTCCCTGGCTTTGAAGCGGTAGTTTTCGGGCGTCTGTCCGTGCGAATGCAAGTCGATGAAGCCGGGCGCGACCACCAATCCCGAAGCGTCGACGACCGTGCGGCCGGTCAGCGGCGTTTCGGAAATCGCCGCAATCTTGGCGCCTCGAATCCCCACGTAGCGCACCGCGTCCAGGCCGGAAGAGGGATCCAGTACGCGGCCGTGGGCCAGCACTATATCGTATTCCTGGGCTTGAGCGGCCATAGCCAATAGCGTTAAAAGAGACGTGGAGAACAGAATTGGGATCGCGCTGCGCATGATCCCTCTATAGTACTTCGCGCTTATAATGGAGTCTCATACCGGAAAAGCCAATGTCCAAAACAACAGACAGTTTTGTCGAGCAAAATCGCGACCGCCTTCTTGAGGAACTGAAAGAGTTCTTGCGCATTCCCAGCATCAGCACGCTGCCCGAGCACCGCGGCGATATCGACCGCGCGGCGCAATTCGTGGCCGATAGCCTGCGCCACGTGAGCATGGAAAATGTTGAGATTATCCCTACCGCGAAGCATCCGCTGGTGTATGCGGATTGGATGCACGCGCCCGGCAAACCCACGGTGCTGTGCTACGGCCACTATGACGTGCAGCCAGCCGATCCGCTGGACGAGTGGAACAGCCCGCCCTTCGAACCGACGGTACGAGACGGCAATATTTACGGCCGCGGCACGGCCGACGATAAAGGCCAGATGTACATGCACGTGAAGGCTATTGAAGCGCTGCGGGCTGCGGACGGCACGCTTCCCATCAACGTGAAGTTCCTGGTGGAAGGCGAAGAAGAGGTCGGGGGCGAATCCATTGCCAAGTACGTGGCCGAGAACCCCGAGAAGCTAAAAGCGGATGTCGCGCTGGTGTCCGATACCGAGCTCTTCGCAGAGGGCATTCCCACTTTGTGTATCGGCCTGCGCGGATTGGTCTACATGGAGGTGGAATCGACCGGGCCGGCGCGCGATCTGCACTCCGGCCTATACGGCGGCGCGGCGCCGAATCCGATATTCGGGTTGGTAGAGCTGCTTTCCAAAGTGAAGAACGCCAACGGAGTGATCCAGGTGCCGGGCATCTACGACGATGTAGAAGCGCCCGCGCCGGCCGAGAAGCGAAGCTGGAAAAAGCTGCCGTTCAGCGAAGAGGAATTCCGCCTGAAGGAAGTGGGGTCGAGCGAATTGACCGGCGAGAAAAAACCATCCGTGCTGGAGCGCGTTTGGGCGCGCCCGACCTTCGAAGTCCATGGTATCGCGGGCGGATTCACCGCCGCGGGCGCCAAGACGGTAATTCCCGCGAAGGCTACCGCTAAGGTGAGCATCCGGCTGGTGCCTAAGCAGGATCCCGATAAGGTGATCGCATCGTTCCGCGAGTTCGTGCAGAAGAACACGCCGAAGGGGATCCATTTCGAAGTGCGTATCTTGAGCGCGGGACCGGGGCTGTCGGTGAATCCGGACCATCCCGCGATCAAAGTGGCTGCCAAGGCCTTCAGCGACGTTCTGGGCAAGAAGACCGTCTTTATCCGCTCGGGGGGATCGATCCCGATCGTAGGCGACTTCGCCACTCACTTGGGCATTCCTACTGTCTTGATGGGCTTCGGCCTGCCGGACGACGGCCTGCATTCACCGAACGAAAAGTATCGCTTGGAGAATTACTATCAGGGGATCATGACGGTGGCACACTTCTTCGAGCAGTATGGGGCGGCGCCCGTGGCAGCGCCAGCCGCATGATTTAAGAAGTGCACCTGCTCCGTTTCAACCGCGTTTCAAAATCGTATGCCGGCGTGCCCGCGTTGGTGGATGTATCCTTCGAAGCCGGGCGCGGCGAGTTTGTGGCCCTGGCCGGTCGCAGCGGATGCGGCAAATCGACGCTGCTGAACGTCGCGGGCGCGATGGACTTCCCCACATCGGGTGAAGTGGTGCTGGACGGCGTGGTTACATCGTCGCTCAACGAAGCCGCGCTCACGCACCTGCGCCGCGAAAAGGTCGGCTTCATTTTTCAGTCGTTCCAATTGCTGCCATCGCTCTCGGCGGTGGAGAATGTGGAACTGCCGCTCTTGCTGGCGCGCCGCCGGCGGGCCCGCGAGACCGCCTTGGAATGCCTGCGCGAAGTAGAAATGGAAGGCTATGCCGCGCGCTTGCCCTATCAGCTTTCCGGCGGCCAGATGCAGCGCGTCGCGATCGCCCGCGCTTTGGTCCACGCGCCCGCGCTGCTGCTGGCCGACGAACCTACGGGCAACCTCGACAGCACCACCGGAGACATAATCCTGAAACTGTTGCGGCGCATTGCGGACACGCATCGCACTACGATCCTGATGGCCACTCACAGTGTGGACGCGGCGGCCGTAACCGATACGATTGTGCGGCTTCTGGATGGGCGCGTACAGGGAGTTTCGGAGACGTTGAAGGGACCATAAGTGGCGTACCTGAAGATCTTCCACCGGCTGATTCTGCGGCCACTGGGTCGCGAGGCCGTGCGCACGGCGTTGGCCATCGCCGCAGTGTCGCTGGGCGTGGCTGTAGTGCTGGCGATCGAACTGGCGGGCGAAGCTGCGGCGGGGTCCTTCCGCTCCTCGGTCGAAACGCTTGCGGGCAGCGGCGATTTTGAGGTGACGGCTGCCGGCGGCGTTCCGGCTGCGGTTCTCGCAAGGCTGGCGCTGCTTCCGTATGCACTTAAGCTCCGGCCGCGCATCGAAGATTACGCCGTGGTGGCCGCCACAAATCGCGTCGTGCCGTTCGTCGGAGTCGATATGCTCGCGGACGCCCCGGCGGCCGGCTCACAGAACACCGGCCCTTCGGAGTTCCAGCGCGGCGACTCGATTTGGGTGGGGAAAGAAGCGGGCTGGAAACCGGGCGAGCATGTCCGCCTGATCGTCAACGACGAGGTGGCGAATTATACCGTGCGCGGGATCGTGCAGGGCGCAGGCGATGCCATCGTCACGGACCTGGCGCCTGCCGCGCACCTTCTGCGCCGCGGCACAATGCTCGACCGCATCCTGATAGATGTGCCGATCGATTTGCCGGCCGTACGGCCGCTGGACCAGTGGGAATCGATTCTGCGCACCGCACTTCCCGAGGGCGTGACGCTGGCGCCGCAGGGCGCACGCACCGGAGAGAATCGCCGCATGCTGGCCGCGTTCCGCTGGAATCTGCGGGTGCTGAGCTACATCGCGCTGGTGGTGGGCGCGTTTCTTATCTACAACACCATCTCTGTTTCGGTGGTGCGCCGCCGCGAGGAGATCGGGATTATGCGCGCGCTGGGCGCTACGCGCGCCGGTGTGCTGGGCGCATTTCTGCTGGAGGCGGGCTGCCTGGGTTTTGCGGGGGGCCTGGCGGGGGTGGCGCTGGGCCGCTTGATGGCTATGGGAGCCGTGCGGATGGTGGCCGCCACGGTGGAGTCGCTTTATGTTTCAAGCACGCCCGCGCCCATCGCGCTGACGTGGGGCGTGGCGGTGGCGGGTGTCGCGATCGGCGTGCTGGTATCGGTGGTTTCCGCGCTGGCTCCGGCATGGGAAGCGTCGCAAGTAGTGCCTGCCGAAGCGATGGCACGCGGCCGCCGCGACCACCAGGTACGCATGCATCAGGGGCGCGGCCTGGCGTTCGGCGCGGTTCTTGCGTTGGCCGCTTGGTTCGCAGCGAGTCAACCCGCCGTAAGCGGCAAACCGCTATTCGGATATCTGGCCGCTCTGCTGATGATCGGCGCATCCACGCTGGCTATCCCCGCGCTGATCTCAGTGCTTTCCGGCGCAATCGCCGGCGTCGCCGGCCGCATCTTCGGAGTCGAGGCGTTGCTCGCCTCGCGCAGCTTGGCGGGCTCGATGCGGCGCACGGCCGTCTTGGTCGGCGCGCTATCCACGGGTATCGCCATGCTCTCCGCCGTCGGCATCATGGTGGGCAGCTTCCGGCAGACCGTGCTCCTGTGGATGGAGGATCGCCTACAGGCGGATCTCTACTTGCGCCCCGCGGGACCAGCCGGCGCCGACCGGCACCCGACGCTGGAGCCCGATCTCGCGGCGCGTTTGGAGGCGATCCCCGAAGTGGCCGCAGTGGATCAATTCCGCGCCTACGAAATCAGCTATCGGGGTATGCCAGCCACGCTCGGCGGCGGCGATGCGCGCATTGCTGGACGCTACGGCAGGCGGCCGTTTTTCTCCGGCGCGCGGCCGGCGGATGTCTTCGCCCAACTGATCGGCCACGACCGCGTGATCGTTAGCGAAGCGTTTGCCAAGAAGCACGGGGTGAAGCGGGGCGACACGCTGGAGTTAGCGATCGGCGGACGGCTGGGCCGCTTCCGCGTGATCGACGTATATGGCGATTACTCCAACGAACGCGGATACATCGTTATGGACCGAGGCACGTTATTGAGGTACCTGCCCGACCCTGCACCCTCGAACGTTGCCGTGTATCTGCGCCCGGGCGCCGGTCTGGAAGCCGGACGCCGCGCTGTGGAAGCCGCGCTGGCCGGGCGTAAAGTCATGGTCTTCACCAACCGCGCCCTGCGCGAAGAAGCCATGCGCGTCTTTGACCGAACTTTCGCCATCACCTACGCGCTGGAAGCGGTGGCCGTCTTCGTCGCTGTGATGGGTGTGGCCGGCGCGCTGCTGGCGCTGGTGATCGACCGCCGCCGCGAGTTCGGCCTGCTACGCTTTCTAGGCGGCTCGACGGGCCAGATCCGGCGCATCATCTTGTTCGAGGCCGGGTTGCTGGGCCTGCTCGCCAACATTGCCGGGATCGTGCTGGGCTTCTTTCTTTCGTTGCTGTTGATCTACGTGATAAACCGGCAGTCGTTCGGTTGGACCATCCAGTTTCACTGGCCCGTTGCGGTGCTGCTATCCGCGCTGTCCATCGTATACATGGCCACCGTGCTGGCCGCGCTGTACCCATCACGGGTGGCGGCCCGATTGGCGCCCATCGAGGTGATCCATGAAGATTAGCGCACTGCTGCTCGCCGCCCTCGAACTCTATCGCGCCGCGCTGCCCGGCTATCGCTATGAGTTCCCGCGCGACCACTTTAATCACCCCGAATTTCAGACCGAATGGTGGTATTACACCGGCAATCTCCGCGACGCCCAAGGCCGCCGCTTCGGATTCGAATTGACGTTCTTTCGCGAAGGCGTAGACCTCGGCGCCGACTCGGGCAAGGAACCTGCCAACGTGTGGGACGTGCGCGACGCCTGGCTGGCGCACCTGGCCCTGAGCGACATCGATGGCGGCAAGTTCCTGCACGCCGAGCGTTTGAATCGCGCGGGACCGGGCCTTGCGGGCGCCTCGCTAGACCTGGCGCGGGTGTGGAACGGCAACTGGCGCGTGCAGTGGGATCTCCGCGGCGGCACGCAGCAGATCGAAGCCATCGACCAGCGCTTCTCGTTCGATCTCGCGTTGCGCGCGTTGAAACCGCCCGTAATCCATGGCATCAACGGCGTTAGCCAAAAGGCCGCCGGCGCCGGGCGCGCTTCGCACTACATCTCGTTCACGCGCCTGGAAACGCGCGGCGACATCGTGCTGGAGGGCCGCAAATTCAACGTAGAAGGACTTTCTTGGATGGACCATGAGTTCTTCACACAGCAACTCGACCCCACGCAAAGCGGTTGGGACTGGTTCAGCCTGCAATTCGACGACGGTACCGAGTTGATGCTCTTCCGCTTGCGCCGCAAGGACGGCACGGCCGATCCCTACTCCGCGGGGACCTACATCGACGCGGGCGGCCACACGACCCACCTGGCCAATGACACGTTCTCCGTCACGCCCGGCAAACTCTGGGGCAAGTACCCGGTAGAGTGGGCCGTGCGCGTGCCATCGCTCGGAATCGCTGTTCAACTGACTACACGGCTGCCGCAGCAGGAATTCGCAAGCAAGCGGAATCCATATTGGGAAGGCGCAATCGACATCGCCGGTACACGCCGCGGCTCCGGATACGCCGAGATGACCGGCTATGCCGCACCGGTGCGTTTCTAAATACTTCTTAAACAGCCAGAGCTGCCCTCATGCGTGCTATAAGAGTTTCGCCAGATCCGCCAGCTTGAGCCTGCCAGTGTAGACCGCCATGCCCAGTGCGGCATGTACGTCCATTGCCAGCAAAGCGCGCACATCTTCAAGCGTCGTGATGCCGCCGGCCGCCGTGATTTCCAGCGGCGTGGCGGCGCGCAACCGCCTGAACCAATCCAGATCGGTGCCTTGCAGCATGCCTTCCTTATCCACGTAAGTGCACAGGAAGCCCGCGCAGTAAGGCTCCAATGCCGCCAGCACCTCTTCGGCACGGAAGCAAGTCGCTTCTTGCCAACCCTTCACCACGATGCGCCCTTGTTTGGAATCAAGTGCTACGATCACGCGCTCTTTGCCGATCGCGGCCGCCAGTTCGCCCAGGAACACCGCATCGATACCATCAGCGGCGAAGGCGGCTGTGCCCACTATCACCTTGTGTGCGCCTTGCTCGACCAGCGCGCGCGCTCGCTCCACCGAACGCACGCCGCCTCCCACGCGCGTGCCGGCATGCGCGGCCAACAGGCGCACCAGGTCGTCGTTCGAGCCGGTGCCCATCGCGGCATTCAGGTCGATCACCTGAATTTCTGAAAACGCAGCGAAGCGGCGCAGCAGCACAAGCTGCACCACCTTACCGTCCATCAAGTCTATGCAAGGGAAAATCATCAGACCTTCCGCACCGGGATGCCCCGCCGGTCCAGGTATTCTTTCAGGTCCGCAATGCGCAGAGTCCCATAGTGGAAGACGGACGCCGCCAGCGCTGCATCGGCTTCGCCATCGGTCAGCACGCGTAGGAAGTCTTCGGGCTTGCCTGCGCCTCCGGAGGCGATCACTGGGATGTGCGTGGCGCGCGAGATGGCGCGCGTGAGTTCGGAATCGAAGCCCTGTTGCACGCCGTCGGTATCCATGGAAGTCAGCAGCACCTCGCCCGCGCCCAGTTCTTCGCCGCGGGCCGCCCAGGCCACGGCGTCGAGGTCTTCCGGGTCGCGCCCGCCGCGAGTATAAACGGTCCATGCGCCGGGCGCGCGCCGCCGCGCATCGATAGCCAGCACAACGGCCTGCGCGCCGAATTCCGCGCTAAGCTCGGTAATCAACTCGGGACGCCGCACGGCCGCAGTGTTCACCGAAATCTTGTCCGCGCCGGAGAGCAGGATCGCGCGCGCATCCGCCACGGAGCGTATGCCTCCGCCCACCGCCAGCGGGATAAACACTTTGCGCGCGGTGCTGGCGACCACCGCGGCCATGATCGCGCGCGCGTCGCTGGAGGCGGTGATATCGAGGAATACCAACTCGTCGGCGCCCTCCCGGTTGTAGCGGTCCGCCAGTTCCACGGGATCGCCGGCGTCGCGCAGGTGGACGAAGTTGACGCCCTTGACCACACGGCCGCCAGTCACGTCGAGGCACGGGATGATGCGCTTGGCGAGCATCGCGCGGGCGTTATTTCTGGCCCATCAGCTCGTAGACTTTGCCTGTTAGCAGCTTGATGTCGGAACGGATCTCGCGGATGTCTTGCCGGATCTCGCTTATTTGCGCGTGCATGTCCTCCCGGATTGCCGCGTTCTGCGTGCGCATATCCTCTCGGATGCCGCGCATATCCTGTCGGAGCGCGCTGATCTGCACCAAGCTGACAACCAAGCTGGCCAACACAGCAATCGTGGGCAACCCGACCGCGATATAGAGTTGCAGGTTGCTCATCGCTCCCATGATCAAATTGTACACCCTACCGCAACTCCGCGAAATTGCGCACCACACGCAGCCCGCACGGCCCGGACTTTTCCGGATGAAACTGCACTCCGAACGTATTGCCCGATTCGAGTACTGCAGTGTAAGGTAGCGAGTAAGTACAAGTCGCGGCCGTCTGCGGAATGGCGGGCGCATAGTAACTGTGCGCGAAATAGACGAAGGCGTGTGGGTCGAGCCCGGCCAACAGACGCGATTCGCAGCACGCATCCACCTGATTCCATCCCATGTGCGGCACGCGCGCGCCGGCGGGGAATCGCCGTACCGTGCCTGCATACACTCCCAGCCCGCGCGCGTCGGGGGCCTCTTCGCTGCGTTCGAACAGCGCCTGCAGGCCGAGACAGATTCCCAGAAACGGCACACCGACGCGGATACGTTCCATCAGCGCATCGCGCACCTGCATCTCATCGAGCGCGCGCATCATCTGGCCGAAATGGCCCACCCCCGGCAGGATGATTTTCCGCGCGTCGCGTAGGCCGGTCGCCTCGCGCACCAGCGTGTATGCCGCGCCGATTTCCGCGAGCGTGTTTTCGACCGAACGCAAGTTACCCGCGCCGTAATCCAGAATGGCGATCACAGCAGTCCTTTCGTTGACGGCAACTGGCCGCGCAGCCGCCTGTCGGTGGAGCATGCGTATTTCAACGCGCGCGCGAAGCACTTGAAGATGGCTTCTATCTTGTGGTGGTTGGAGCGGCCGTACAGCACGCGCGCATGCAAGTTGGCGCCCGCGTGATTCACGAAGCCGCCGAAGAAATCTTCCACCAATTCGGTTTGCAAGTCGCCCACCAGACGCACGCGCACCAAGTCGCGATAGACCAGCGCGGGCCGGCCGCCGAGATCCAGCGCAACTACGGCCAGCGTTTCGTCCATAGGCAGCACGAAGTAGCCCGCACGGTTAATGCCGCGCCGGTCGCCCAGGGCCTTCGCGAACAATTGGCCCAGCACGATGCCCACGTCTTCGACAGTGTGATGCTGGTCCACGTCCAGGTCGCCTTTGGCGTCGAGCTTCAAATCGAAGCCGCCATGTTTGGCGAACAGCTCCAGCATATGGTCGAAAAAGCGGATGCCGGTCGAGATTTCGTAGCGGCCGCGGCCTTCGATCTTGAGCGAGCCTTTGATTTGCGTCTCTTTGGTGTCACGTTGGATGGTGGCAGTTCGCATCAGACGAGCACGCTTTCCAGTTGATTGATGTCTTCTAGAACCGCGACCGCATTTTCCGCTTGGAACAACGCAGCCAGCTCATCGCGGCGCGGACTGTTGGGCGAGGCGACGCCGATGAACGGCACGCCCGCGGCCCTGGCGCAGCGCGCGTCGTCCACCGTATCGCCGATGTACCAGATCTTGCGGCCGCCAGCCGCGGCGGCGATCTTCAGCAAGCCTTCCGGTGCAGGTTTGAGCGCGGTCACTTCATGCATGCCGACGATGGGATCGAAGCGCAGCGACGGCGCGAAGCGCTTGAGCGTAACCTCCGCTTCCCAACGCATTCGCCCCGTGAAGATGGCCAGATCGAAGCGCGCGCCGAGACGCTCGAACAGGCCGTCGTGCGCCATCCACCGTTCGCGCAGAATAAGTCCGTCGGCACCGTTGCCATGGAATAAGCCTTGGAAATAATCGACCACGGCCTGGAACTCGACCGCCACGCCATGCTTCGAGATGACGTGATGCGAAAGCTTCCAATCGTCGTTGAAGCCGCCCTGGTTCTTGTAGTCCTGGATCTGCGGATGAGTCAGTTTCACGCCGGCAAAATGCTCTACGGTACGCACGATGGTCTCGCGGTAGGACTCAGTGACGTCCACCAGCACGCCGTCCATATCGAAGACGATCACTTCGCGAGCCATATCTCCTCCAGTGCGGCCAGCAGGCGGCGGGTCTGCTCGCGCGTGCCGACGGTGATGCGCAAGCAGCCGGGCGCTTCATAGCTGCGGTCGCGCACCAGGATGCCCTGGGCGCGCAGGTGGTCGCGGATCTCGATCGCGCGCGCGCCGGCGCGAATGAGCACGAAGTTCGCGGAACTGGGCACGTAGCCGATTCCCAGCCGCTCGAGGCCGAAGCACAACAGCTCACGGGCAGCCAGCACTTCGGCTACGTAATTCTCGACATAAGCGATGTCGCGAACGGCCGCCTGCGCCGCCAGCACGGCGAGCGTATTGACGCTGTAGGGAGACTGCGCCTTGTGCAGATACGCGATGTTGGCGGGATGCGAAAACAGGCAGCCCAGCCGCATCGCCGCCATGCCATACACTTTGGAAAACGTGCGGCCCACAAAAAGGTTGGTCCAGCGCTCGATCTGGCCCAGCGCGGTGACGCCGGAGAATTCGAAATAGGCCTCATCGACGAAGACCACGGCCTTGCGCGCGCGCTTCAGAATGCGCTCGATGGCCGCGAGCGGGAGGCCCGTGCCGGTGGGATTGTTCGGGTTCGCGAGCGTCGAGCATGGCGGCCAGCGGAAAATCCATCGCGGGACCGTCGTAGTCGATCTCGCGCACCCTGGCGCCGGCCACCTGCGCGTAGAAGCGATACATGGCGTAGGCGGGACGCAGCAGCAGCACCTCCTGCCCATCGTCTACATAGGTGTTGATGAAGACCTGAATGGCTTCATCAGTGCCGTTGGTGAAGATGAATTGGTCCGGCGCGACGCGGAAGAATTCGGCCACAGCCGCCTTGGCTTCATGATATTCCGGGTAGACTGCGAGACTGCCTGCGTCCAGGTGCTGCTTCAGAAACTCGATAACGCGCGGCGAGCAGCCCACGGTATTTTCGTTGAAATCGAGGCGCAGCTTGCCGGCGCGGCCGGCAGTGGGCGGCGAGTAAGGCGCCATTTTGAGCACGGCTTGCCGTGGACGGATGACCCCCTTAGTCATTTATCCGCACCTCAACCGACCGCGCGTGCGCTTCCAGTCCCTCCGCACGCGCGAGCGTAGTAATGGTGGGAGCCAGCGCGGCGAGCCCGGCGCGGCTCAATTGCTGCACCGATATCACCTTCAGATAATCGGCGACGGACAAGCCGCCCCGCAAGCGCGCTACGCC
>JBEKTJ010000296.1:0-6725 GCA_049516155.1 Bryobacteraceae bacterium
CTTGAACTACTCCTCGCGCAAAGCCGCCGTCGGATCCAGCCCCGCCGCTCGGCGCGCCGGCAGCCACGAGGCGACCGCCGCAATCGCGAAGAAGAGCACCGCCATCGATGCAAAAGTCGCTGGGTCGGTGGCCTTCACGCCCACCAGCATACTGGTCATAGCGCGCGTCAGCTCGAAGGCCGCTATCAGGCCCACCGCCACGCCAGCCGCACTAAGCCGCAACCCTTGGCCCACCACCAAACGGAAAACGCTGGCGGGCGCCGCGCCCAGCGCCATGCGGACGCCGATTTCCGGCGTGCGTTGGCGCACCACCGTCGAGAGCACGCCGTAAAGCCCCACGCCCGCCAGCAGCGCAGCCACGGCGGCGAATACGCCGATGAGCAACAGCGAAAAGCGCGTGGAAGCCTGCGCGTGCTCCACCAGCGCGGTCATCGGCTGCATTTCGCCGACCAGCAGGTGCGGGTCCAGCTTGGCGATGGCCGCGCGCACCGCGGACGCGTATTTCGCCGGGTCGCCCGCCGTGTGAATTACCCAAGAGCCGGTGGCGCCATGTCCCAGGTAACCGTCGGTGAAGTAGATCTGCTCGCGGCCCGCGACGGCTAACGAAGTATTCCGCTGATGCGCCACCACGCCCACTACTTCCACCCACTCCGGCTCGGGCGTATTCAGGCGGGTCAGCAGCCGCTTTCCAATGGCCGATTGGCCGGGGAACGCTTTGGCCGCCAGCATCTGGTCGATGACGACGACTTTCCGGTCGGGCGCGTTGTCGGCCTCGTTGAAGGTGCGCCCCGCGATCAGCGGCGTGTGCAGCACTTCGAAGTAACCCGGCAGCACGATCTGAAAATCGACGGCCTGGAATTTGCTTGAGTCCGTGAGGGCCGGCTCCAGCCCCCACCGAATGGGACTGAATCCGCCCGCCAGCGGCAACGGAAACGAGGCGGTGGCCGCGTCCGCGCCCGGCAGGGCTTCCAGGCGAGTGCGAATTTCACGCTGGCGCGCGGCGCGCTCTTCCGGTTTCTGCCCGCCGCGGCCACCCAGCAATTGGAACGTCAGCAAGCCATTCGGATTGAAGCCGGGGTCGACGCGCTGCAATTCAAGGAAGCTGCGGAACATCAGGCCCGATCCGATGAGCAGTACGAACGAGAGCGCCACTTCGGCGACGACCACGAAATTGCGCAGCATCCCTACGCCGCCGAGTCCCGCATTACGGCCGCTGGCGCGCAGCAATACAGCGACGCTGGGCCGCGCGGCGCGCACCGCCGGCGCAAGACCGAATAGCCCGGCGGCAGCTAGCGCAGCCAAGGCGGTGAATGCCAGCACAGTGGGATCGATGCCAATGCCTTCCAGGCGCGGCAAACTGGCGGGGGCGATCGCGCGCAATTCGTGGATGCCCACCCATGCCAGGCCCAAGCCGAGCAGCGCGCCGCTAAGCGCCAGCAGCAAGGCCTCGGCGAGCGTCTGGCTCACCAGCCGCCACCAACCGCCTCCCAACGCTGTGCGGATTGCCAGTTCGCGTTCACGCAGCGACGCCCGCACCAACAGCAGGTTCGCGACATTGGCGCATGCGATCAACAACAGAAAGACGACCGCGCCCGTCAAGGCCAACAGCGCGGGGCGGACCTCTTCTACGACGTGCCGGTGCATTGGTTCCAGGCGAATGAAAAAGCCGGAGGTCTGCTGGATCGTGAAATTCTTGCGCAGGTCGGCGGCGACGCGATCCATTGCCGATTGAGCCCGCTCGGGCGTAACGCCATCCTTCAGGCGGCCGATGGCACGCCACTGCACGTTGTTGCGGTTGGCGTTATCGTAGGCCAGGCGGCCGGCGAACCACACGTCCGGATGCTGCTCAATATTGGAATCGGGCGGAAACAGCAGTTCGAAACCGGGCTGCAGCACGCCCACGATTTGCGTGCCGCCCTGTCCGCCGAAGGCGCCGGGCATCGGGCTGCCCACGATGGACGGGTTGCCGCCGAAGCGCCGCTGCCAGTACCCATAGCTTAGAATGGCGATCAGCGGCAAGCGCGGCTGGCTTGGCGCCGGCGTGCCAACGACCGGGGCCGGTTGTACCGGTTGCGGCTGCCCGTCGGAGTCGTTGAAGTCGCGGCCCAGCGCGATTTGTCCGCCCATCAACCGGAAAAAGTTGGTGGTCACGGCGGCCCAGCGGATCTGTTCGGGCGACTGATCCTCGCGTGGCACCGTGGCGCGGCCGGTGTTTACCGCGCCCAGATCTTCGAACTGGCCGGTGGCGCCGTTGCGTATGTCAATGAAGTTGGCATTCGAGAGCGGGAAGTCCTTCACGTTCCGCTTGCGCATGTCGGAAATGGCGAAAAACAGCCGGTCCGGGTTCTTGTAAGGCAGCGGCCGCAGCAGCACGGCGTTGGTCACGCTGAAGATGGCCGTGCTGGCTCCGATCCCCAACGCGATGGTGACGATGGCTGTGGCGGCGAATACGGGACTCTTCGCCAGGGTCCGCGCCGCATACGTGAAGTCTCGCAACAGCATCACTGTGCCTCTTGGGTTCAGGATAGCAGCATGGAAGGAGGCGGCCTGCTGAAGCCGCGACCTACTGCGCCTGGCGCACCGGTTGCATGGCCGCATACGCCGGCCTGCCATGGGGAGCGGCCACGTAGATCATTCCCGACTTCTTAACCGTGGCAGCCTGACGATCCATCCAGTGCTTCCAAAGCGCCAGAGCGTCGCGCGCCCGCTGCGACTGCGGGTCGAGTGCAACCGCTGTACGCAATGCCTCCCCGGCTTCGGCCGACCTGCCCATCTCGGCATACAGCAGCCCAATCAGCCTGTACACTTCTGACGTCTGCCGGAGTTGCGCCGCCCGCAGCAGCCGCCGGAGCGCCTCATCGCGCTGTCCCACGCACTCCAGCGTGCGGCCCCAGGCCAACTGCACGAAGTAGTCGTTGGGGAGAGCTTGCTCGGCGTGCTGCAAATACGGAATGGCCAAGCCGCAGCGCCGCTCCTCAACCAGTTGGTCCGCAAGGTTTGCGTAGGGGCGGCCTTTGCCCGTGGATGCCATGGCGGCCTCCGCCCATAGTTTATACGGCTCGGCCCATAACAGGTTGCGCTGGTAGCACAGCACATAGAGCGAAACCAGCATCACGGCGCACACCGCATAACCGGTGGAGCGTTGCATCCGGACATGCTTGACGATTTCGCATCCTATCAGAATCAGCCCCAGCAGGGGCAGATACATCCGGCGTTCGACGAGTGGGTCGAGGATGGGCACGATCGACGAGGTCGGCGCCAGCAGAATCAGAGTCAGTAAGAAGCCGAAGCACGCCAGGGGATATCGCTTCCGCCATATATAACAGAGTGCGACGATCCCCGCCAATGCGGCCAGATAGAAAACGGCGCCGTATTCGAAAATGGTATGCGAAACGGGAAAATCGTGATCGATCGATTGGCCGAACGGAATCACGGCCAGGCGCACGTAGGTGAAGAACGCGCGAGCCTGGGTGAATCCATACTGGTACCAAGTGACGCCGGAGATTGAAAAGCCCGCTGAGTACGCCGTGGCGAGCATGCGAAAGACGTTCCAGGCGGCCACCATCGCGCCCGCCGCCAGCGCAGCATAGAGCTTCCAATTGTTCCGCAACCCGCGCGTGGAGAATGCGTGCGGCCAAAATACGTCCGTGAGAACCAGCAATCCGGCCAAGCTGACCGCGTTCTCCTTGGTACTTACACCAAATGCGAACAGCACGAGCACCGCGGCGGTTTCCATCCACGAAATGACCTCGTGGCGCCGGTAAAGAAACACTACATACGCCAGCAGGATGAACAAGGCCGCGAGGCTCTCCGAACGGCCTGCGACATAACTGACCGACTCAGTCTGGAGCGGATGGACGAGAAAGACGGCGGCTCCGACGAACGACGCAGCCCTGACCGCGCGGACACTCATACCGCCGGAAATGGCCAGAAGCCTGCATAGCACCAGAAAAATCAAGCCCGTATTCACCGCATGAATAATAAGGTTGAACAGATGATAGCCAAGCGGCGACTTACCCGAGATGGCGTCATTCAGCCAATAAGTCAGCATGAGAAACGGCCGCACTCCGGATAGCCATGTCAAGAGGTTCGGAGATCCCTGTTGGAAAGGGAGGGTGAAATCGTCGAAGACAAACGGGGCAGCGAGCGCGGCGGCGTAAAGATTCAACTCCACCACGAAGGCGGCGAACATGACGATAGCCGCCAAGCGATAGATCGGGATTGACTTACGCGGGCCGTCAGGGCGTCGGGTTCGGATACGTGCTTTCTGAACGGCGCTCCGTGCCACAATCCTATTAATCCTAGCATGGGCTATGCCGCCTTTCTGTGTACGAGCGTGTACATTTAGTTACTCCGTTGTTGTAAATCGCACGATTTATGATTATTGAGGTGTGCGTTCCCTAAAATATGAAAATCATGCCCGGCCGACGCCACGGCGCGGCGTCGACGGACAGGGCGCAACAAAACGGGAAGCCAACCCAAATGCGGCGTCCCATGCGCCGTATTGCGGTCCTATCCCGAATTGGAGTATGATGTCGCAATGCCAAAAGCGCTGCTCGTGCAATGCCCCGCTACGTCGCCCTGGGTCCCGAGAAGGCAGTGGGAGCCTCCATCCGTGGCTTTGGCGACGATTGCCGCCCAGATCGACAACCATGACGTGAAGGTTTTGGATTTAGCGCCCGCGCGCAAGAGCGCCATTCCGATCCTGATGGAGACGCTGCGAAAGGAGCGTCCGGAAGTGGTGGGTTTTTCGGGGATGGCCTTTCAGTACGATTGCAACCTGCGGATGGCGTATCTGACCAAGCAATTCGATCGCCGCATCAAGACGGTGCTGGGCGGCTACCACGCAACGCTATCGTACGACGACATCGAGGGATCGCCGGGAGCGGATTACTGGGATTTCCTGGTGCGGGGCGAAGGCGACTTCAGTTTCGGGGAACTGCTCGACTCGCTGGATGCGCAGGGGCGCGGGCTGGACAATGTGATGGGCGTGTCCTATAAGACGGAAAACCGCCAGTTCCATCACAACGCGCCGCGTCCGCTGGAGGATGTGACTAAGATCCGGCTGCCGGCGCGCGATAAGCGTCTCATCAAGAACTTCCATATGTATTTCCGCAGGGCGGATGTCATCGAGACTTCCCGCGGTTGCCTCTACCACTGCAACTTCTGCAGCATTCATCAGATGTACGGCAGCTCCATACGGCAATTCCCGATGGAGCGCGTACTGGCCGATATCGAGGACGCCTATAGCCGGGGCGCGCGGCATATCTTCTGCACGGACGACAACATCACGCAGAACATGGACCGTTTTGAGGAACTGATGGACGGGGTGATCGGGCTCAAGCTGAGGAATCTGCGGTTCACCACGCAGGCTACGGTTATCGGTTTTTCGCAACGGCCGCACGTGGTCAAGAAAATGGCTAAGGCGGGTTTCGTCTCGATTTTCATGGGCATCGAAAACGCCTCCACGAAGAACTTGCGGGCGATGAAGAAGCCGAACACGCTGCCCGCTATCAAGAAAGCCATCGCGGAGCTGCAGAAGGAAAAGATCGTAGTGATCGCCGGCTTGATCAATGGGTTGCCGGACGACGATCCGGAAAGCATGCGCGAGAACTACAGGTTCATCAAGGAGCAGGGCGTCAGCAGCGTGATGGATCAGATCATGACGCCGTATCCGAAGACGCCCTTGCGCGATAATATGTTGCGCGCCGGGCAGGTGCAGAACCTTTCGGACTTCCGATGGTACGACGGGTATTTCAGCAACGTGCGCACGTCGGCGCTGTCGCCGGAGGAACTCAGCTTCGCGCGGTGGAAGATCCGGCGGGAGATCATCGGGATGTGGCGGCCCACCAAGGGCGACTGGAAGTATTTCAAAGGCTACACTTACCTGTGGATGTTCGGCCTGCGCTATATGGTATGGCTGAACGAGCGCATGCTGGAACTGTTATTCGGCATTGAGGGCCGGTACAAGCTGCAGATGCGGCATTTCATGCAGTTGAACGATTTCCGCATCGACGTTCCCGGACTGGAGAGGACGGATAGCTACCATCCGGTGTACGGAACGGCGGACGATCCGTTTCGAGATTCGCGCCGATCGCTGCTGAAGAGGCGGTTGGGCTTCGCCTGGCGCAAGCTATTGGGCATGCCGCGCGACGCCGGAAAGCGGGCTGAACAGGCTCCGGCGGTGCAAGTGCCGATGCCCGAGGAGCAATCCGCATTCCAAGCGGGATCCGGGAATACGCTGGTCGCCATTGGGCCGCCGCGCACGCGATGAGGCAAGTTCCTTTGTTGAATTTCCGTGGGCGTGCGTTATCGGGGGCCGGTAGGTAGGCGATGCGAATTCTACTGGTGAGGCCGCGTCCGGACGCCGTGCAGTTCGGCTTGGCCCCTTTCTTTCAAACCGAACCGTTGGGCCTGATGTATCTGGCGGCGGCGCTGCGTCCGGCCGGGCATTCCGTAATGATGGCGGACATGCGCTTCGAACGGCGCAGTATCGGCGCAATTCTGCGGGAGTGGCGGCCGGACATCGTGGCGATCTCGTGCCTGCACATTCTGGAGGCGCCGGCCGCGTTACGGCTGGCCGAGCAGACCAAGGCGCACGATCCCGGTATTTTTGTCGCCATTGGCGGCCATGCGATATCCGCATATCCGAAGGCCGTGGATCAGAACCGGTCGGTGGACGCGATCTGCATCGGCGAGGGCGAAACGCTGATGCCGGCTTTGTG
>JBEKTJ010000297.1:0-6720 GCA_049516155.1 Bryobacteraceae bacterium
TAGCGGCACTCGTTCCGGTCCAAGCTGGCGCGCAGTTCCTGCTCAAAATAGGTGCGGAAAAACTTGCCGGTGAACGTAGCCGCGCGGCTGTCCTCAATGCCGCGCACGTGAATGTGGACCACGTTGAACGGGAAGACCTTCTTGCCGCCCAGCCGGTAGCTCTTCTCCCGGACCTGGTCCAGAATGGCAAGACGGATCTCGGCCACCTCGGGCGGTTCATCGCCTTGCCCCTGCGCGAACGGGCTTTCGAAAACCGTCCGCCCAAACTTCTCCAGAAAGTCCGCCAAATTCATTGACGCCTCACGGCAGCAGCCCCAAGTCCTTCGCAGCCTCCATGATCTCACGCGCGATGGGCGCCGCCACTTGGCCGCCGTACCCGCCGCGTTCCACCAGCACCGCAAACGCGATGCGGTGTGCGGCGTCGCCATCGTAAGGCGCGAAGCCCGCGAACCACGCGTGCGGCTCGCCCTCGGCCAATTGCGCCGTGCCAGTCTTGCCCGCCAGATTGACGGCCGTTCCCGCCATGGCCTGCCGCGCCGTGCCGTCCGTCACCACCAGCCGCATGGCGCCGGCGATAAATTCGGCGGGTTCGGCCGGCACAATAGTGCGCGCAACGTCCTGGCGCGTATTGCTTGCGTCGATCACCCAGCGGCCCTGCGGCATCGCGCCGTCCGCGGCGATAGTGGCCGCCACGCGCGCCATCTTAAACGGCGTAATCAAGAGCGGGCCCTGACCGTAGGAGGCGAAGGGCAGGGCAGCCTTCAATTCCGCCTCTTCACCCGACGAAATATCCAGCAAATCGGCCGTCTGCCGCAGCGCCTGCCATCCCACTTTGTAGGTTCCAAGCTGCGCGAAATACCCATTGCACGAAACTTGGATGGCGCGCCGCATGGCCAGCGTGCCGTGCGGTTTGTCCTTGATATCGTCGCGTATTGGCCTGCGCCAGCCTTCCACCATGGCGCCCGCGCGGCCGTCCCGCAACCTCCGGCAAGTGAACGTTTCGTTCCTCAAGTTCGGATCCAGCCTCAGCGCCGCCATGGCCGTCACCAGCTTGAAAGTCGAGCCGGGCGGATACTGTCCGTAGCGCGCGCGATCCAGCAACTCGTCGTCGGACGGGGGCGCAGTACGCGCGGCAGGCGGCGCTGGTTCCGGCATGCTGACCATCGCCAGCACATCGCCGGAATGGGCATCCATGACCACCGCCGCGCCTTTCTCCTTGTTGGCCCGCTGCAGATGCTGCCGCAAAATTTCCGCCGCGCGCAGTTGCAGCCGGATATCCAGCGTGGTGCGCACGTCGCGGTCGCGCCCCAGCAGGCGGCGCAACGCGGCATTCCCGGGCCGATGCCGGTGGCGCACGAGCGCTACAAGTTCCGAATACTGGTAGCCTTGCAGCCGCGCGTTGGAATCGTGCTCGACCAGCGAAGCGTTCGCCGCGTGAAAATTTTCGCCCGTGCGCAAATCCCCCAGGAAGTGTGCGGTCGCCGCACCGAACGGATAATGGCGCGATTCCAGGCGTGTACAAGCCCGATCGATTTCGATCCCGAGGGCCTGATACTGCGCGCGCCGCTGTTCCAGTTTCTTCCAATCGCTGGTGGCCAGGAGCACCCCATTACGATCGAAGATGTCGCCGCGGGGAATCTCGCGGGCGATGGAGTTGATGCGCGGATTGTGCTGGGCGCGCTTCACGCCGTCGTCTTCGAATACCCGCGCATCGCGCGCCAGATATTCGCGGTCGTGTACCACCTGGTAGCGCGCGGCGAACGAAACCAAAATTAGTGCGCATGCCGCCAGCGCCACTCCGGTCCAACGCAGAGGCACGCGGAACAGCGGGTGTCCCTGCAGCGACGGCTTGCCTGCGGAGATAGCCAGCAGTAGCGCGAAGATGAAGAAATTCGACAGCATGGCTGTATTACCGGAGCTCAGAAACGGCGAAACCACGCCTGAGAGCGGCAGTGCGCCCAGCACGCCCGCGGAAATCAGCAGCATCTCGTACGCCAGCAGCGACGCGAGACCCAACGCCAGGAAGAAAGCGTAATCGGACACCGCCCGAATAACGATGCGGAACGCGCGGTAGATCAGAAATCCGAACAGCAGAAACACGCTCAACACACCCGCGAAGCCCCACTCTTCGCCGATCGCCGGTAAGACCAAGTCCGTAAATCCTGCCGGAATCATACCGGGGTCGCCGTAGCCCGGTCCGGAACCCCAAACGCCGCCCGTCGAAAACGCCCACAGCGAATGCGCCAATTGGTTGCCGCCGTGTACGTCGTTATCCCAAGGCGACAGCCACATATTGATACGATCCACCACCATGTGCGGTTGTCCAAAATGGTAGCCCACGCAAACGGCCGCAACCAGGATAGCGATCCCCAACATCGGCAGGCCCACGCGTCCATGCGCCACCGAGAAGAGCGTCAGAAACAGAAAGAACAGGACCAGCGCAGGCCCCAAATCCTTCAACACGAAGAACAGCAGAATGGAGACGGCCACCGCGCACGCCACCGGCATCAGGTGCGCCAGGCGCGGGACGCCCAGACTTACGCCGATGCCCCGCAGGCCCTTCTGGCGCAGGTCCCGGAGCCGTTCCCAATTGCGCGCGAAGTATCCGGCCAGGAAAAGAACCACTAGAATCTTAATTGCCTCGACCGGCTGAAACGGTCCCAGGTTGACTTTTTGGTCGCTGGTGCCCGGTCCGCTGCCGAAGCGCAGTAGCAGGGCGAACAGCACAAAGGCGGCCAACAAAGGAGTGTAGATCCAGTCGGCAAGCCTTCGGTAATCGAGTACCGGCACTAGCGGCAGCAACAGCAACAAGCAGCCCAGAAAAACGCCCAGCGCGAACTTGCGGAATTCGAGCGTATCGCGCAAAGGGTCGCGCAGGCTCACCATCAGGATAATTCCAAAGCCGGAGAGCAAGTGCAGCGCCGGCAGAATCGCGGAGTCGCCCGCAAACCGGCGCGTGCGCCAGGCGAACCAGACCACATAAAAGCCGGCGAAATAGACCGCCGACCAGATCAGGTACGTACGCCGGAAATCATCCGGTGTACGCACCACCCACGCGGGCTTGAGCCTCGATACCGGCAGCAGCGGCTTGCGATTCTGACGCAGGCGCGCCAGCGTTCCGACGTTCCGCAAGGGATGCGCCGCGCGCAGGAACTCAAACAGCTTTGCGGCATCGGCCTCGCGCTCTGCCTGATCCTGGATGACGTCCAGAAAAGGCGTGAGTTGCTCCGCGCTCGACACGGCATTGAGATTCAACAGATCGCCATGCCGCAGCCGCTCGGAAACATCGGCGAAGTTTTGCGTTTTGGCGGCAAATACGAAGGCCAACCCGCCGGCGACCAGGATCGATGCGCCCACGAGCCAGCGGATCATCGTGGGGCAGGACTCCAGTCCTGCGGCCGGCGTCCACGCCGGCCTGCCTTGCGCGCGGGGCGGATTGGAGTCGGAGGTCTGCCCCACTCCAGATCCTGGCGCGCCGCCGTCACATTCCCAGCCTGAAGTTCCTCGAATCCGCGCAGCCGGTGGGCGACGGCCCTTTCTTCCAGCTCGCGCGGACCGAGCTTGTAGCCCAGCCGCTCAGCCGTGTCCAGTTCCGCGAGCGCGCCGCCAGGCAGCGATGCCAGCAGATCGGCCCGCGCCAAGCCCAAATGCGGATCGGGCCATTTCGGTATCGCTCGCGCAGCTTCCAAGAACCGGTCCCGAGCGGTCTCGCCTTTGCCCTGTTGCAACGCCGCGAACCCGCGCGCCAGCGCCAGCTTGCCGGTAATCTCCGCCCCCCCAGCCCCCAGATCCATCGCCCGCGTCAAGAGCAACTCCGCTTTTTCCCAATCGGAGCCATCCAGCGCCTGCGCTCCTTTCTCCTCATACGCCGCCCGCAGCGGCGCGCGCAGATTCTCCACGGGCGAATATCTGCCGAGGAAGGCGAACTGGTCGCGCAGGTCCGTATATAAGGCCCAATCGGCGGTGGCGCGGATCTGCCGGCTGGCCCGCCAGTAGCGCGAACAATAACTGGTCGCGATAAAAAGCAGCATCCCGGCCAGCACCCAGCCGATCGCGCCCGCGATGCGCCCCGCCATACGCAGCGCTGGATGAGGCCGCCGCGTGCGCCGCGGTTTGGATGCCTTTCCCGATTCGACCGTGGGCACGGGCTTCCACGGGCGGCGCGTCTCTTTCGCGGCCGCCGTCTCCGTGCCTTCCAGAAACGCTTTTAGATCGTCCCCAAACGCCGCAGCCGACTTGTACCGCCGCTCCGAATGCGGCGCCAGCGCCTTGCCGATCACGGCCTTCAAAGCAGGCGGGCAACTTGCCGGCAGCGCGCGCGGCGGCCGTCCCGACTGAATCAGCCTTTCCAGCTTGCGGGTGTCTTCGGCCTGATAGGGCGGGGAACCGGCCACCATCTCATACAACGTCACGCCCACCGCCCACAAATCCGCTTGTTGATCGACCTGCGAGCGGCCCAGCCGCTCCGGCGAGCAATAGCTCGGACTCCCAAAATTGTGGAACGTGAAATCGTGATTCGGCCGCAGTGTTTTGGCGATCCCGAAATCCAACAGCCGGACGGTTTCGTTCAGGCCCAGGTGAATGTTCGAAGGTTTGATGTCGCCATGCACCACCGAAGAGGCCGCGCCGTCGCCCGGACGGAACGCATGGAACTTCTCGAGCTGTCCGCAAATCTCCAGCGCCACGCGCGCCGCGCGATACGCGCCCATGCGCCCGTCGTGCTTTAACACCTCGGCCAGGCTGCGGCCTTCGACATACTGCATGGCGATGTAGAAATAGCCATCCAGATCGCC
This sequence comes from Bryobacteraceae bacterium, assembly GCA_049516155.1. Classification (GTDB taxonomy): domain Bacteria; phylum Acidobacteriota; class Terriglobia; order Bryobacterales; family Bryobacteraceae; genus Bog-159. Next base: position 4,794 of record JBEKTJ010000297.1, read on the forward strand.
GTAATCGTAAACCTCAATGACGCGCGGATCGAGCGTGCGCAGCCCTTGTTGGATGACCGCGCCGCGGCGCTCCGCCTCCAGCAGCAACTGCGATGCGGCATCCGGTCCCGATTTGATCAGCTTCAGCGCGGCCTGCCGGTCCTCGCGCGTGTCCCGCGCCAGGTACACGTCGTTCACGCTCTTTCCCAACCGGCGGATGATCTCGTAAGGCCCGAAACGCGTGGCGGGCTGCATGATCTCAACCTTTCAGCGCGTGCAGCGCGGCCATCAGCAGGATGCCTAACAGCATACCGAACAATATGCCATATAACAGAAACGCGGCGCGACCGGAAAAGAATCGCCGCATCCCGCCGGATGGGCCTGCCGGCGCCGGGCGCATGCGCGTAGTGGCATGCCGTGCGCGCGCCTCCCGCATGCCCGGTTGGAATTCGCTGCCGGCCACGAACAATGCGGTAATGTTGTCCTTGCCGCCGGCCTCATTGGCCGCCTCGACCAAGTCGCAAGCCACTCGCGTAGGGTCGCCCTGGTAACGTTCGACGATATCCTTAATTGCGGCGGAGGGGAGCACATCGCTAAGGCCGTCGCTGCACAACAGGAAGGCCGCCTCCGGCTTGAATTGGCAGCGCCGGATCTCGATGAAACCATCCTCGCCCGCCGCGTGCGGGCGCGTGCCTACATCCCGGAAGACCTCGTTGCGCCGCGGATGCAGCATGGCCTGCTCTTCGGTCAGCTCACCGGCGTCTTCCTCCTCGCCGACCGGCGAATGGTCCGGCGTGAGCTTACGAATCGCGCCGTTCCAGATCAGATAAAGGCGGGAATCGCCCACATGCCCGATCACCATCTCGCTCGCATCCACCAGCGCCAGGGTCAGCACGCAAGCCATGCCGCGCAGTTCGTCGGAATCCCGCGCCACGGTGTAGATACGGTTGTTGGCCGCGGCAATGGCGCGCCGCACGCGTTCCTCGGCCCCGCTGGAATTTCCATCGGCCACCGGCAGTTCCTCGCGAATCGCCTCGACCGCCGTTTCCGCGGCGATTTCGCCCGCCGCGCGTCCGCCCACCCCGTCCACCACCAGAAAAATCCCGTTTTCGTCGTCGATCCAGTAACGGTCTTCGTTCGACGCGCGCAGCAGCCCTGTGTCGGTCGCCCCTCCCGAACGCCAATGCACCGTAGCGGCCATACGTGCCTATTTCTTCACCTCGAACGACAGCGTAATCACGTCCGCCACCTGGATGCGCGCACGGTCGGGCACCGGCTCTTCGGCCCCTCGCGCCAGCTTGCGGCCGTTCAACCAGGTGCCGTTCCGGCTGTGGTCGGACACCGTAAAATCGCCCGTAGCCGGATCCCGCCGCAACCGCAAATGCTCGCGCGAGACTTCATCGTTGGTGTACAGCGGCAGATCCACCGAGAGATCCTGGCCGCCCCGGCCTATCGAAATCTCATTCTGCGTGACGAAATAGCTTTGCGGCCCGGAATCGTCTTCATAGCGGATCTCGGCGAAAACCTGCTCCGCGCGACGGCGGGTCAGCGTGCGGTCGCGCTCCACGCGCGCCGGCGTTACGGAACTCTCGCGCTCGATCAGCGTGGTCTTGATGCCGCGGTATCCGGGCTGCGGCACGTCGTTCAGCTCGGAGTGGATCTCCACATCGCCCGGCGGCACCACATCCTCGCTATCGGCGAAGAACTCGATCCACCAGTCGTGCCGCGCGATGCGGTATAGCTTCTGTTTCTTGCCGCGCTTGAATAGCGGCTGCTTGCCGTTCCACTCCGCAAGACGGGCGGCCAGCGCGCGGCTGGCATCTTCCTTGATCAGGTCCTGAATGCCGGCCAGGCGCTTGTGATCGTCGGGATGCAGGTAGATGCTGAAGATGCACGGCACGAGCACGCTGTAACCCATCTCGAACTGCCCCAGCTCCATGTTGCGCAC
>JBEKTJ010000298.1:0-7053 GCA_049516155.1 Bryobacteraceae bacterium
GCCAGCCGGCGCATCCGGCGCAGCACCTGCAAAGCGCGATTAATACTGGATACCTCATATTCCGCGGCGCGACACTTGTCCACGAAGCCCGAGATGATTTCGGGTGTGACAGCATCGACTGGCGCAGTGGCCAGCGGAGGGTATGCGATGAGGTGTCCGACCTGGATGCCGTAGTATGCCAACGTGCTTCGCTTGTCTGCAAAGCGGCTTCTGACGTGAGGAAGAAAATCCTTCTCCGCAAACTCCGCCACGGTGGCGGTGCGCTTTCTCTGGCGGATTCCAACCTCGCCTTTTGCCAGCGACGTTTTGTGCGCGGCTTCGATCTGCTCGGCTACGCGTTTGTTGGTCTGCTTGGTGCTCTCCCGGATGGCTTTCCCATTCCAGGTGAAGCGGTACCACCAGACCTGACCGCGCTTGTAGACCGCCATAGCTACGTCCTCGCCGGCCCCGCTTCGTCGCTGTTGATGTCCTCGCCGGCCCCGCTTCGTCGCTGTTGATTTCGTTCATCTTGTCCGCTGGTGCCGTGCTATCCTGGCGCGCCTGCCCGGAACTCGCGCCGCATGACATTAGTCGCGTAGTCTTGGTACAACAGTCAAGGCCCAGTTCGATGGGCTGCGTGCCGTCCTCGGGTGGCCGGTGGAGCCGTTGTAAGGAGGACCATCCACGGCTACCTGGCTGGGCCAGAATAATGGCGTATCCGGCATTGGGGCCACCTACAAAACCTACAGAACCGGGTTTTGATGGTTTCGTAGGTCCGCGTTTTGCCGAATCCGCCGAGATTCGCGGCACCAGCGGTCGCCCAATGCGGCGGTTGCGGTTTGCCGATTTCGATCCGTGGGCGCTCATTGCCACACCCTCGGATTCACCTGATAGCGGGCCGACGGACGGCCGCCGAGAGGACCAGACTCTCGGTTCACGTCCCGAATCCACTCAGCATCCAGGAGGACTTCCACCGCCATTCTTACCAGCTCAGGGGTGTCGAGGCCGCTCCAGCCCTTCAGTTACACTTCGCGGCAGGAGAAGAAGCCATCCTGTGCAATCTGGCGGCTCTTAAAATTCTCTGCGAACACCAGCGCCGCCCGCATTGGGGGAGTCGTGACGCATGAGTTGATTCGCCGCGCATGAGACTCCAAATACTCGCACCACGCCACCGCCTGCTTGGTGTGCTCCAGCGAGACGCGGAGAAATTGGTCGGTGGCGCCGACTTGTACGTCCCCAGGTCCCGCCGCTGCCCAATCCGCCAACTCGAATAGCAGCGCGAGTGCCGGCAACAGTTTTCGGTACTTACTGAGATGTGATACCAGGGCCGGGTGGAGTTGGTCGCCGCGCACGCGCCCTTCCAACATCGCCAGCCACTTCACAAACAGTTCTTGTGCGTCCGGCGCGAAGCGGAATCGCATGGGACCTTCGCTGTCCAAAGCTACCAGATTGCGAAAGACGCGATTCGCCGTTAACTCAGAGGCGGGATCTGGGGCGCGGTCCACGTAGTGCCAGTCCGATTCCGTGTCCGGCCACAGCAGCAGTTGAAACCGTTGAATCAGGCCGTCATTGCTCGGGCCAACCTTGAGTGCATCGGCAAGATAGGAGCGGAGCCGGCCAGGTTGGATGCCGCCCAACATGGACATACAACACGCTTCCACGTGGACCGTGCCGCGCGCAATTCGGTCGATGGTGTGGCCAGTATCGCCGTTCCATGCTTGCAGGCAAAATGCGCGCTCACCTTCGCGGCCGGCCCGATCCAACGTGCTCCACCAGCCAGTAAGCTCGTCGCGGATGACCAGGATGCCATCGGGGTTTTCGCTCATGGTCTGATGAAGGGCCTCGAACGTCGCGTCATTTGCAATCAGCCTGCGCGACGTCGGCTGCTCGGGCGCGTCATCGGGCCGGTCCGGTGGGTTTTTCTTCTTCTTCGCGTTCGACTTGAACTGTTCCTTCCATGCCTGGCGCCTTAGATCGTATTCTTCTTTGGCCTGCGCGAACTCCTTCAACGCATCCTCATGCTCCTCGTGCCATTCCGCCTGAATTTGATTCAGAGGGCGGGTAGCTGCCTGAATCACGGGACTCTTCATGAAGCCAGGCGGCGCGATGATTCCACCCCAGAGGTTTGACACCACAATCCATCCGGTGTCGTTTGCCTTCGGCTGTATCGTTGCTCGACGGTTCACTGCGCCGGCGAGACCAAGCACCATCACGACCGCCGGGTAGTCCATCGGGACTTGCATGCGCTCGGTGACGTCCCGGACCAGTGGGAAACTGGGAGAAGATCCTCAGAGAACGAAAGCACGGCGGGCAATTCGCCTTGAATCGCTTCCGGCTTCCGCCAATCCTCGACTACCACGGCGTGCCGGGCTCCGTCATTATCGCGGGGCTTGTATGCCGCGATGCTCGCGGCGACACGACGCACCTCCGCTTCGTGCAATAGCGGGTCACAGCGGAGCCGATTCTCTTCGAGCAGCGCCGCTTCGATGGCCTCTCGCGACATGCCGCGCTTGCGCATTGTGCCGCCGAGAGATGCCAAGTGGTCATTGCGATTGCCTTTCGGAACCTTCTCATAAGCGAGCGCCGCCTTGAACTCCGCACGCGATCCGTCGTGCGGGACCGCGATGTACGCATTGCCGCTCGCATGGGCAGAGGGTGGCGCGACCACATAGCCACCATCGCCTTTCAGGTCGATGCCAGGAGCGAGGGTTTTTGGCACAGCGCCTCTGCCGTAGCGAAAGAACAGATGGCGTCCACCTCCGCCCGTAATCGCCTCCGCGGTGTCCGGGATCGGACCGCATCGTTCGATGAGTTCGCTCCGGTCTGCCGGCCCACCGTTCCTGGGGTCGCAATCCACAACGAGAAGGCCGGACGCGGCGCCGGTCGGGATTCCGACGTTGGCATCCGGCCATCGCTTCCACCAAGCCGCGATGCGGTCCTGATCCTGCGTGGCGTCCTTGAACCCGTGCGCAGTCCGGGGGTGCTTGCCGGGATTCTGGCAGTCCAGATCACTACAGGAGCAGACGCCGCCGGGTGCACTTTGCATCGGAAACACCGGGAAGCCATGTGCCGCGTACCAATGTGCGGCCTTGACTATGGCGGTCCTCTTATCGCCCCTCACCATTCACCCCTCGCTTTTAGGTAAGCCTCAACCACTTCCAGTGCGGCGTGCAGGAAGTTTCGGTGCCCCTTCCGGGTGGTAAATTCGATGATCGGCTCATAATGAACCTTGCCATCCGCCGTGAGGAAACGCCTAGCTGGCAATCCTACCCACCGCCGGCCCCTGCTTCGAGTAGGTGGCAGTTGTGGATTACAACTCCGGATGGTAAGGTAAGAGTCAGGAACCCCCGCATGGCTTGGTTTCTTAGGGGCTTCCAGCGCGAAACCGTAATTGTTCGAACCCCGCCGCTTGTCCCGGCGGGTTTCGTTTTTGTAGCCATCTTTCACTGCCCCTCCACTTGGCCACCGCCGCCGGTGCGTGTGCTGCGAAGGTATGCTTCGAGGTCGGTCATCCGATACCTGCATAGAGCGCCGATTTTGTGGAACGTCGGGCCGGTATGGAGCCAACGCCAACGGCGGATGGTTGCCACGCTGACGCCGTAGAACCTGGCTACGGCATATTCATCGAGAAGGGCTTCTACTTGGGTGTTAGCTGCGCTTTCGCGTTCGCCGCGTTTTGAAGAATTCATATACTTCAACTTGGCGAAAAATCGGCGCAGCGAGCAGAGTTTTCGGCGAAAACTCCCTTAACCTGTTGAAATGCGGACGGAAATAAATTGTGAGGTTATTGGTTGGGTGCCGACGAAAAATCGTCGGCTATGTGTTGTAAGAAGGTCCGCAACCAATCTTCCGCAAGCAAGCCTGGTATCCGGTACCCGGAATGAACGGCACAGGATCAGTAGAGATGCGGAAGTGCTTCCGGAAGACCTTTCGTATCTGCTGCATGCTCTTCTCAACCTGTGGCCAGGCCAGCCTCTTCCCTGCGGCATCCGTGATGACCCCCGAAGCTCCGATCACGCCGCGGCCTTCTGCCAGACTACGCAACACCGCCCATGCCTGGTTGGGATTCCCGGTCCTGCCGTCCTTAAAGCCGAACTCGGCGTAGTTTAGCCTTTCAAGCTTGGCGGCAGCTCTGATTTCGACATGACCGTGGATGTGCCCTGCAAGGGCTGCATCGGGGGGAGAGTTGCTAATCCTTCACCCGGGGTAAATTCGACCGCGCCGTATGCCGCCATGAGCTTATATCGCGCCTCGAACCACTCTTCCGGAGTGATTTCGTTCTCGGGCTTGCGAAGTGTTTCAACGACCAAACGCCGGAAGGATGCGTCGCTGATTATTCTCCGCTTCGCATGAGCGTCCTTCATAGCTGCAGTGAACAGGTCGTTTTGAATTAGCGGGTCGGCATCGGCATGAATGAAGGGTGGATTACCACTCTCCGTGGGGGACGCCCGGCTTCGTGATTCATCTGGCACGGCCCGATCTGTACGCGCTGGCAACGCCCCCGACCGTTCGGGGTTCGGGGGATGGCCGGTTGCCGCGCGCGCCTCATTGGGGGATATCTGGATCGCCGTCTGGTCTGGCGTGGTCGTCGATTCGGGAAGACTAAAATCGCGTTCCGCCTGCATAACAGCATCACTAAGTTGCCACAGCTGGCTGATGCGGTCCGCACGCCCCGCGACAAGCAGCGCCGGAGGCAACTTTCCTGTGGTCAACCAGATCCTTCTCAGGAACGAATACGTGCGCCTCGCAATCTCAAATCGCTGTAAGGCAGTTAGAGTATGACCAATCTGCCCCAATACAGCTTCTCTACCCTCCTGCTGTACGAGATCACTGGCGCCTTTTTCTAAAATCGACGCGAGTGTTTCTTCGAAGAGGTTAGATGGGTCACCGGACCGTGATGGCCCTTCATTCTCAACGAACATTTGTGGGCCCCACGTAAACCGCATCAACTCTTCCACATCGTTCTTGATCCGAGTCCGAATCGACTCAACACCGCTCTCTCTTCGAGATTCCGCGGCATCAATAGGCGAGGCCAGGACTACAAGATCTGGCGAATAAGGTCCGGGGTCTGCATTCCGGGTTAGAGCACTCGCGATTGCGGCTTCCATCTTCCGAAGCTTGCCCGCGAAGCCGGGCATTTCGGTTGCGCCTTCCAACATCTCAGCGTGCCCGCGATGCCAGGCATTGTCTTCCGGGCGGCTTCCATCTTCCTAACCGTGAGCCACCAAGGGTCAGACATTGCAGTACTTCCGGGTTGATAGTTGGCGAGTGTACCGGGGCTCACTCGGCGATTCAAATCGATGAAGTTTCATGCTAAAGCGCCTCCACCGCCGCTGCCCAGCGGTGTAAATCCTCACTGCAAATCCTCATTGGCTATCGGTGAACCTCGATTCCAATAGCCGTTCATTGACCAACTCTACTAGTCACGATTAGGAACACTGAGCAACGATTAACTCTCTATATTACACCATTTTGACGAATCGCGTATGTCTCTTATAATCGGAGCTTGAGTAGGTGATTTTGGCAACTAAATTCACTCTCGCCCCCGCGCGGTTGTACCCAATGGCCAAGCAGATTGAGCACGGGCCGATCAATGATATACGGCGATTGGCTCCGACACTGCAAGTCGGGCAGGCATTCAATCCTTTCGGCCTATTCACTGGCATCTTCATCCCGGACGCCCTGGTCCGCTCGATGACCATCTCCGCCGGCGCCAAGCTCACGTACGGGCGGTTGGCCCGATACGCCGGCCAGGACGGCAACTGCTATCCAGCGGTGCCCACCTTGGCAGCCGAAATCGGCATGTCCACCCGGCAGACACAGAACTACCTCGCAGAACTGGAGCGACACAAACTGATCCGGCGGCTATGCCGCTTTGCCGGGCGCGCTCAAACCAGCAACGCTTTCCAGTTCCTGTGGCACGTTCTGCTGGAGGAGGGGGTGAAGAAAGCTGCACCGGAGGGGGTGCAAGATTCTGCACCGGAGGGGGTGCAGGATCTTGCACCCAAAGAGAGTCAGATTGAAGAGAGTTATCGGGAAGAGACAGACGACTCAGACTATCCGGCCACGAGTCGCAAAAAACACGATTCGCGTCCGGACCTCGCGTCGGCGCCCGCCCGATGCAAGCAATACCCCCATCTCCGCGACATGCTCGCCCAGTACATGATGTCTGGGCCAGACGATGAGAAGCGTTACCCCAACGATCGGCAAGTCGTGGACATCATGGATGCCGCCGCAGGCGCTACGGAAGACACGGTGTTCAAGTGCCTGTCGTACTTGTACAACGAGCGCAAATTGCGGCCAGGAACGCGGAATGGTCCGCGGCACTTTTCGTGGTTCGTAACGGTCGTGGGCGACTATTTCTGGCAGAAACGCGCCCGAGAGGAGATTGCGGACCCAGGCTGCCATGCGGGATCGGCCGCTCGCGAGGAACGAGTTGAACGCCACCGATTTCGACAGGATGACAGAAGCGTTCTGATCGGTGGCCTTGAAGTGAATGGGTAGAGGTGAATCCGAGAATGCCATGAGTAACGTGCCCCCGAAATCAATGCACGATCTGCGTCCGTCCGAGCGTCAGTTTGTCGATGCGATGCGGCGTCTCGGCCACGGCCGGTTCGAATCTCTGCGAATCCAGCGTGGGGAACTGGTTCTGGAGCCGCCGCCAACCGCGGTCCGAAGTGTCAAATTCGGCAACCCGACTCCCAACAGGCCGGAGCACCCATCCAGCGTTTTCGACCTGAAGCAAGAGGTGGCGCAGCTATTTGAGGCCATTCGGGGCGTCGATGACGGCGAGATCCTTGTACTGGAAGTTCGCGGCGGCTTGCCGCTCTGTATGGAAATCGCGGAATGACGGTACCGGCGGAGCGATAAACAGCCACCGACAAAAAACAGAACACGGCCAAATATCTGCATGACTGTGGACAAAAACACGGGGAAACGATTATCATAGACACAGAGTTCGGTTCGCGCAGGCGAGCGCAAAGCGCACCCTCCGAAAGTTCTCCGGAAGGAGAGACATGCTTTCGAAGGCAATGGCGCAGCGGATCGATCATAGGAAGCTCGCTGACCTTACTC
>JBEKTJ010000299.1:0-7137 GCA_049516155.1 Bryobacteraceae bacterium
CACCGGCCCACACTTCCGCTAGGCGTCTCGATATCCAAGTACGTCGCCAGCGTGGGCGCCACGTCGTTGACCGCAATCTCCTGGTCGAAGTGTCCTGCCTTAATACCCGGCCCCATGAAGATCACGGGCACGTGCGCGTCGTAACTGAAAGTCGTGCTGTGCGTGGTACCCTTGGTCCCGTACAGCCAATAAGGCTCCAACAACACGTACATATCCGGCCCTCGGGGCGCGTAGAATCCGTTCATCACCCGCCGGCCCACTTCGATATCCACCGCGTCGTGCAACAGCATCTCCCGCGTGTACACGCGAAACACATGCGCGATGCGCCGTGCCGCTTCCGCCGCGGTGCGCTCCACTTCCGCTTCATCCAATTTCTTTTGGGCGATCGCCTGCCAGTTGAAATAAAAAGCGGTATCGGAAGGGTTAAGCATCCACTGACCTGCCCCGTACTTTTCAATCAGCGCCGCCTCTACGGCCTTGCGCACGACTCCGGGCGGCATGCGTCCGCCCGGCATCTTGCGCGCCGCGTTCACTTCCGGAATGGGAGCCACGCCGTGGTCGGCGGTCATGATCACCAGCACGTTTCCCATCCCGACCGCGGCATCCAGAAAGCTGAATAGCTTGCCGAAGACGCGATCAGTCTGGATAGACATCTCCTTGACCTCGGGCGAGTCCGGTCCCTCGGCGTGCCCCACATAGTCGTTCGCGGAGAAACTTACCGCCAGCACGTCGGTCACATTCCTTTGTCCCAATTTCTCAGCCTGTACGGCGCGCTCCGCGAAGGTCTCGACCAGTTCGTTGCCGAACGGACTGCCTTCGAGCGCCGCATAGACCGATGGATCGGCCGGCAGCGTGTGGTCCAGCCAGTGCGCACCATGGTATTTGTCAGCGGGCCGGGCCGCGTTGTATTCCGCCACCCAAGCGGGCAGCTCCGCGAAGTAGAAGGTGCTGCTGACGAAGCTTCCGGCGCGCGGATCGAACCAGTACGCGCCATCGGCCATGTGACCCGCGGGCAGAATTGCACTGCGATCCTTCAGTGAGATGCCGATGACTTTGCCGCCGCTGCGCGCCATCTTCAACTCGTCGCCCACTGTGCTCACCAGTAGGCGATGGGGGGACGCGCCGTCTCCATTGGCGCCCAACAGCTTCACCGCATCGTCGCTCACGCTGGTCACCACCTTGCCCGTTTCGCGGTCGTACCATTCATTGCCGATGATGCCGCTCATAGCTGGCGTCGCGCCCGAAAGAAAGGTGCTGTGGCCCACCGCGGTTACGGTCGGATAGTGCACGTACCGCGCGTTCGTGAAGACAGCGCCTTTAGTGAGCAGCCGTTCAAAGCCGGCATGGTAATCGCCGCGAAAGCGCGTCAGATAATCGTAACGGAATTGATCCACTACGATGGCCAACACCAGTTTGGGCGGAGCGGCTAGGGCATGCGCCGCGGACAATAGGGTAAGAAGGGCGGCCAAACAGGCCGCACGAAATTTCAGCATTCTTCCATCATACGTGGCTTGCTACACTGAAACCTCGATGGGACAGGAAGCCAAATGTGAAGTCCGCTTCGGCGGAAAAATATCCGCCGGCAAAGCGCTGCTGGAAACCGACGATCTGATCTTTCGCGGCGATTTCCGCTTGTCGATTCCCCTGAAGAGTATCCAGTCGCTGGAGGCTGCCGATGGCGTGCTGCGCGTTTCATCGCCCGCGGGCACGGCCAGCTTCAAGCTGGGCGCGCAGGCCGACAAGTGGGCGTACAAGATCCGCAATCCGCGTACCCTTGCCGACAAGCTGGATGTGAAGCTGGGGATGCGCATCTCGCTGATCGGCGTGACTGTGGATCTGGAGAGCCGCACCACCGACGTTACGGAAGGCAAAGCGGCCAAAGAATCGGACCTGATCTTCTTCGGAGCCGAAGCGAATAAGGACTTGGCGAAGCTGCGGTCGCTTGAAAAGGCCATCAAACGAAATGGAGCCATTTGGGTGGTTTATCCAAAGGGGAGGACTGAGATCACCGAGATGGCCGTCTTGGAAGCCGGCCGGCACGCTGGCCTTGTGGATACCAAGATCGCACGCTTTTCGGACACACATACGGCGCACAAATTCGTGATCCCGTTAGCGAAGCGGTGAATCTTTCGTAAGGGCGTCCAGCTCGCGCCGGCACTGTTCCGCCTCGGGAGCCACTTTGCATGCGGCCTGTAAATGCTCCAGCGCCTCCTTCGTAAGCCCGAGATGCTTATCGGCGATTCCTAATTCGAACTGAGCCATGTAATCGTCCGGAGCGGATGCGACTACCTGCTCGAAACACTCACGTGCTTTGGAGTATAAGTGCTGCTCGACGTACGTTCCGCCAAGGTCGCGCCGCGCCAGCGTGTTCTTGGGATCGCGCACCAGAATCTGGCGCAAAGTGGTGGCCGCCTCTTCCAGATGTCTGTCGTACAGCAGCGCCTGCGCCAGTTCATAGAGCCGGTATTCCGCTAAACGGTCTTTCGGGTCGGGCATCGCGGCTCCTGCCGCATGATGCGGGCCGCCGGATAGATAGCCTAACGAAGCCAATAACGCCCGCGTGCGGGGCGAGATGGCGGCGGGCGAAGCCGGCTGTTTGGGAGCGTGGCTGGCCAGCAGCTTTCGCAGCTCGGTCTTAAACTCTCGTGCGCGCGACGGATCTTTGGCGGATAGGTTAATCCGCTCATGGGGGTCGGCCGCCAAGTTGTAGAGTTCGGGGCTGGGAGCATCGATATACTTATATCCGCCTTCGCGCAGGCTGCGCAACGGCGCCCAGCCGAAGCCGTCGTAGGCGTAAAGGCTTTCGCTGTAAATGCCGCGCGGGCCGCTGCCCTCCAGCAGACTACGCCCTTCAAACGTGGGCGGCGCGGCGATGTGCAGAAAGTCCAGCACGGTGGGCGCTACGTCCATCAGCGCGCCGGGCCGCTCGTCGCTCGCGGGCCGGCTTGCCGCCCCGTCGGGCCAGTGGACCAGCAGCGGTACCCGCAGGGTGCTCTCGTAGATGAAGTAGCCGTGGCTATCCTCGCCGTGGTCGCCGAGGCTTTCGCCGTGGTCCGATAGCAGCACCACCAACGATCGCTGCCACCATCCGCTGGCAATCAGGTATTGCTTGAACGCGCCCAGGAGCCGATCGGCGTAAGTAAGCTCCGCATCGTATCCGCCGCGGATGTAAGGCTTGTGCAGGTCGAACAGGTGCGCAAAGACGAAAACCCCTTGGCCGCCCCGGCTGTTGGCCGCCAGCCAGCGGCGCGCCGCGCCCAGCACCAAGGCGCCGTCGCGTCTGTCTCTCACCGCGTACTGGTTACGTCCCGCCCCCCCGAAGAACATGGATCCCGATATGGGCGAGAACGCTTCGAAATGAAACGGGCTGTCGTAGTCGTCGAAGCCCTGATCCAGGCCCATCTCGCTTTCCAGAAACACGCTGCCGATAAATGCGGCCGTCTTGTATCCATGCGACTGCAACACAGATGCGAGCGTGACCCGGCCCAGCGGCACCCGCTCGGCGTTTTCTTCGATCTGGTTCTCAAATGGGTAGGTGGATGTGAACAACGAGGTATGCGAGGGAAGCGTCAGCGGGACCTGCGCTTCGACGTTAGTGAACAGAGTACCTTGTTGGGCAAACGAATCGATGTTGGGAGTTTGGATGCGCCGGTATCCATAAGCGCTCAAGTGGTCGGCGCGCAGTGTGTCGATTGAAATCAAAATGACCGAATTGGGTTCGGCAGCCAGACACAGACCCGCGCCTGTTGCAAGCAGCGAAAGCCATCGGAAGCAACTCATCTTGTAGCGATCTACGATTTCGGAATCATCTTTCCGGGGTCCACAAACGGCATCGGCACAACCACTGCACGAACCGCGCCATCGGGCGTCAGGACTTCCAACTCCGTGCCCAGCGCCGCCAGCGACACAGGTACCATGGCGTAACCGATATTCTCTTTCAGCCGAGGGGAATATATGGCAGACGTCACTTGCCCCACCGTCTCCCCGTCCTTCCGTACCGGCCAACGGGTCGTGTTGAACTCGATGGGAGCGCCCGCAATCTCGACTCCGGCCAAGCGCCGCGTCACACCTTCCGCACGCACGCGCCGCAACGCCTCGCGGCCCAGAAAGTCGGTGTCTTTGTCCGGATCTACCAACCGGTCGAGGCCCAGCTCGTACGGATTGGTATCGAGCGTCATATCCACGCCATGGTTCAGAATGCCGCCTTCGATGCGCCGAATGTCGCTCGGCCCCGTCGGCCGGATATTGAAAGGACGCCCGGCGTGCATGATGCGTTCCCATAACTCGTCGCCGCGGCTGCTATCCAGCAGATAGACTTCGTAGCCTACCTCGCTGGTCCATCCCGTGCGCGTGACTACTACGGGAATGCCGTCCAGATCCGTTTCGAGAAAGTAGTAGTAGCGCAAGGCCAGCACCTTGTCGCCGAACAGCGCTTGCATCACCTGCTTCGATTTGGGGCCTTGCACTTGTAGCGGCGAAACATCCGGCTCGCGGATGGTCACCTGCATGCCGGAGTGGACCGCCAGTCCCTTGGCATAGAGCAGCAAGTCGCTATCGGCGCCCGCCAGCCAGAAGTGCTGCTCGCCCAGCCGCAGCAACACCGGATCGTTGACGATACCGCCATCTTCGGTCGTAATCAACACGTATTTGCCTTGCCCCACGCGGCACTTACTGAGATCGCGCGGCGTCAGCAGGCTGGTGAAGCGGAAGGCGTCGGGACCGGTGATTTCAGTGTTCCGCTCCACCGACACGTCCCACAGTGTCACCTCGTTCAACAGGTGCCAGTACTCGTTGACCGGATCGTCGTAGTAGCTGGGCAGGAACATGTGGTTGTAGACGGTGTAGGCGCGGCAGCCGTAACGCAGTGTGGCTTCGAAGAAGGGCGATCGCCGCAAGCGCGCACCGCGCTGGATCAGGCGCATGTCGAATGATTCGGGCATAGGGGTCAAGCCAGTATACTACAGCATCCGCCCTACATCCGCACAATCGGGGGGAGCCGTTGCGGCCTATCCCGATGCTGCGAACTGTTAGACTGGTGGCTGCATGCTTCCTGTAGCGTTGACCATCGCCGGCTCCGACCCTATCGGGGGAGCGGGTATTCAGGCGGACCTGAAAACATTCCATCAGTTCGGTGTCTACGGCGAGGCCGTGATCACGCTGCTGACCGTCCAGAATACAGTGCGCGTGTCGCGCGTGGACTGCATTCCAGCGGAGCTGGTATTGGCCCAGTTGGCCGCGGTTCTGGAAGACATCCCGCCGCAGGCGGCCAAGACCGGAGCCCTGGGCAACCGCGAGATCGTGGAAGCCATCGCCGCGGCGGCTGCCGATTTCCGCTTTCCGCTGGTGGTCGATCCGGTAATGATCGGCAAACACGGACAGCCGCTGATCTCGCCGGATGCGATTGCCGCCGTGCGCGACCTGCTGCTGCCGCGCGCGACCCTGATTTGTCCGAATCTGCATGAAGCCGAAGAACTGACAGGCCTTGAGGTGCGCACTGTGGAAGATATGCAGGCGGCGGCGAAGCGCCTTTGTGAAATGGGGGCGAAGGCGGCGCTGGTGAAGGGCGGCCATTTGCAGGAGAGCGCTGTGGATGTCCTCTTCAATGGCCAGGATTGGCGCGAATTCACCGCTCCGCATTTCGATACGCCGCACACGCATGGAACCGGTTGCACGCTCTCGGCGGGCATTGCCGCGGAGATGGCGCGCGGCGCTTCCATCGAAGCGGCGGTGGCGCGCGCCAAGAATTACGTGACGCAGGCCATTCGTTCCAACCCGGGGCTGGGGCACGGCGCCGGCCCTTTGAACCATCATGCAGCCACGGGATTGAAAGCGAGCGCTAGATGAAATTTGCCGATCTGTTGAAAGCCGCCATTGAGCATTCCGACATCCCCTTGCGCTTTGAGCCAGGCGCCGAGGAAGCCGTCGCCAGTCCCGTGATGGAACTCCTGAAGGCGTGGCTGCAAGCTCACCAACCGGCCGAACCAACCTCCGATTTCGACCATGGGCGGCAAGCCCTCATCGCGGAATTGATGGACGAATTGGACGGCGAACGCGACGTACCCTCCGAATAGACCTGAGAAATTGCGGCCACCTGCGCACTGCACCAATGGAGCCCTTTCTAAGCTGAGATTGGAAGAGCGGATTCCTGAAACGAAGCACTTGAGCTTCGAATTGGGAAAGCCCGGGAGACGCCCGGGCCTTCGATTCAAAGCGGAAAGGAGGGTCTCTTATGATCCTGATTCTAGTTGGCCTGCTGTTACACAGTAGCGTCACGATCATTATCGTCTGGCGTAAACGCCGGAAATAATGGCCGAGCGGGATCGGGGGATCGCACCCCCCCGGTCCTGCTACTAGAATACTCCAAGAGCGAAGTTTTTGGAAGTTTTTTTCTTCGCGCGCGCTCCCCGCCGCCGTCCGAATAGACCTGAGAAATTGGCGCCCACAGGCGCACTGCACATGCGGAGTCATTTCTAGCCGAGGTTCGATGGGCGGGTTTCTGAAACGAAGCACTTGAGCTTCGAATTGGGAAAGCCCGGGGAGCGCCCGGGCCTTCGATTCAAAGCAGAAAAGGAGGGTCTCTTATGATCCTGATTCTAGTTGGCCTGCTGTTACACAGCAGCGTCACGATCATTATCGTCTGGCATAAACGCCGGAAATAATGGCCGAGCGGGATCAGGGGTCTCGCCACCCCCGGTCCTGCTACTAGGATACTCCAAGAGTGTACTATTTGCGAGATATTTTTTCCCGCGCGCGCTCCCTCTGCGCCGTCCGAATAGACCTGAGAAATTGGCGCCCAAAGGCGCACTGCACATGCGGAGTCCTTTATAGCCGAGATTCGATGGGCGGGTTCCTGAAACGAAGCACTCGAGCTTCGAATTAGGAAAGCCCGGGTAGCGCCCGGGCCTTCGATTCAAAGCAGAAAGGAGGGTCTCTTATGATCCTGATTCTAGTTGGCCTGCTGTTACACAGCAGCGTCACGATCATTATCGTCTGGCGTCAACGCCGGAAATAATGACCGAGCGGGATCGGGGGAACGCCACCCCCGGTCCTGCTACTAGAATACTCCAAAAGCATACTCTTCCGGAAATTTTTTTTCACCGCGCGCGGGTGTATAAAGGTAGCTCTATGCGCGCTCTC
>JBEKTJ010000300.1:0-7283 GCA_049516155.1 Bryobacteraceae bacterium
GCAATACCAGCGGTCGTATTCCTTGGGCGTCATCTTGGCCGGGTCTTTGCGCGCGAATTCGTCCTCCGGCTTGGTAAGCGCACCCACCTGCACGGCGTCCACCTGGTTGCGCCGGTTCACCAGAAGTTGCAAGACTTCCAGGCGCACGAACACGCGATCCTCCTCCTCGCCCCCCGTCGATATGATTCCCGATAGGCTGAACGGATGCCCGAAAAGTTGCAGCGTATCGCCTGGCTTCACGCCGAGCCGCCGCGCCACCGCACCGCCTATCATTGCCTCATGATGTGCGTCGCTTGCTTCATCGTTGCGCGCGCCGTCGTCGATCCAGTGGCCGTCCACCTTCCACGCGCCATTCACCGTGCGCAGCCCCGCTTCCAGCGTCGAACCGTCCGCGCCGCGAAGCCTGCGCCGGAACCACACACCTTCCACCGGTACGTTCCGTCCGCCCAACGAAGCCACAGACATAAGCGACGGCGAGAACCCAGTGATATTCAGTTGCCAAAACGTCGACTTGATTTTCTGCACCTGATCTTCGGGAATATAGTCTTGCCTGGATACCGGCCGATAGCTGATGCCGCCGATCTCCACCGGCAGCGATCGCGCCTTGGGCGTCACCATCAGGTTCGCGCCCAGGCTGCGCAGTTCGCGATTCACCCGATCGCCGATATCCAGCATCACGCCGAGCATCGCCGTAGCCACCGCCGTCCCCATCGCCACCGCCGCCACCGTCATCGCCTTGCGGCGCGGCGATCGCCGGATGGATTGGCTCACGAAGCGGAAGAACATGCGGCTAACTGGGACTGCGGAAGATTTTCTCGCCGGGAACGAGCTTATCGCCGGCGATAACCAATTGATCGCCTTCCACCTGCGAGGCGATGGGAATAGGATTGCATCCGCCATGCGAACCGATGCTGGGAATGAAGATCGCGGATGCGCAATTCTTGCAGATCACGTTGGGGCCTTTCTGATAATAGCCCTGATTGCCGCAAATCTGGCAGGCGTCGAACGCGGCCGCCAAAGATTGGTCGGGCCTGCGAATCACGATGAAGCGCACGCTGACGCCGGCCTCGTCGATGGCAAAGCGGTGCAAGTTGCCGTCGTTCACCGAGGCCACCGGGATACGCACCTCGCCGTTCACCACGGAAACCGAACTGGCGGCGGACAACTCCGTGGTGGATTTGGCATAGATGAATTCCGCGGTGATGCTCAAGATGAACAGGCCCGTAGCCAAGCAGGATGCGGTCATCCACAGGCGCTCGCGTTGCGCCGTCCAGCGGGCTTTGCGCAACGCTGCGCCTTGCAAACCCTCCAACGCTGGAGCGCGCCGCTTGCGATATTCCATCAGCAGCATGGCGCCGGCCAGCGCCAGTATGGCCACGAAGAAGAAGACCTCGTTGCTGACGATCGGGCCGATCAAAGCCATCTCCTCGCGGCTGCTGGGCAGCACCTGGCTTTCGGACAGCTCATGCAGTCCGGTGATAACCAGTTGCACCACGATCACCATCAGGATGACCGTGGTCATACGGAAGAAGCTGCGCAGATCGATGCGGATGGTGCCGCGCACGAAGCTCACACCGAACAGAATGGCCAAGCCCAAGCCCAGCACAACCCCTGCAATATCCAGGACTCCGGAGGTATCGAACTTGACCGCCGTGAGCAGCAGAACGGTTTCCACGCCCTCCCGGAAGACCATCAGGAAGACGAACAGAAAGATACCCCAGCGGCTGCCCGCGCCGCTTCTTTGTTGCAACTGAGTTTCAATTTCGCCCTTCATGCCGCGTGCATGGCGGTTCATCCAGAGCACCATGGAGAGCACGAAGACGGCGCTAATCAGCAGCGCCCACCCCTCGTATGCGTCCTCGCCGAGGCCCAACCGGGAGAGCAGCCAGGCAAACCCAAAGCTAGCAATGACAGCGGTTCCGAAGGCCCGATGCACCATGGGCAACAGTTCGCGGCGCCCGATTTTGCGGAGGTACGCGATGGCGATGGCCACCACCAAGGCGGCTTCCACGCCTTCGCGCAGGGTGATGATCAGTGTCTGCAACATAGTTGCAAGTAGCCCACGGACATATTGTAATGCATTTTCCGGAATCTTTGGAGGCGCATCGGGCTATCCTGCCCGCGGGCGGCAGGTTCATCTATCGCCGGGCTAACTTGAGCGGGTAGTCGCCAACCCCGCGACCGCGGCAACCGTTAAGCCGAGGATTCCCGCGATGCGGCTAAACGCGCTGAGGAATCCCGCAGCGGGCGCCGCTCCCGATGCAGCCCCTGATGCAATCCGCGGCAGACGGCCATCCGCCGCGGCGAGCCTAATCAACTCGGCATCGCCGTATGCCCGCCCCGCCCGCTCATACACCACTGTTCGGCCGCGACGGACCGCATCCAGAATACCTGCCTGGGTTTCCGCCGTGGAAAAGACGTAAGTGCGGCAGAGACCCATGGGTCCCATTCCGTGATAGTCGGAATCGCCGATCGCCGTCAATGGCGCGCTATTGTAAAACTGTCGCAACTGTGCGGCGAGTTCGCCGCTGCCGTACGCAATGGGATGCAGCACCTCTGCGCCATCCAGCGCCCGCTTGGCCTGCGCATCGTATGCGGGCCAATATTGCGCGATCGGATGAGCCGCAATGGCCACGCCGCCCTGCCGATGTATTTGCTCGATGGCGCGCGCCGCCGGCTGTCTCCAATCGATCGTGGAGTCGATCCCGATGGCCAGCAAATGGTAGTGCGCCGACACGATCTCCTCGCCGGTGAGAACCACCGGACCTCCCGCCATTTGCGAGAACCAGCGGCCTGCTTTTGAAACCCACACGTGGTTGTGACCCACGATGGCAATCGCATCGAGACCCTCCCGGCGGGCCTCCATCGCGGTTTCCCCGGGCGCCAGCGTAGCCCAACTTAAGGGGAAGCTGTGGACGTGGAAATCAACGGCCATCACATGATAGCCGCCCAAGATCAGGCGCGCATCCGCCGGCCGTGTATCGGCGACGGTGCCGGCGGCGAGCGATGCCAGGATCAGGCAGGCGGCGACCCAGCGCAGCGCGGTCATGGTCCGAAGCTCACCCCGAGCCGTGCAGCAACTTCCGGCACAATCGCGGGCCCGCCGAAGACTGCTACGACGATGGTCCACGAAACCAAGCGCTGCACCAGCAAGTCGCCGCCGGCGCGCGCCGGTTTCTTGCCCATCGCGAATCGGAAGAAGCAGAAGTCGATATAAGCCGACCAGACGATGACGATCGCGCCGGCGCCATACAACCAAACCCTGGTGAAGTCGTAGGCCTGAATTGGCGGTACGAAAGACCAGATGCCGCACAAGCCGATCAGCCAGAACAGCCAGGGGCCGTGGCCCGCGAAGAATAGATCCACCGTCCGGCCAAACGGACCCGTCCGCCTTGTCCGCCGGCACACGGCCGCCAGCGCGGCGATCTCGGCGAGGGGCACGAAGCCCCAGTAGAAGGTCGCCGGACCCGCCAGATGCAGGGTCAGGCTTGCCGAAGTAATCAGCGACATTGTGCAGCCGAGAACCACGGCTACCAGCAGGGGCCTGCGCCAACCGAGCCATGCGCCGCCGAGCGCAGGGCGTGGTTGTGGCTGTTGCGCCAGGAATCGATAGGCCGCCGCCGGCCGCAGCATGACTGGTTGCACTATGTAATGTTACTCCGGATGGCCACCAGCCGAATGGTACAGTAGGCCAAGAGGTAAGCATCGCCATGATCTCCCGCTTCCGCATTGCAACCCCGGCCCTCCTCCTGCTGCTGGCATCGGCCGCCTTCGCCGCCGCCGACATGAAATCCGAGGCCATTCTGGACAAGTACGTCGAAGTCACAGGCGGCCGAGCCGCTTATGAAAAGGTCCAAACCGAAATATCCACTGGCACACTGGAGATCTCCAGCATGGGCCTGAGTGGGACGCTCACCACTTATCGCGCCGCGCCAGACAAGAGCTACACCGTCGTCGACTTCGCGGCGATAGGCAAAGCCGAGCAGGGATCCAACGGGCAGGTGGCTTGGTCCAACAACCCCGGGGAAGGCCCACGCATCAAGCAAGGCGACGAACGCGCCACCGCCCTGCGCACCGATGCCATGCATACGGAGGTACACTGGCGCGACTTTTACAAGAAGGCTGAACTCGCCGGGAGCGAGGACGTAGGCGGCAAGCCCTGCTACAAAGTGGTGCTCACCCCCAACGAGGGCAGCGCGGAGACCCGCTATTACGATAAGAGCTCCGATTTGCTGCTAAAAGTTCTGCTTCCAGTAAGTACTCCGGATGGCGCTACGACGGCCGAAGTCTCTCTCAGCGACTATCGAGATGAAGGCGGCATTCTGACGCCGCATACCATCTCGCAAAAGCTTCCCAATATCGAGATTTTGGTCAAGATCGACAGCGTCAAGCACAATGCGGAAATTCCGGCGGGCCGCTTCGATTTGCCGGCCGAAATCAAGGCGCTCATCACGGACGCCAAACCCGACGACAAAAAGGCAGACGAGAAAAAGAGCGAGAAGAAAAGCACCCCATAATTCTAGGCGTCCCGCAACAGCCAGAGCAACACACCCATAAGCACGGCCAGCGCCGCGTCGGTGATCTCCGGCGTACGGCCCGGCAGATACACTTGCACCCGTTCCAGCAGAAACAGACCTGTGGCGGCTAGCGCAGTCGTCCACGCCAAACTTCGTCCGGATGCACGCCATAGCCAAAGAACCGAACCGTACCAGAAGCTCTTGCGGAACAGCACCACGAAACCATCCTGCCAGTCGCTGCGGAACAATCCGCGAAACGGCACCCAATTGAAGGCCCGCGCTCCACTCCGGGCGGCGAAATGGAATGGCGAAAGTTCGCCCAGCACGAGCGCGGCCGTCAGCAGCACCGGCGCCGCCCGCCGCACCCAGACCCGTGGCAGGCACACCCAAGCCGCGTATGCGGCGGCGGCTCCCAAAATATCGGACCAAGCTAGTGTGCGGCTCCTGATAATCAAGCGGAGCGGCGCCAGCAGCAACAGCAGCGCGAGCAGTCCGTTGATCTTGTTCTTACGGACGCTCTCCAGCAGGCACGCAGCCGCCAGCCATTCCGCAAAGACAACCAACGCGTCGACGGGGGAAAAAGCGGTCACCGTTCCGATCGCCGCCAGCCGGTGTATTAAGTTGGTCCTTCCCCAGACGGGGAACAGAGGGAAAAGCTGGTACGCCAGCCAGCAGGAAAGCAGCAGCAACGCCCCCGAGGGCCGCGGCAGCGTGCCCTGGCGCGCCAGGAACCGCTGTAACCGAACCCGGTAGAACGCGCCCGCGGCAATGCCTATTGCCGCTCCCGCTGTATTAGAGGCTAAATCGGAAAGGCTGCACGTCCGCGAATCGTCGAAGAGCTGAATCATCTCGATGGATGCCGATAGTCCCACCGCGAGTGCCAGCGGACCTAGAACCCGAATCCATCGGGGCGCTACTGCGCTCACTGCCAGAAAACCGAAGATACCCAGCGGCAGATACAGCGTGACGTTGACGGCCAGATCCCAACCCACATAGCGGTCGAAGTGGGCGGGCCATGTGTGCAGCAGAATCCAGAGCGGGTTGTGCGCATAATGCCGCGCATGGAATTCCCACGGGTACAGAGACCCGTAAAGGATCAATGCCACGACGATTGCCAGAATGCGGCGGTGTGCGGTAGTCTGTGCGGAATTTTGCGCACGCGCCGCCGCGAGGCTCACGCCAGCCCCGATTCGCGCAAGAACTTTGCGGACTCCTCCGGCGGCGTGGGATTGATGTAGAAGCCCGTGCCCCATTCGAACCCCGCCACTTTCGTCAACTTAGGAATCACTTCGATGTGCCAGTGATAATGCGCCAGGTGATTCTCCTGCAGCGGCGCGCTATGCACGATGAAGTTGAATGGCGGATGCTCCAGCACTTTGTCGATCTTGCGCAACGTGGACCGCAATACCCAGGCCAGATTCTGCAAGGTAGCGTCTTCGGTCTGCTCGAAGTGCGACTCGTGGCGCTTGGGCAATATCCAGGTTTCGAACGGGAAGCGCGGCGCCCACGGTTGCGCCACCAGCAGGCGGTCGGTCTCGGTCACCACGCGCACGCCCGCGGCGGTTTCCTGCCGCACGATGTCGCAGTAGACGCAGCGCTCCTTGAAGTCAAAATACACCTTAGCGCCGTCCAATTCTTCTTTCACGCGCTTGGGAGTCACAGGCAGCGCGATCAGTTGCGAGTGCGGATGCTCCAGCGTGGCGCCCGCCGCTTCGCCGTGATTCTTGAATAACACGATGTACCGGAAGCGTGTGTCTTTCTTAAGGTCGTTGACCCGGTCGCGTAAGGCCCGCAGCACTTCTTCAATCTGATGGTCGGGCATCTCGGCCATAGTCAAGCTGTGATCGGGGCTTTCGATGACCACCTCGTGCGCGCCGATGCCGTTCATCTTGTCGTACATGCCTTCGCCCTGGCGGTTCAGCTCGCCCTCGATGCCCAGCGCCGGAAACTTATTCGGCACCACGCGAACGCTCCAGCCCGGTTGGTTCGCGCCGCCGCCGGGACGGTAAGCCAGAACTTCGGGCGGCGTCTTCTGCTCGTTTCCATAGCAGAACGGGCAAACCCGCGCGTTGGAGTGCCTCGCTAAGAGAGATTGTTCCGGACTCGGTGGCGCGGAGAAAGTATTATAACGTCCGGCTAAGGGGAAAGGCATCCTTGATCCATTCGATCTCCGGGGGCCTTGACAAGATGATATTCACCAGGTCGAAGCGCGCCTGTTCGCGGGTGGCGCCGGAACGGCGCAGATATTCGCCGGCCGCCCGCCGGAGGTCTCTCTCCTTATCGAATCCAACCGCGCGGCCTGGACTGCCGAATTCCGCACTTACCCGCGATTTCACTTCCACAAATACCAGCGTCTGGCGGTCCCAGGCGACGATATCCAGTTCGCCGCGGCCGGAGCGTTGGTGAAAGTTGCGCGCCACGATGGTGAGACCCTGGCGGCGCAGAAAACGGTGCGCCAGATCCTCGCCGCGTCGTCCGTGGGCCTGCTCCGGCGTCGAGTGGCGGTTCCCGTAGCCATTGCGGGCGGCGTCCGCTAAGCGATAAAGAGAAGTAACCGCCGATGCACGCCGATACACGCCGATAAGAAACTTCACAATCCGGCTCTTGGTCTTATCTGCGTGCATCGGCGTGCATCGGCGGTTTAATTGCTTCGAATTCGAAGTTCATCACTTTGCCGCGCACCACGAAACACAAGTAATGCTCCCAGAAACGCCGGTAGCGCGGAAAGTGGTTCACCAGGAATTCGAATCCAAGCCATCTCCAAAA
>JBEKTJ010000301.1:0-6579 GCA_049516155.1 Bryobacteraceae bacterium
GTCTGACGGCCAGTCAGGGGTCCGCCGCTTAATACGTATGCCAGCTTCCCACCTACTACGGTATCGTAGTCCGAGATGTAATTGCCCTGCCGCGCCAGATAGATGCCGGTCTTTAGCAGCGCCAGATCTTCGGCGCCGCCGACTTCCACATCGGTGCGCGGCACACCGGCGACATAATTCGGAGCAACGGACAGCGCCAGCGCTTTGGCATCGTCGATGAGGCGCTCCGGGTTCATGCTGATCTGGTCCTGCGGGCGCAACAATCCGAAGCTGCGGGCTTCCGCGGCGCTGGTCGCAACTTTGGCGAAGGCGATCAGCTCGAAAGCCTTTTGCGCGCTGCCGAAGCGCAGCAGCATTTCCTTGGTGCCGCCCGCGCCTGGTATCACACCCACGCCGACCTCGACCAGCCCCATGTACGTTTCCGCTGACGCTTGCACGCGCGCCGAATGGATGGCGATCTCGCAGCCCCCGCCCAAGGTCAGCCCAAACGGCGCCGCGACCACCGGCTTAGGAGCGTACTTGATCAGCATGGTGGCTTGCTGGAAGCGATTGATGGCGGCTTCCAGCTCTTCCCACTCTTCTTCCTGGGCGGCCAGCAGCACCAGCATCAGGTTGGCGCCCACGCTGAAGTTCTCGCCCTGGTTGGCCACGATCATGGCGTCGAAGTTCTTGGAAGTCTCTTCGATGCCGGCGCGGATCAACGAGATCTGGTCGTCCCCCAGCGAGTTCATTTTGCTGTGAAACTCCAGACAAAGCACACCGTCGCCGACGTCGATCAGCGACGCCCCGCTGTTCTTCTTCACCACGCCGCGCGCCTGCTTGATATCCTTCGGCACGGCGATGCCGGGGCGCTCTTCGAGTGGTTTATAGGAAGTGTCAAGCAGGTCGAAATATTCGTGGCGGCTAGCAGGGGCTCGATAGAAGGTTTTCGCGCCGCTGCTCAGCATCTTCTCGACGCTCTCGGGAATCTGGCGCTGCTCATGGCGCATCCGCCCTACGGTTTCTTCAACGCCCAACGCGTCCCAAAGCTCAAAAGGGCCTAACGAGTTGGCATAGCCCCAGCGCATGGCGCGGTCGATCTCGACCAAGCGGTCGGAAATTTCCGGCACCATGCTCGCCGAGTACAACACCAAGTCGCTGAAAAGCCTCCACAGAAACGTGCCGGCGCGATCCGTCAAAGCCATCAGGGCGCGCAACCGCTGCGGCAGATCTTCGATATTGCGAACCCCTTCGATGGAGGCGAAGCGCGCCTTCTTGGACGGTTGGTATTCGAGCGTCTTCAAATCGAGCGCCAGAATTTCCTTCTTGTCGCCCTTGCCAATGCGCTTGTAAAAGCCTTGGCCGGTCTTATCGCCCAGCCATCCCCGCTCAATCATCTGGGCGAAGAACGGCGGCAGCACGAAGCGCTCGCGCCAGGGATCGCCGGGCACCAGGTCGTATAAGTTCTTCGTGACATGTGCCCAGACGTCCAGGCCAACGATATCGAGCAGCCGGTAGCTGGCGCTCTTGGGCAATCCGATGAGCTGGCCGGTAAGCGCATCTACTTCCTCAATGGTCAAACCCATTTCCACGGTCAGGCTCTGAACCGTGCCGCCCAGGAAGCTGCCAATGCGGTTGGCGATAAAGTTGGGCGTGTCCTTGCACGGCACGACGCCCTTGCCCAGATGGCGGTCGGAAAAATCCGCGATATGCTCGCGCACCGCGGGCAAGGTTTCGGGACCGGGAATCATTTCCAGCAGATGCAAATAGCGCGGGGGATTGAAGAAATGCGTCCCGAGAAAATGCTGGCGGAATTCGGTGGGGAATCCTTCGGCGATGCTGGCCAGGGGAATGCCGCTCGTGTTGGTGGAGAAAATCGAGCCTGGCTTGCGATGCTTCAACACCTTCTCAATCAAGCCGCGCTTGATCTCCAGCTTTTCAGTGACGGCTTCCACGATCCAATCGCAGTCGCGTATCTTGGCGAGATCGTCTTCGAAATTGCCGGGGGTGACGAGTGACTTGGTTTCAGGGGTAAAGAAAGCAGCCGGCTTTTGTTTCAGAGCCGTTTCCAATCCGCCCATGGCAGCGGCGCTGCGATTCGCTTGATTGGCGAGAACGATATCGAGCAATAAAGCCGGGATGCCCGCATTGGCAAAATGGGCCGCGATGCGCGATCCCATGGTGCCGGCTCCCAGCACGGCTACACGGCGCAGTGGTGTCATCAATCGGAGTTTAACGCGAATCGGATGGTGGAAATTCCATCAGTCGATGAGAAGACCGGTGAGCCGGTGCGGGGCATTTCACTGCTGCGACAATGGGCAGCATGGCTTTGATCGTTTTCTTCCGGGGTATCAACGTTGGAGGGCACAGGGCATTTCGTCCGAGCGTGCTGGCCAAAGAACTAGGCATCTACGATACCGTGAATGTGGGCGCCGCCGGCACGCTTGTCGTTCGCAAACCTGGATCGCGCGCGAAGTTCCTTGCCGAATTGCGCCGGAAGCTGCCGTTTGAAGCAACCATCGCTTACTGCGACGGCAGCGATCTGATTCAACTGGAACTGGACAATCCGTTTGGAACCGGTGCACCGGCGGCGGATGTTGTTCAGTTTGTCAGCATCCTGTCGGAGGACGGACGCCGCGAAGTTTCTCTTCCGATTGCTCTTCCCGAAGGCGGGGAGTGGCTGGTGCGAATCATTGGCTCGAAGAATCGTCTGGTCTATGGGGTGTACCGCCGACACATGAAAACCATTGGCTGTCTCGGACAGATCGACAGGCTCTTTGGGGCGCCGGCGACAACGCGTAGTTGGGGCACAATACGCTCAGTGCTACGGATTCTGAAATCCCATGAGCCCGGCTGAACTGGGAACGTGGAAAGGCCGCGACACACCACGCGCTAGCCACGATTCGCTCTCGCGGGTTTTGTCGTTCGGTGTTCAGAACCGCGCGTCTTCTATCGCGCTCAGAGGGGTGTCCTGCAGACCAACTTCTTCGCCTTCGTGTTTGTTTAGGCCGGAGGCAGCGCACGGCGCTGCCCCACCGGCACAATGCTAGAATGTCCCATATATGTATCGCAGGCTTGTCCTCCTTCTAGCGGCTTCCATCTCCGCCGCCGCGGCGGCCGACGTACGCACCGTCGAAGAGATCGTCGCCAAAGTAAACAACGACATCATCACCCACGGCGAATTGACGCGTACCAGTTTTGAGATCGAAGCGGCGCTTCGCCAGGAAGGCATGAGCGGAGCGAAGTTGGCGCAGGCCGTCAAAGAGAAGTCCGCCGATGCCTTGCGCGATCAAATCGACCAGCTCCTGCTGGTGCAGAAGGCCAAGGATCTCAACATCAACGTGGATTCCGAGATCGCCAAACGCCTTGCCGCCATGCAGGTTCAAAGCAAAATCGTGGATGAAGACAAGTTTCACGACTTCATCCGCGAGCAGATGGGCATGCCCTTCGAGGACTTCAAGCAGCAGGCCAAGAATCAGATCCTCACCCAGCGCGTCATCAGCGAGGAGGTGGGCTCGCATATCGCTATTCCGGAATCGGAAAAGCGGAAATACTACGACGAGCACAAGGGCGACTTCGTGCGCGACGAGCAGGTTTTCCTGCGCCAGATCGTCATTTCCACTGAAGGAAAAACACCGGAGCAAGTGGCCGCCGCAGAAAGGAAGGCGAAGGACCTGGTAGCCCGCGCGCGCAAAGGCGAAAAATTTACGGATCTCGCGGCCACCAATTCCGACGATTTGGAAACGGCCCGTGTGGGGGGTGAATTGCCGGGGTACAAACGCGACCAGCTCACGAAATCCCTCGCGGATATCGTTTTCAAGCAGAAGAAGGGGTACGTCACCGATCCGATCCGCGGACCCAGCGGCTTCGTAATTTTTCAAATCATAGACCGCTACGAGAAAGGGCAGGCCTCTTACGAGGAGGTCGAAAACGAGATCAACGAGCGGCTGATTATGCCCCAGATGAATGCCAAGGTGCGCACCTATCTGACGAAGCTGCGGCTGGAGGCTTTCCTGGAAATCAAGCCCGGCTATGTGGATAGCGGGGCGGCGCCCGGCAAAGACACCACCTGGAAGGATGTTGCGCAGTTGAAGCCGCAGACCGTCACCAAGGAAGAAGTGGCGGCGCACCGGCGGCGAAAACGGCTGTTCTTCGCCATCCCGATTCCGGGGACCGGCGACAAGCCGGTAGCTAAATCCACGCCAGCCGCCGCGCAGTCCACTCAGCCCGTGACTGCCACGGCCGCGCCACCCTCGTCCCCGGCCCAACCGGCTGCGGCGCCTGCCAAGCCGTAAGCCGCATCGGTCACTGTCGGCCATGAAATCGCCCTATGTGAACGACCTCAAGCCGGACCAGATCGTCACCAGCAGTTTTTTGGTTTGCTCCAAAGAGATCCGGCAGAAGAAAAAGGGCGATCCGTATCTGTCTCTCCAACTCGGTGACCGCACTGGCGAGTTAGATGCCAAGATGTGGGACAACGTCGCCGAAGTCATGGAGACTTTCGAGCGCGACGATTTCGTCAAGGTCAAGGGACTGATCCAGATCTTTCATAACCGGCCCCAGTTGACTCTGCACACCATCCACCGGCTCGACGACCGGGATGTGGATTTTACCGATTACTTCCCGGCGTCTAAACGCGACCCCGAGGAGATGTGGCGCGAACTGCGCGGATTCGCCGCGGCGATCGCCAACCCGCACCTGCACAAGCTGCTGGCCTCGCTGCTGGACGACCCGGATATCGCCCGGCGCTATCGTGTGGCCCCCGCAGCTAAGCAGATCCATCATGCCTATCTGGGAGGGCTGATCGAACACGTGCTATCGCTGTGCCACCTTTCGCGCATGACGGCGAGTCACTACCCCATGATCGATGCGGATCTGCTGGTGACGGGCGCCCTGGTGCACGACATTGGCAAGATATACGAGTTGAGCTACGAACGCGGCTTCAGTTATAGCGACGAAGGCCAGTTACTCGGACACATGCTGATCGCCGTGCGCATGATCGGCGACAAACTCCGCGATATCCCCGATTTTCCGCCGCGGCTGCGATCGCTGGTCGAGCACATGATCCTAAGCCACCACGGGCAACTGGAATTCGGATCGCCCAAAACGCCGGTGTTCCCGGAAGCCATGCTGCTGCACTATCTGGACGACATGGACTCCAAGATGGAATGCATGCGCCATCTGATCGAGACGGACCGGCAGGTGGGCGGCAACTTTACCGGGTATAACCCAACGCTGGACCGTGTGCTGCTAAAGAAGGATCGCTATTTGGCGGGACCCGCCCCCCAGCCTTCTCCTCAGATTCCCGCCGCACCGGCCAAGCCCGCTCCCCCACAGGCACCCACGCCGGCGGTGCCTTCGGTTGCCGCGCCCGCAGCCCGCAACAGTTCCCTATTCGGCGACAAACTGCTGCAGGCCTTACGGCCCGCCGACGGGAAGCCGGAGGGTTGATGCGCAGGGCCGCCACCCGCGAAATCCCGCCGCCCTTGGAGTTGCTGTGTCTCAAAGCGCTGTGGTCGCTGGGGCAAGGCTGCGTGAAGGACGTGCGGCAGGTGATGGCCCCCAGCCGTCCCCTGGCCTACACCACGGTAATGACGGTGCTTGATCGGTTGGCCCGCCGCGGCATCGTCACCCGCCGCAAAGCCGGTCGCGCGTTTGTCTACGCGCCCGCGGTCTCGCGAGATGCCATGCGGAGGCTGGCCCTGAAGGAGTTTCTGGATTCGTACTTCGAGAGTTCCGAGCGGCAGTTGCTGGAGTTCATGCAGGACGAATCGCACGTCCGGCCCGCCGCGCCGCTGGCGGCTAATGGCCTGGACCCCGCGCTGTTGTAGCTTGTACTATGATTGAGCGGATCCTATGGTTCTTCGGCTTCTAGCAGGCTCTCGAGTTCAGATAGTTCCAGCAGATCCCTTTTCCGGCCCGCAGCTCGCTTTGCCTTGATCAGACTCTTGAGATCCAAAGTGCGGATCAGGCGGCCAAACGCCTCCGTGGCTACCGATCCCGGCGCCATCTCTTCGAACGTTCCCAGCCCGGCGATCTCAGTTATCAAACCGATTTCACCCAGATCGGTGTTTAACCTGATGAAACTGCTATTCTGTAGCGTCGTTTCGTCCAAGACAAGCGGCGGGCCCGCAGGCAAGTCTCTTAAGCGGGGATGGACCGGCGCCAGCACCCGCGCTAGGCGGCTCGAATTCCCGGGGTTCCGCGCATAGCAAATATCCAAATCGCCGGTGCACTGCATACCGCCATTAAGAACTGCGCTCCAGCCACCGACGATCACAAACTCCACTCCTGCGTCCACGAGAGCCCGAATCGCATCCTCGACGTTCATGACTTTCGCCTACGGGCGGCGCCGCGTACGCTTTCCGCGATACGGCAGACCTCGAGCATCCGCTCCACGCGCTCGGCTGGCGTCAGCCGCAACTGGCCGATCAGCAGGGTCAAGTCGATGCCGAACTTCTTGGCTGCCTCAATGCGGCTTCCCGCCGCCGGATTCAGGAGTCTAGCCTCGGCCCGCGCGAGTTGCTCGGGTGTCAGTGCGCGCAGTTCCCTCACGCTTACAGTTTACCGCGTGAAAACAAAATCGAGCCGCGTCATAAT
>JBEKTJ010000302.1:0-6508 GCA_049516155.1 Bryobacteraceae bacterium
TCGCTCCAGGGCGACTGCGCGACGAAATGATGCAGCGACTCGTGCATGCTTTGCACATGATCGGGAGCCAAGCGCGCCGCCATCGGCTCGACGCTTTTCCGTTCGCCGTCCAGCAATAGGCCTGTTAGTGGCGCCGGGCGAAGGGGCCATTATGGCAGCGCCAGAAGGGGCCATGGCGCCATTGGTGGAAGGCAGCGAGCGTGTCCGCACTGGCCGGATTAGTCTAGCCATTAAGTCTCAGTCTTCTCCTGACAAGAGCAGAGACGCGGGACCCGAAGGGCCTACTAACCGCGCTCGCCAGGCGAGAGAAAAACAGAAGCACGGGGCGGCGGCGCCTTGCTCTGCGATAAACTGATCTGCGCTGAACCGGAACCTGCTGCGCCCCGGAGAGGAGTCGAGTCCCCTCCAGGGCATGAGCTTCCGGGAGCCACACTCCCGTGGGCCCTGACGAGGATTCTACACTCCCGCCTGAAGATCGGGAACCCGGCCAACCGCCCGGCCGGCGCCCGCGGACGCGTTGCTGTCTGCTGAAGGGATGCGAGCGGCGTTTTTGTCCACAGCGGGCCAGGCAGCGTTATTGCAGTGACGAATGCCGGCGTGCGGCGCGGCGATGGTCACGGTGGAAGGCGCAACAGAACTATCGAGCGACGGCAGTAGGAAAAAAGAGACGTAACGGGCAGAGCCGGCGTTATCGCCAGCGAGTCAGAAACCGCCAACCAGCAGCGCCGGAAGAAGCCGTTTCGGAAGCCGCGAGGGTAATCACTCATCATTTTTTTCGACTGCTCTTGCGACCGCCCTGGTTGCTACGAGGGATTCGATCGGCAGAAGCGCTCGCCCCACCAGCGGTTCTGTTCGCGGGCGTGCCGACGGGCCATGGAACGAGTCTGGCAACGCGAGCGGCGCTGGCGCCGCGCTATGCACCGGCAGTGGAAGACCTGAGCAACACGGCGCGCGGATAAGCCGGACGTATTGATCCGCAATCACAGCCCAGCGTACATTCGACCTGTCGAGCGAAAGGACGACGCGCGTGTTGCGCTGGGCCAACGAGAATCTGCTGCAACTCAAGCCGGAGGAAATCGGCGAGCATTACGGACGCTATCGTCTGCACGTGCCGGAAGCCGAACGGGCCATGGCGAAGTCGCTGGAGCGCTACGGGCAGTTATCACCCGTAGTGGTGTGTCGTCGCGGCGAACGCTACGAGCTGATCGACGGATTCAAGCGTCTGGCCGCGGCGCGTCGCCTGGCGCAAATCGATGTTCTCTCGGCGCGGTTGATGGAGGCCGACGAGCGTACGGTGAAAGCCGCCATCTATGGCCTCAATCGCGCCGGCGGACGCACGCGGGAACTGGAAGAAGCATGGATCATTCATGCCTTGGTGCGCGAAGACGGCATGAGCCAGGTGGAAGTGGCGGAACTTTTGGGACGGCACAAGAGTTGGGTATGCCGCCGGTTGGCGCTACTCGAACGCCTCGGATCGAAAGCGCGCGATGAGTTGCGCGTGGGGCTGTTATCGCCCACGACGGCGCGGCAACTGGTGCGGTTGCCGCAGGGCAACCAGGGTGAAGTGCTCGACACGATGCGGCGCGAAGCGCTGTCGGGCGCGGAGGTGAAGGGCGTGGTCGATCTGTGGCTGGGTTGCGCCGACCGAACTCAACAGCAGTACATCCTGGCTCATCCGCGGGAGGCGTTGTCGCAGGCGAAGGGGATCACTCAACCAGGCCGCGATCCACGGCTGAGCGAGGCGGGGAATCAGGTCTGGAAGCGTGTGGGCCTGCTGCTCGACGTGTTGGGCCGCATGGAAGTGTGGCTGGCGCATCACGGCCGCGCCGGACTCACGCCGGAAGATCGCGCGATCCTGACACCGCGATTTGAAAAGCTGTCGCGCGACGCCGCCTCGGTGGCGGCGCTGAGCTTGGATCTGGTGGGCGAGATGAAGACGGCCGCATGAGGCAAGCTACGCGCAACGAGATCGTTCGCCTGTGCTACGCAGGCGCTTCGCAGCGAGCGATCGCGCTGCAGTTGGGAATCGATCGCAAGAGCGTGAACCGCGTGCTGAAAGAACATCAAGGCGCCAGGGCCGGAGAAGCAGAAAGCGAACGCCCTCGCCGGGCAAGCCTGCTGGATCCTTATGCGGATCGGATCGCGCAGTTGCTCGAACGCTATCCGGATCTGACCGCCGTCCGCCTGCATGAAGAACTGCGCCGACTGGGCTTTGAGGGCCGCTACGGCATGGTGAAGGAACACATGCGCGTCATTCGCCCGCACCCGCCGAAAGCTCCGGTGCAGCGGTTCGAGACTGGACCTGGGGTGCAAGGTCAGATGGATTATTCGCCTTATGACATTCCTTTCTCGGCGGAAGGCCGGCGGCGGGTGCATGCGTTCAGTTATGTGTTGAGTTACTCGCGACGCCAGTATCTGCGGTTTGTGGAGTCACAGGATTTCACGACCACCATCCGCGAACACGTCCGCGCCTTCGAATACTTCCAGGGACTGGCGGCGACCTGTCTCTACGACAACATGAGAGTGGTAGTTACCAGTTATGACGGCGACCAGCCTATCTATAACACTCGCTTTCTTGCTTTCGCCACGCATTACGGCTTTCAGCCATGGGCCTGCCGCCCTCATCGTCCGCAAACCAAGGGCAAGGTCGAGAGACCATTTCAATATGTCGAAACCAACCTGTTGAATGGCCGGAGTTTCACCTCGCTGGAGCATCTGAACGAGATGGCGATGCGCTGGCTCGCCGAAACTGCCGACATACGCATCCATCGGGAAACCAAACGTCGGCCGATTGACTTATTCGAGGAAGAGAAGCCGCATCTGCTCGGTTTGCCCGCGCAGCCTTACGATACGGCGCAGGTTCTCTACCGCACTGTCGATGCGGACGGCCATATCGCCTATCTGCAAAACTTCTATTCCGTGCCGTGGCAACGCATCGGCGAGTTGCTGCCGGTTCGAGTCACAGAGAAGGAACTCATCATCTACGGCCCGGACGTGAAGGAGATCGCCCGGCATGAGTTGTATCCTTCGGGCACCACCGCACAGAAACGCAGCCTGCCGGCGCATTCCCCTGGGCGCGATCATCTGCAAAAACGCGAGTTGCTCCAGCAGCGATTTGCCGAGTTCGGCGCCGAGGGAGTGCGCTTCTTCGACGAATTGCTGCGAACTCGGCGTAACGGCAAGGACGAGGCGGCGCGCGTGCTAGGCCTGCTGACTGTGTATCGCCGCGAAGATCTGATGCGTGCCCTGGAGCGCGCAGTGCGCTATCGCGCATTCTCGTGGTCCGCGGTGGAGCGTATTCTGGCGGCGCAGGCCAAGCCGCGCTCGGCCATGGAAGCGTTAACGATCGAGGCGCGGGAACAGTTGAACGAGATATTGCGCCAGATTCCATTAGACTCTCGGCCCACGGCTGAGTATCAGGCGCTGTTGGATGAAACCACGGAAGGCGATGAAAGTCATGAAGGCGAAAACGACGGATCAGACGATCCCGCTGCGTGACCGCTGCTTGAGTCACTTCGCGACGCTACGGATTCCTATCGAGGCCGCGGCGCTGGATGAACTTCTCGCGCGGGCGGAGAAAGAAAGCTTCTCGCACTTGAGCTTTCTCGACCGGCTGCTGGGCGCTGAAGCCGGCGCGCGGCGGGAACGCGCGGTGGCGCGACGCATCCGGGAAGCCCGCTTTGCCGAGAACAAAACTATGGAGGGCTTCGACTGGGCCTTCAATCCGAAAACATTTGACCGGGTGCAGTTAGAAGAACTGGCTACGGGCGACTTCATCCGCCGCAAGGCCAATCTGGTCATGGTGGGTTGGAGCGGGATCGGGAAGAGTCACATCATTCAAGCGCTGGGACAGAAAGAGTGCATGGCTATCGCGTCATGTATCGAACCTCGGCTCAGTTACTCACCGATCTCAACGCTTCACTCGCCGACAAGACTCTTCCGGCGAGGCTCCGTTACTATGCCAACCCAGACTGGCTCATCATCGACGAATTCGGTTTCGACAAGATCGAGCGCGTCGAATGTCCCGAGGCGGCGCACCTGCTCTACAAGATCATCGCCTCACGCAATCAGAAGCGCTCCACGGCGGTGGTCACCAACGTGGACTTCGATAAATGGGGAGACTATCTCTCGGACGGTCCGCTGGCGATGGCCTTCCTCGACCGCCTCGTCGAAGGAGCGATCATCATGAAGGTCAAAGGCAAGTCCTACCGCGCCGACAAGGCGAAGCCCGTCGAAACTCATTCCACCTAAAAAAGGCCCCACCTCACATTCGGCTTCCTTGCGCCGGCAGCGGGCCATAGCGTAACCACATCGCTGGTCCTTTTCTCCCTGCCATAATGGCCCCATTTTCCGGCGCCACCGTCAACGGCAGACCTTAACGAGTTCCTCTTCGGTAGTGAGCGGAACAGTTTGGCACTGGTTCGGCCCGTGTTGATGGACATCCAACGTAGTCGATGTTTCTATTGCAAGAATGGGATCACCGGAGCCACAGCGCAGGTGGACCATTTCGTGGCGTGGGCGCGGTATCCGGTGGATCTCGGTCACAACTTCGTGTTGGCTGACGACCGATGTAACAACAAGAAGCGCGACCGGCTACCGGCGTGTGAGCATCTGGCCGCGTGGACTGAACGCAATGCGACATACGGCGACCAACTGCGTGATGCTCTGGAGTCGCGCGGGGTCATTACAGA
The DNA here is from genome assembly GCA_049516155.1 of Bryobacteraceae bacterium. Taxonomy (GTDB): domain Bacteria; phylum Acidobacteriota; class Terriglobia; order Bryobacterales; family Bryobacteraceae; genus Bog-159. The sequence continues at coordinate 4,692 of JBEKTJ010000302.1, forward strand.
TCTGGCGGCCTCGAATCGGGTCGCATGCTGGGCGTACGCGCAGACCGAAGCGGCGAACGGGCTCACCTGGGTTCAAGCGGATCAAATGGTGCCGCTGGCGGCGGAGTGGCGGAGCTTGCTGGAAGGTGCCCACGGCTAGAGCATGAGCATCATCTGGTGTCACCATTTGGCGAGGCGATAACTGCTATATATCAGTAGTCATGCTCGTGAGCGCATGGAAGAATCAAGCGTCTGACTCCTTGAAGGCGAGCAGTTTCGGTGTGTGGATTGGACGGCAAAACCGCAACCGTTACTTTAGCAAGGATTGGTCGAAGGTAGCCGTTGAGTTGCCTTCCGGCGTTGTGCTCGACGTCGCGGTGCTGCCGGGATTCTGGAATCACTGTCCCGAGTTGCGAGACGACGGCTTCCGGGATTGGTTCGCCAGCGAGGGTGCTCTGAAATGGGCGCACCGGTGCCCGCCCAAGTACGATTTCGTCCCAGTAGGTCCAGCGCGATTTCGACTGTCCCTTATCGCTTAATGGGCGCGCTCTCGCACCATTACCTAGCGGGGACTGTGGATTCGTGACCCGCCACTGTTCTCCAACGGAGCCGCAACCCCAACCGCATTTCATCCGCGGTCCCCCCGGCCGTCCACGCTTAACCTTCAGGGTCCCCGTCGTCGCTCCACGTCGCCGGAGCCCGCCGGCCGCTTGGGGCACATTGTGAAATGCGCGCGCATATTGCGCCCGGTAAGCTGCTCGCCGCACCCCAACCGCACAGCATTCGCCGTCCCGGTGGCCGGCCGCGCGTACACTTCAGGCTCGCCGGTCCACGTGGTCGGAAGTTGCCGCCCTGTTCGGGGATACCGTGAGTGCGCCCCCATCTGGCTCGCCACGAGTCGGGCTCCGCAGCGCCAACCGCACGGCATACACGGCCGTCCACGCTTAACCTTCAAGGTCCCCCGTCGTCGCTCCACGTCGCCGGAGGCCGCTCCGGGCATATTGTGAAGTGCGCGGGCATCTGGCGGCCGGTAAGCCGAGCGCCGCAACCCCGGCCGCATTTCATTCGCGGCCCCGGTGGGCGGCCACGCTTGGCTTGCAAGTTCCGCCATCGTCGGTCCCGGTGCTCGGAGGCTGCCGGTCGGTTCGGGCATATGGTGAAGTGCGCGCGCATATTGGGCCCAGTAAGCAGGGAGCCGCAACCCCAACCGCAGGGCATCCGCGGTCCCGCCGGCCGTCCACGCTTAACCTTCAAGGTCCCCCCTCGTAGTCGCTCCACGTCGCCGGAGGCTGCCGGGCGCTTCGCGCATATTGTGAAGTGCGCGCGCATCTGGGGAACGGTGAGCTTAGCACCCACGACCCAGCGTGCCCCAGGATCAATTGCCGGGGACCTCCGAGCGGTATGGGTGCGGGCGATTTGGCGTGTGCGGCCGTATGCGCAGCCCGAGTGGGAGTCTGCACTTAAGCTTCGGTTTCCTCCCGCAGCGGTCCATGTTTGCTGGCGGTATGGGGATTGACGCCGGTTAGTTAGCCAAGCCAAGACGTCATTTACCGTCGCTCACGACGCCGAGAAGAAACGCCGGCGGGAACTCGAAAGGGCCTTCAACGATGTCACCGACCGGCGCCAGGAGCGCATCCGGACAATCTCGGAGGTCGCGGCCGAGTTCCTGGGCGGCTACAAGCTGCGCAACCCGAAGTCCACCACCTTCGCGGAATACGCCATCGGACATCTGCAGCGAGTCGTGGGATCCATGATGGTTGTGGACGTCGGGGACACGGCGGTGAAGGACTACCAGACTGCGCGACTCAAGGAAAAAGCCGCCCCAAAATCGATCAACG
>JBEKTJ010000303.1:0-6507 GCA_049516155.1 Bryobacteraceae bacterium
GGCAACTCGTGGTCTTCGAGCAAATAGAGCTTCATCCCATTCGGAAGCGTGTAAGTGGCCACGTTAGGGATAGGAATATGTTTCAAGGGAGGGAACTTCAAGTCGCTATAGGCTGCCGGAGCGTTGGGAATTGCCGCCGGCCCGACAGTAGTCTGTCCGAAAGCAGCCGCCGTAAACACCAGCACTGTGGCGCATGCACTTATGGCTGCCGTGTCGAGCCTCATCTCGAAACCTCCTGGACCGGTGTCTGCTTAGTCGGGATCAGGTAAGCCACCGTGCGCTTCTCGGGCACGAAGCATTCTTGCGCCACGCGCTGCACGTCGCCGGCCGTAATCCGGTCCAACTCATCCAGCGAAGTAAACAACTTCCGCCAATCGCCGTAGATCGCATGATACGCGGTCAGCAAGCTGGCGAGGCCCGGATTGCTGTCCAACCGGCGAATCACATCCGCCCGCGTCTTAGTCTTCACCCGCGCAAGTGTCGCTTCGTCCACCTTCTGTGACTTGAATTTCTCCAGCACCTCGTAAAATGCCTTCTCGTTCTCGGCGGTGGTGTGTCCCGCGGCGGGCGCCACCGAGAATAAGAACAGGTTCGGGTATCTGCCCCCGGGAAAGGTATCGTCCGCATCCGCCTCCAGCGCGATCTGCCGGTCGCGTACCAGCTCTTTGTAGAGCCAGCCTGTCCGGCCGCCCGATAGGATGCCGCTGATCACATCGAACACAGGGTCTTCCGCGCTGTACTCGTCCGGCCGCTTATAGCCAACGAAGAGCAGCGGCTGGCTGGGGGATTCCACCTCCGCCTGCTTGGGACCTTCCTGGTTGGGTTCCATGGTATGCAGCAGCGGCGGCAATGGCCGCGCCGGCATCGGGCCGAAGTATTTCGCCGCCAGGCGGTGCGCCTCCGCCGGGTCCACATCGCCCGCAATTCCCAGTGTAATATTGCCCGGAACATAATACGTATGGAAGAATCGCCAGGCGTCGGCCCGGCGCAAGTGCGTGACATCGCTCGGCCAGCCCGCACTCAGTACGCGATAGGGAAACGCCGAGAACGCCGTAGCCAGGAATGTTTGCAGGAGCTTGCCCTGCGGCTCGGACTCCACGCGCATGCGGTACTCCTCCATCACCACATCGCGCTCCTTGTAGAAATCGCGGAACACCGGCTGGATGAACCGCTGCGACTCCAACAGGAACCATAACTCCATCCGGTTGGATGGCAGGCTATAGTAGTACTCAGTCGAGTCCCACGAAGTCTGCGCATTCATGCCCTCGCCGCCATTCTGCTCGATGATGCGCGGGTACAGATTCGGCTCCACGAACGAGTTGGATTTTTCTTCGGCGGTCTTCAATTCCGATTCCAGCGCGGCGACTTTGCCTGGGTCCGCTTTTGCGCCATGGCTCCGCTCGGCATCCAGCCGGTCGTAGACCGCCTCTACCTCTTCGATGGCCTTCTGCTCCTGCGGCCAGTTCTTGCTGCCGATGCTTTCGGTGCCCTTGAACGCCATGTGCTCAAACATATGCGCAATGCCGGTGGCGCCGGAAGGATCGTCCACCGACCCGGCATTCACGTAAGTGTGAAACGACACTACAGGCGCTTCGTGCCGCTCCACTACGATGAAGTGCAGTCCGTTGGCGAGCGTGAACTCTGTAACCTTCTTCTCAAACTCCGGCAGGTTCTGCGCTGCCAAGGCCAGCGGCAGTAAGAAGAAAAGCAGACGATGTGCCCTCATGCTCTATGTATGGACGTTAGCAGACTCAAGGGCGGATACAAAGGCGTCGCAAGCAGGCCGCACCGCCTACTGCTCCCAAACGCGCTTCGGTACGCCGCCGTCCCGATCCTTCACGCGGTCGTAGAGGTAATAAGTGGAAACGGTGCCCAGCGCCTCGTTGTACAGCGTCTCCAATCCCAGGCCTTCCTTCAGATCCTCCTCGAAGTCGTGCAGTGCCTTTAACTCGGGAGCCAGCGCCGGCTTGGTCTTGCCCGAGGGCGTGCGGAAGAACTTCTGGTAACCGCCGTCCACTAGTGAGCCGATTTCGCCGGCCATCAGGATGCCGCCCAATTCCGCGCGCCGAACCTGACCGCCGCTCTCGCGCAACGCCACCGCGCACTCCCCCCTGGCTACCAGCACTGCGCCATCGGGCCGCGGCGTCACGGTGAATCCCGCTCGTTTCAGGTTGTCGAGCCGATCCTGGAATGTGATCTCGGTGGGACGTTTTCTGCGAAAGAACATACCGGCATTATACCGGTATTTCAAAATCCTCAGTAGTGAAACCTCCAGCGGAACTCGCCGTAGATCTGCCGCGGGTCGTTGAAGTGGAAGCCGCCGAACGTCAGGCTGTTGTCGAGCAATACGCGGCGATTCGCCACATTCGTCGCGGTCAACGAAATCCTGTATTTCTCCTTCTCGCCGAAGCTTTTTCCAATGGCGACGTCAACCGTCGTATGCGGGGGCAGATAGTTCCCCGGATATTGCGCATCGGGCAAACCGTTGGTGAATCCCGATCCGTAGTACACATTGGTCGAAGCGAACACATGCCAGGGAAGGCTGGAATTTGCGCCGAAGTTCAACGTGTTTCTCTGATCGTGGTCAACGGGTGAATATCCTGGCGGTACCGCCACGGGACAAGCCGGCGACACCGGAAGCGGGCACACCACGCCTCCCGTGATGGGCGATGTGGCCTGCGCGATCTGATTCGAGTAGGCCAGGTGCACCTGTGCGCGGCGCCACAGCCGCGGGGAGCGCAACGTGGTTTCCCAACCCTGTATCAGCGCCGCGGTCCAGGTGATGGGCCAAAAGATGTTCGACTCGCCGATATTGTTGTGGTCCAGCCAATTCTGCGCGCGCGTCTGAAACGTGTCTTCCTCAAGCACCCAGCCGTGAAAAGGAATCGAGACGCCAAATTGATATTCCTCATCGCGCTCTCCCTTCAGGGGGGCGAAACTCAGCGTTTGGCTGGTGGCTAAATCGAGCAGCGGACCCGTCGCAGTCAGCAGCGGGGGCGGCTGATAAAAGTGGCCGTAAAAGCCGTGAAAAACCCAGTTCAGGTGCGGGACCCTGATGGCCACACCGAAGCGCGGGTCCGTCGCGTTCTGTGTGACGCCCGCCTCGGTTCCAGCGCCCGGAACGGTGAAGTTCGACTGGCGAAGACCGGCGATCAGCGTCAACCACGAGGTCGCCTTAAATCGGTCGCTGATGAATTCTTCCGCCACGCCGCCGGTTACCGCGGCCGAAGACGGGCCGAAATTCTGGCAGGCCGTACCGCAATCCGTAAAAACGTTATTAAAGAAGTTGCTCTGGTGCTGCGCGAATCCGTACACTCCCACTTCCACGCTGTTCTTCCCAACGGTTGCGTTCAAGGTGGATTGCAAACCGGCGTAATTGGCGGTTTGGTCCACAGTCGAGATCACCGGTACATCGTTCGGCCCGCCGTTATAGCTGGCCTGATTGTAATGATAGAAGGGTGAAAAAGTCATCAACAGGTTTGGATTGAATGTGTGGTCCCAGGAGAAGGTGACGTAACCGTCGGGTTCGCGTTCGCTGTCGTGCAGTCCGTAACTGGGATAAACCTGATTTCCGGATGAGTTGGGATTCGGGTCGATGGGTATCTGGTAATAATCCTGGCGTAACGAGGCGACCAGCCGGAATTGGTTGGAGGAGTTCGGGTTGAAGATGAAGGACGCGAACCCTCCATAGCCATTCTCCGCATCGTGCACGACTTGCCCGATGGGGGGCTGCAGGCCGTAGTCGCTGCGATTCGCGTTTACGCTCATGTAATACGCGAAGCGCTCCGTGTGCCCGCTGAAATTCAGTTGATCGTTCGTTTGATACCAGTTGCCAAACGAGGTGACAAGTTCCGCCTCGTTGTCGCCCTCAAAGCCGGATCGGGGCACGATGTTGAAAACTCCATATGTGCGGTCTCCGTATTCGGCATCGTAGCTGCCCCGCTGGACTTCCAGATAGTCGATGTCCTTGGGGTCGATCTGCGGGCCCAGATTGGTTGCGATATTCGTGTTGGGTACCGGTACACCGTCGATCAGCCAATCGACTTGATGCCCTCCGCGCATGTGCAGCATGTCGTGGGTCACGTAAGCGGCGGGCGTGTAGTCTGTGATCATCGCCATGCTATTGGTGCGGTCGGCCCCGGGAGTTTCCGCTATGTCCTCACGATCGATCAGAGTGGTTGGGGTCACCGAATCCATACTGGCCTGTTCCCCCTGGCCGGTGACCACGGCAGTCTGATTCAAGGTTGCAATCGCCAGTTGAAAGTGGAGAATCGGCGACGATCTGGAATCCACTGTGACTGTCTGTTCGGAAGTGTCGAACTTGGGCTGCGTGACAGTGACTTTATAGTCGCCAACCGGCACGGTGGTAAACGCAAACTCGCCGTGCTCGTCCGCTTGTGCGGTCTGGGACCAATCCGACGTCGCCGCCTGCAGCTTTACCGACGCTCCCGCCACCGGCCGATGCTGGGGATCGTGTACAACTCCTTGGATTCTTCCAAAAATCGTTGCGTGAAGTAGTGAAACCGGCAGACACAAACACAATATGAACTTTCGCATGGACGCTCCTTTAGACAGTAGGACAGGCCTCCGGCCTGTCCAGCTTGTTTGCGGCAACTGTGTCTACAAAGAGAAGTTAGGAGGTCCGCGCTTCTGATGGGAACTGTCGAACGCAATGCGATATCCCGCGTCAGCTTGAGCCTGGCGTGCGACTTGCCTGGCTGTCGAGATGCCGACCGTCTGAGATGCACTTAGTAGTGCAGCTCCCGAATGCGGAAGCAAAACGCCGCCGCTGGGGAAGAACGGGCACTTGGCGCGCGACGCGTCGGCGGCCAAACCGGACGACGGCGTCCCCGCCATGTCCGCCATCTCCTGGCCCGTCATGCCGCAATGGTGCTTGCCGTCGCGGCGGCAGCAGGCCGGCAAATGCGCTGCGGCGTCCGAAAATAGCGCGGGCGCAATCGGCGAGAAGCCGATTACGAACACTAAAAGGATGGCCGGGACGCGCGTCATCTTTGCCATACTAACATAATCGCCGCAGGCGATTTGTGATATTCCTCGATTCGTTGCCAATTCCTCAGCGCTTGGGGCTTCGGGAAGGTCGTGCGCGGCTTGACCAGTCAAGTCAGCCGGTTTCGCATCGGGCCAATCATCAGTGCGCGTTACTACATCTATCCGTTCTTTGCCGCCGCCAACGCCTCGGCCTTCTTTACGAACTCTGTAAGCATTTGGACCATGGGGGCCTTCACTTCCGCCGGAGCCGTCTTCATCGAGCCGGCGTGGAACGGTGGGTCGGGGTCGTACTCGCTCATGAGCTGACAGCATTCGGCATAAGTTCGGTCGCGCAATTCCGCGACCATGGTAAGGCCGAAGTCGAGCCCGGCGGTCACGCCGGCGCCCGTGATGCGGTTGCGGTCGCGCACCACACGCGCGTCGGTCGGGATCGCGCCGAACCCAGCCAGCACATGGCGCACCGACCAGTGCGATGTTGCTTTGTACCCCTTCAGCAAGCCTGCCGCCCCAAGGATCAGCGAGCCCGAGCATACGCTGGTGACGTATTTCGCCCGTGCCCCCCGATCGGCCATGAAGGCACGTGTCTCAGGGTCCACAGCCGCAGCCAGTGTGCCGTCCGTGCCGCCAGGAGTGAACAGCACAGTGAGGTCGCGGGGGCAGGTCTTGAAGGTTGCGGTGGGCGTTATCGTTACCCCGGTGTCGCTTGTCACCGGCTCTAGCGATTTCGCAACAAGGAATATCTTTGCACCCATAAGCGCGCCCAAAAAGCAGTGTGGCCCCATGAGGTCCATCACAGTCATCGCCGGGTACATGAGCATCGCTATCTGCTCGTCACCTGTCCAGTGCACATTACTCGTATCGGGCATTTTATGCTGGTGTTCTTGGGACTGCTGGCCAACAGCACGATCGGCATACGAGGTAAACGGGGCCGAGAGCGCTAACAGAATTGCTTTACGACGGTCGATGTCGGTCATATTTGATTTCCTTTAGAGGTTGATTTTGGGAGCTTCACTCAAGCGGTCAGCTTCGCGAATCGCTCACTTACGAAATCCCAGTTGATCACGTGGTAGAAGGCGGCCACATATTCCGGCCGGCGATTCTGATACTTCAGATAGTAGGCGTGTTCCCAAACGTCGATACCAAGAAGAGGTTGGCGGCCGGACGATAGCGGGCTATCCTGATTGGCGCTCGTTTCTATCGCGAGTTTGCCGCTTCGATCCGTCGTCAGCCAAGCCCAACCGCTCCCGAACACGGCCAATGCCGCGGTGCGCAAGGCTCCTTCAAACTTCTCCTGGCCGCCAAAGTTGCTATCCATGGCCGCGGCGAGCCGGCCTCCAGGCTTACCGCTTCTTGAAGCAGGAGCCAATGTAAGCCAAAGGAGAGAATGGTTGGCGTGACCGCCGCCCTGATTTCGAACCTGCGTGCGGATTGCGGCCGGCAGGTTGTCCAATCCTTGCAACAGCTCTTCTACACTGAGCTTTGCGAGCGCGGGGTCGC
>JBEKTJ010000304.1:0-6483 GCA_049516155.1 Bryobacteraceae bacterium
AGGCTTATGTTGACACGCACGTTGGCAGTGAGGATATCGATCTTGTGGTCGCCGTTGAAATCGGCCGTGCCCAGTACCACGGGACCGCCCATCGAATAGGCCGTGGGTTTCTGAAAGGTGCCGTCTCCATTGCCGAGCAGCACCAGCGTTTCGTCGCCGTTGAGTGTGCTGCGGATGGCCACCAGGTCCAGGTGGCCGTCGCCATTGAGATCCGCCGCTGTCACGGTTGCGATGCCCGTAGGGTTGCCTTCGCTAACGATACTGGCCGGGCTTCCCAGTTGGCCGTTGCCTTCGCCCAGCAGCAAAACCACGGCGGCGGAGCCATTTACGAGGGTGGCGCAAGCCACATCCACGTTGCCATCGCCGTTGAAGTCGCCGACTGCCAAGCCCGTAGCGCCCGGAACCGAAAACAGGCTGGGCGCGCCGAAAGTCCCATTGCCATTGCCCAGGATCGTCACGATTTCGCCGTCCGCGCCAGTGGCCACCACCAAGTCCGCATGACCATCGGAATTCAGATCGGCGACCGCTAGCGCGATGGCATTGCTCGCGGCGGGCACATTCAGAATCGGCTGAAAGGTCCCGTCGCCGTTGCCCAGCAGCAAATCCAATGTGTTGAATTGCGTGTAGCCTACCACCAGGTCGAGGTTGCCGTCGCCGTTGAAGTCGCCTACCGCAAGCGCATTGCCGAAGGCGTCGCGAATGTTCGCCAGCGGCTGGAAGGTGCCGTCGCCGTTGCCCAGCAGGATGCCGAGGCCTTCGAGCGAGACCACCGCCAGATCCTGTTTGCCATCGCCGTTGAAGTCCCCCGCCACCACAGCCGCAGGCGAAAGACCTGCGTTGATCGCCTTGCCTTCGCGGAATTTTCCTGCGCCAGTGTTCAGAAATACAATCAACGAATTCGTGGACGTACTGACCACCGCCACGTCCGGGAGGCCATCGCCGTTGAAGTCGGCGATGGTCAGATTGGAGGTCGTCTGCAAGCCGGCGCCAAAACCATTTCCCGACCCTACGGGTGTATCGCGGCGGGCGAAAAAAGAAATCGGCGGCGGCGCGCCCGCGCTGAGCAACACCTGAGCTAGGAAAATCAAACACACTGTGCGCATGGAATTAGTCCTCTACTTTCCCGTGTTCTGCAACACCGAAACCAGGTTTCTTTCCTCGTTCACCACCACTAGATCCTTCGGCTTTCCTTTGACCAGCGGAACGGCGGCGATGGCGAATGGCAAGGCATCGGCGCCGAACAGCGTGGCCGGTCCGAAACTACCGTTGCCTAAACCGGGCAGCAGTGCGACATCCTGAAGTTGGTAAGCGATCACGGCCACGTCCGTCTTGCCGTCGCCGTTGAAATCGCCGGTAGCCAGGGCAAACGGCGCGCTAACGAATCCTGCGACTACCGGGCTCGAAATCGCGTTTCCGAACGCTCCGGCGCCATTTCCCAAGAACACCGACACCGTCGCGCTCCCAAAGTTCGCCACTACAATATCCGGTTTGGAATCGCCATTGAAATCGGCAATCGCAATGCCTGCGGACTCAGTGCCAGTCGTAGCGAGGGACACTGCCGGCTGAAACGTGCCGTCGCCTTTGCCGAACAGAACCGAAACGGTGCCCGTGCCATTAGCGGAGTTGGCTACGGCCAGATCCAATTTGCCATCGCCATTCAGGTCGCCCACTGCAATAAATTCAGGCGTCTCTCCGGTGGCGAAATTCGTGGGCGCGCCAAATGTTCCATCGCCCTTCCCGAGCAGGATCGATACGTTGTTACCGGCCGCATTGGTCACGGCCAGATCTAACTTCCCGTCGCCATTGAAATCGCCGGTCACCACGTAGATCGGCGACTGGCCAGCCCCGAAGTTTGTTGCCGGCTCGAAAGTGCCATCGCCGTTGCCCAGCAGAATGGAAACGTTGTCGAGACCTTCGTTGCAGACGGCCAAGTCTAGCTTGCCATCGCGGTTGAAGTCCCCAGCAACCACGCCGATGGGCGTCGGACCCGTATCGAACGTGGTGGGCGCCAAAAAGCCGCCAGTACCATTTCCAAGCAGGATGCTGACGTTGCTCGACCCAGACCCCGTGACGGCCAGATCGACTCTCCCGTCGCCGTTGAAGTCCCCGAAGGCAAACCCTTCAGTAGTGGTCACCCCGGCGCTAAATTCCGGCGCGGCTTGTAATTTTCCGCTGGATGATCCCAGAAAAGCGAAAATCAGCGGATCGGTTTCTTCGCCCCCTGCAACCACCAGATCGGGGAAGCCATCGCCATTCAAATCGCCCTCCGCGATGCCAAAGGGGAAGATCACTTCGTACACCACCGCGGGTTTGAACTCTCCCTTTCCATTGCCATACAGCACGCCCATCGGGGATGCCAGCGCGATGTCGCCCTCACCTCCGCGGTTAAGATCCACCGTAGCGATGTCGATATTGCCGTCGCCATTAAGGTCGTAGGCCAGAATGGACTGTCCCGGAAAGCCGCCGGGGATAGTAAACATGCGCGCTTCCCCGAAGGTTCCATTGCCGTTTCCCAAGCACACGCCCACCTGGCCGTTTCCGGTGAAGGCAAGGTCCGGTATGCCGTCGTTATTGAAATCGCCGATGGCCACCTGGAAGCCCGCAAAATTGCAGGTAGAGCCACGCGGGGGCGCACGGAACGTGCCGTTCCCATTACCCAGGAAGATTTGAACCCCGCCACCGTCGTCGCCGACATAGGCAACATCGATGTTGCCATCGCCGTTCAGATCCGCCACGGCAACCGGGCCGCCAATTACGCTGGTGGCCGTGGGTGCCGTACCGGGCCGTACCGTGCCGGCGGGCCGGGTGCTCGGCTGCACCAGCGGCGCGGCGACTTCGAAGGCGCCATTGCCGATGCCCAGCAGGACGAAGCCTTGACCGATCAAGTCCAGGTTGCCGTCATGGTCGACGTCCGCCGTGGCTAAGCCGAAGGTCGTCTCGTCCGTTCCGTACGTCGCCGGCCCGCTGAACGTACCGTCGCCGTTATTGATATAAACACCCACTCCGGAAAGGAAGCCCCCCACGGCGATGTCGGGGTAGCCATCGTTGTTGAAATCGCCGATAACGATCGTCTCGAGTTGGCCCAGGCCCGCCGGCGGTTCGTAGAACGTGGATGTGTAGGTGAGATTGCCGGTGCCGAGCATGACTACCATAACCCCGCCTGGGTCCACCATAGCTATGTCCATGATGCCGTCGCCGTTGAAATCGGCTACGCCGAGAGCGGCCGGGGGAGCTCCGTCGCCGCCAGCCAGAATATCGTGCCGTGCGAAGAATGAGAACGGCGATGTCTGGGCGTACGCCGTTATGAGTGTGGCGAAGAAGACGGCGATCAGCCGCAACAAAAAATTCGTAAAACGCACTTGCATGTGTCACGTCCTCCTGAGATCAACCCGATTATAGGCGCGCGCAGCATGCAAACTTATGTCACTACTGTAAATAAGATGTAAATCGTGCGCTTCCATTCCGACGCTCCAGACTGGATATCTTCGTAACACTCTGCTATTCTGCGCGGGAGCCGACGTCTGTACCGTGGATGCGCGATGTATCTTCTGCTTTTGCAGGAGTTCCGCGCGGCGCCAGTTCGTGGATTGAATTCCAAGTGGCCGAGTGAGTGGTGTCAGGCCGCCGGCGGTAGCGCGGCGTCGACCAGGTCCGCAACTTTCAAATACTCTGCCCACCGCACAAGATACTCCCTGTCGAGGCGCTCGCGCTGGACGGCTGCGATGCCGCGCACATCGTTCCATTGCCGCTCCGAAACTTCGCCGCCGGAACGATACCACACCAGCTTCATGAGTAGAGTATCTTCGGCGGTAGCCACGGGCAAAGCTAGCGTGACACCGCCGAGTGCGATGTCTCGCATCTCCCGCCGCGAGAATTGCGATTGCTGGAACGGGTCGGATGATAGCGGGAAAATATCGAACTTATAGCTGCTGGCAAAGTGGATCAGGTTGAAAGCGCGCCCGGACGCGAGCGCATCGTACATCATGGCGCCATCCGCATAGAACTCGCTGCCAAGTTCGCGGATCAGGCGTGCGACCTGTCCGGGAGGAAGATCCGCCACCATATCCACATCCAGGGAAGTCCGATAAACGCCGTGGATGCCGCTGGCCATCGAGCCGCCGATCAGATACGGAATGGCGCTTCGGCCCAGCGCTTCGACCAATGCCTGCAGCGCCTCCCCGAAATCGCTCACGCGTCTGCGCTCTCCGGGTCCCATCCGTAGACCCGCATCATTGTCTCGCGGTCCAGATGGCGCGCAGCCGTGCGCAGAAACACTTCGCGCTCGTCGATCCCGGGGTGCAGCCGGCGCACTTCGGCCTGCGCCGTCTCGAATACCATGCGGGTCAGGCTGAGCATTCCTTGGACCTTCTCGGATGCGCTCATCCGCCGCTGGCATTCCAGGAACACTTCAAGCGCCCGTGGATCCGTATCCGAATACCAGTCCGACCGCGGCATTACGCTAATGGTACAACGCCATCACCCGTTCATACGATCTGTGCTATCCATTTGATTCGTGCACAGCCTTGCCATCCCGCTCTTCGTCGCCGCCTGGATAGCGCCCGCCGCCGCGCTGGATCTGACCCACGCCACGGTAGTCTCGCCGCCAGCCCTCTCCGCGCCGGAAGCAAAAGCCGTTACGATGCTGCTCGAAGAAGTCGAGAAGCGCTCCGGTATCCGATGGGCAGCCGCGCCAGAGCCCTCATCGGTCACGGTCGAAATCGCGCATGCCACCGGCCCGGCCGAGGGCTATGCCGTTCGCACCACCGCGCGTGCCGTAACTGTTTCCGGCAACGACGCGCGCGGTGTCCTGTTCGGCATCGGCTGCCTTCTGCGCGAACTGCGCATCGCCCGCGGCTCCATTCAACTTCCCGACGGCTTCGCGGAAACGGGCGCGCCACGCTACCCCTTGCGCGGCCACCAACTGGGCTACCGCCCGAAATCGAATACCTACGACGCCTGGTCCGTCCCCGCATTCGAGCAGTATATCCGCGACCTCGCAGTCTTCGGCAGCAACGCCGTCGAGCTGATCCCGCCACGTTCCGACGACGCCGCCGATAGCCCGCACTTCCCGCTGCCGCCCATGCGCATGATGGTGGAACTGTCGCGCCTGCTGGCAGCCTACGGACTGGATGTCTGGATCTGGTATCCGGCGATGGACCGCGACTATAACGACCCGGCCACCGTCGAATCAGCCCTGCGCGAGTGGGGCGACGTGTTCCGCCAACTGCCGCGCGTGGATGCCGTGTTCGTGCCCGGTGGCGATCCCGGCCACACTGCCCCACAGCCGCTGATGTCGCTGCTCGCGAAGGAAACCGAAGTGCTCCACCGCTATCATCCGCGCGCGCAGATGTGGGTTTCGCCGCAAAGCTTCAACCAGGCGTGGCTTGATGAGTTCCTCGGGATTCTGCGCAACCAGCAGCCCGCCTGGCTCACCGGCGTGGTCTTCGGACCGCAGAGCCGCATCTCGCTGCCGGAGTTGCGCGCCGCCATCCCTGCGCGGTACCCCATCCGTCACTATCCGGACATCACGCATAACATTCAATGCCAGTTCCCAGTCCCGGATTGGGACCCCGCATGGGCGCTTACCGAAGGCCGCGAAAGCATCAATCCACGGCCCGTCGAAGAGGCTCGTATTTTCCGCCTCTTTCAGCCGCGCACCATCGGCTTCATCAGTTACTCGGAAGGCTCCAATGACGACGTGAACAAGTTCGTGTGGAGCGCGCTCGGCTGGAATCCGGATCAGGATGTCACTCAAATCCTCCGCCAATACAGCCGCTACTTCATCGGCGACGCGTTTGCGGAAAGTTTCGCGCAGGGACTGCTGGCGCTCGAACACAATTGGCAAGGTCCGCTGGCGGCCAACACCGGCGTGGACGCTACGCTCGTACAATTCCAGGCCATGGAGCGCGCCGCCACGCCGCCTATACTGCGAAACTGGCGATTCCAACAAGCCCTCTACCGCGCCTACTACGACGCTTACACCCGCAAGCGCCTGCTCAATGAAACAATGTTGGAAGACCAAGCCATGCGAACACTGCGCGACACACGCGACACCGGTGCGGCCGCGGCCATTTTGGACCGCGCCGTCCAGCAGCCGGTCGCCCCGGAATGGCGTGCCCGGATTTTCGAATTGGCCGAGGCATTATTTCAAAGCATCGGCATGCAACTGAGCGTGACGCGATACAAGGCCATCGGGGTCGATCGCGGCGCCAGCCTGGATACTCTGGACGTGCCGCTGAACAACCGCTTGTGGCTGGAGCGCCGCTTCGCCGAAGCGCGCACCGATCCCACGGAAATCGATCGCATCTTGAACTGGACCGATCCCGGCCCCGGCGGCTTCTATGACGATCTGGGCGATCCCACGCGCCAGCCGCACTTGGTTCGCGGCAGCATTAGCTTGGAATATCGTCCGCAGTGGCCCAAATCCTGGTGGACGTATGCGGAATCGTTCTACGACGATCCTTTGCAGATGCGCTACACAGG
>JBEKTJ010000305.1:0-6477 GCA_049516155.1 Bryobacteraceae bacterium
TGGACGGCAGGCCGGCCAACGTCATGCAAACAGTGAAATCGACAAACTGAAACCCTAGGCCGGGCAGCAAGGCAATCCAATCGCGATGGGCGGCTGGTACGCTGGCGGCACATACTTCCACGAGGCTGCTCCGCGCCCACCGATCCAGCGCAGCGCGCACCTTCCCGGTGTCGGCCGCCACGCGATTACAATCCCCGCAGCGGTACTCGCCCACGGGAAAGCCAAAGATCCGCCCATCCCACGGCAGCAGACCTACAAGCCCCATCTGAGGGTCGCCGGCGCAGAGTTCAGCGTGCTGTACCGCAAAATCATTCAACGCCATTCGACCTCATCGTAACGTGCCCGGGCTGGTTCGGCAAGGCGGCAGCGGTCAAAGAGGAGCCGCTCTCCCTGGTTTCAATATTTATGAACTGGCCGTGCCCTGACTTTTCCATCACCTGTATATCGCCCTGTGCGCCAGGAGCGGATTTCCGAGTTGCAGGTCTTCAACCCGAAACACGAGCTTACGCGGATCGTTAGGCGCCTTCAAGGCCGCTGCCGGGCTAGAGAAACGGATAACGGAACTACCCTGGGGTACGATGAAATGCTTTGAAAAGACCGAGCCGGCCGGGCCGATCATAACGGATTCGGCGAATCCCGGACCTGTGATCGAGAGGGGCACGGGCATGGCCTGCCCAGAAGACACTGTCATACGGACGGCAGTCTCGCTGGCTGCTCCAGGGTTCCGGATGATGAGTTCACCCGCTGAAGAGCACCAGTGCCACTTCTTACCTCCGGCCGCTTCGAGAGGGTAGAAACCGGCACCCCAGACAATTTCGGGCGCAGGCTCGGCATCTTCCAATTCTGCGGTGAAGTTATCCACGCGGAACACTAGCTGGCGTGGATCGGTTGCAACCTGAAGCCGCCTGCAATCGCTCCTAAACCTGATGAATGACGTGCCGGTTGGTACGACCAGGCTATGCGACAGCGTCTGCTGGTAGGCGCCGTTCAGCGGTATCGTTTCGACCCAGCCCGAGCCAACCACATGAAGACTACATGCACCCCCGGTCGCCGCCATAACCGTACCGTGGATCGTTATCCGCTCAGCCCGCGCGGAAGAATTTTCCAGCAGCAAGCCACCCTGGCTGCCGCACCAGTGCCAGTTTTGCTGGGCATCGCCCTCCAGCGCCGAGCACTGCGGTAGCCACCGTAGCACGAGCGGATGGAGGACGGCCTCCCGAAGGCGCGCCCGGTTCTCAGGCGTCAACCTGGCCTGCATGCGGGCCGCGTACGGCTGAATGTCGTACAACCAGAACCGCGCATTGAGGCTCTCTATGCGTGCGAGGCCATAAGCGCTAAGCCCGGCACCGATAACCGCACCCCTGTCAGCATACCCGTTGCGATCGATGTAGATACCGCTAAACCCAGCCACGGCAACCGTTTCTAGTAAGTCCTCAATGGGCAGTGGCCCCAAGCGAGCTTGCCATGCGTCCCAATAACGCCCTTTCATCGCGCCGTAGCTCCAGCGCAACGATGTCGAGTGGAGATATGGCAGGAGAGGATCGTAGTCTGCCATGCTACCCGGGGCAACGACCTCGGGAAATCGCATAAACGGCAGTTGTAGCACCATGCTACCGCGAGGCAGCAAGCGTTCCGCGTCTGAGGCGAAGGCCGCGTCGTTACGGTATTGGGCCGCGTAAAGCTCATAGGGCGGCACCCGTGCCGGTGTGGTCTGGTCAAGCAGCCCGGCCACTAAAATGCCAGTGAGCGCTGTAAGACACACCAAGCGATGTACTCCAGTGTACGCCCAACGCCGCCAGATCTCGTCGAGGACTGCCGCGACCGCCATGATCGAGAAAAAACCGATAACAATGGCGATCCGGTTATAAGCGCGGATTTGCGGCGAAATCGTCCATGCCAACAGCGATCCTATACCCCCGAGCGTACCGAGCAGGAACGCATTCAGGTTTAACAGGCTCAGCTGGTGAATCAACTCGCGGTGCCTGCGCCAGGGATATCCAGTGACCAATGACAACAGCAGAAAACAAAATCCCGCGGCACCGAAGGCGCCAAGTGCTGCGCCGTTTGCCACGTGAATCATGGGTTGCGTACTGTTGTAAGCAGCCTTCGCGGCAGCCAGCCGTGGGATACGGTGTCCGTCAATCGGCAGCACCAGTTGCATCAGCTTCAACGCGTAAATCTCCGCCTCCGCCGGCGCACGCGCCGCGACTTCCGGGTTCCTCCCATCGACCAGGATGTGCACGATATTGGGCAACAAGTTCAGCACGACCGAGACGACAATCACTCCGGTTAGCATGGCGGCCACCGCCGCGCGGCGAAAGCTGCGCCCCTCGAAGGCCCGATACACTCCGGCGGTCATCAGAAGCAAGATCGTGAAGAATGCGTAGTAAGTGCCGCCATCCGAACCGGTCATGACGCAGGCCGCTATGGCCACAACACCCTTCCGCGACGGCAGTGGAAATACTGGAAATCGGTTACGGCCCACCACTGCGAAAAGCCGCTCGCCCGACATCACCCAGAGCGTGAGCATCCCGGCCAACGGAACCACAAAGTATGCGCTTAAGGTCAGGTGCCCCTCGCCTCGATAAAAGTGGTACGGCGCGAAGGCAAACAGCAGCGCTGCCACGACGGCTGGAACCCGAGCTATACCGAAGTGCCGGAACACCGCCAGAGCAATCCAAGCGGCCAGCAAGAAACCTGCGAAGAAATAAAGGTTTATAATTGCGCCCCATGATGACGTAAAACGGCTTATGACCTTCATCGACAGAAAAGTCACTAAATCCGCCATAGGGAAGTCGCGCAGATCCTGCTCGCCAGGTGCGCTCAGTCGCGGGTTGTGCAGCACCCAGCCGCTATCGACGATATTCTTGGCCAGCATGCATTCGAAGGTCACATCGCCGCCCCGGCCATACTCGATGGGGATGCGCATGTCGGCACGCCATAGTTCCAATAGCCAGATCAGAGCTGCGCAGCAGAGCAGGCCGCAGAGGAGAAACGTGATCGGTTCCGCCAGCCGGTTGGCGCCACTCCAACCTCTGGTCCGGTGCGGCACGGCTTCGACCGTGTGGTGCGGTTGTGACGTGGCCATTGTTGGTGAGAGGTTCCCGGAAGCTGCAAGCCCCGTGCGCCAGGGTAGATTGCATCGGCGATACTGTGGGACCGCCGCCTCTACATATCGTATTACTGTAGCAGGTGAGGCGTTGAACGCAGACCGGTATACGATTCGGCGCCGCTAATTTGCGGTTGCATCGAGCCGCAACGTTTGGATCGCCAACCCAATTTTGCGCGCATCCTTGGATAGCCCGACTTCGCTGGGCGACCGCGGGTCGTGGTTGATGAATTCGATACGGAGCAGTCGGGAGCGGACCAGCCGGGCGGCCAACCGCACCTGCCTTTGTATGAGCGGTTCACGGTCCGTGATCGACCACCGGGCGGCGACGTGTCCGTTAACCAACAGGGTGTCCTCGAAGCGGCTACGTTGTGGCGCAGTGAAAGCGTGTGCTTCGATTGAAAGCAGCAGATCGCTGGCTGGCGGCGCAGCTAGTGGCAACAGTAGTACGGAGCGGCCCCCGACCGTCCACGAGCCACCAGGCTCCGGATCGCCCCACCCGTCGCCTTCGAAGTATCTCCCGTTTCCCCCCGTACGAAAATCCAGGACTTCGCCGGGGGAGTAAATCGTTGGGTCGAGTCGCAACGTGTGGATTGCCAGCCCAACTTTGCGCGCATCCACGGATAAGCCGAGATCGGCGGGCGAGCGGGGATCGTGGTTCGCGAATTCGATACGAATTACCGGCGAGCGAATCAACCCGGCCGGCAACCGCACCTGTCTTTGTATGAGCGGTTCATGATCCGTAATCGTCCATTGAGCGGCAACGCGTCCGTTTACCATTACAGTGTCGTCAAAGTGGTTACGTTGTGGTGGGGTAAAGGCGTGTGCTTCGATGGAGAACACCAGATCGCTTGTCGGCGGCGCAGGCAGATGCAGTACTAATATGGAGTGGCCCCCGACCGTCCACGAGCCGCCAGGTTCCGGATCGCCCCACCCGTCGCCTTCAACATATCTTCCGTTTCCCCCCGAACGAAAATCCAGGACTTCGCCGGGCGAGTAGATCGTTGGGTCGAGTCGCATCGTGTGGATTGCGAGCCCAACTTTCCGCGTATCCACGGACAGGCCGAGATCTGCGGGCGACCGCGGGTCGTGGTTCATGAATTCGATACGGACGACCCTGGAGCGGATCAGCCCGACTGGCAACGACACGTGCCTTCGTATTAGCGGCTCACGGTCCGTAATCGTCCATTGAGCGGCAACACGCCCGTTTACCATTACAGTGTCGTCAAAGTGGTTACGTTGTGGTGGGGTAAAGGCGTGTGCTTCGATGGAGAACACCAGATCGCTTGTTGGCGGCGCAGGCAGTTGCAGCACCAATACGGAGTGACCTCCGACGGTCCAGGAGCCTCCAAGCTCTGGATCGCCCCAGCCTTCGCCTTCAAAATGTAGCGCATTCCCACCTGTACGAAAATCGACCACCCCGCCGGGCGAATAGTCTTTGTTCCGGTCGAAGTTTGCCGGTGCCCAGGATCCGGTTTGCAGATCCAGTCCACATAGTCCTTGCTCTATGTGGTTAGTTATAGCCCATTTTTGTACGTGATCGACATAGCAGTTGTCGAACATCAGCAAGTTCCAGTCCAAAGGAAACCAGCCGCTGTATCCATTGATGGTAGGAAGGTTCACCGCGCGTGCGACCAGCATTGCGTCAATTTGATTTGCGAAGAACGGCCTGTGTGCCCGGGCAGGCGCGGTAAAGAAAAATGAGGAGCATTCCGCTGGTGGGCCCTTAACGTGGCCCATTATGTCTTTCTCGGCGGCGCGATTGATTGCGTGTGTATGCGCAATATTCAGCTGCTCCGCGACCAGTAGGACGGCGAGACTCGGCAATATCACGCGCCGGATGCTATTGCGGCGACAGCGTAACTGCTCAAGGACGAGGCAGGCCGAGAGGATTAGCAATACGTTCAGCACAAGATTGAGCCGGGCAGGAGCGCGAATAGCCGATCCGCCCGGGACCAACTTGAAGACCAGCCACCACAACGACCACCTACCCACGTGGATCGATAAGCCCCATATGCACAGGAAGGCGGCGCCGAATACGGCGATCAAAAAGTGCGCCCTATGTCGAGCAGGATCAGCTCGCTCCGCTCTTGACAGCTTGATGATGCTCACAAGTGCTCCGCCCATGGTCAGAAGCAGAATTACCGGAGGCCAGCCCTTGCTTTTCTCGCCCGGCGCAAAGGGGTGCCCCAGGACCGATTGCAATGCGCGCCCCCACATCCAATTCCCAGAGCCGACGTTAATAAGGTCCACGGGTTCGCCGCCGTAAAGCAGGGTTTCCTCAAACGCCCGTCCGCCTGTGTGTTTCAATGCGGGAAGATACGTAACCAGAAATGGAACGATCGCAACGATAAAGGCGAGTGCCGCAGCGCCCAACAACCAACGCCTGGCGAACGCCTCGCGAAGCCATTCAGAGACCGGCGCAACGCTGCGCTGTTCAATGATGTGGGCCAGTGCCGCGACGGCGAGGCAGCCCGCTGCAACCAAGATCGTAAACCAACCAATATAGAAAGATGTAAAAAGAACGACGGCTGTCAGTATGCCACAGGCCACACCGTAAGCGTACGCGACCCGAACGCGCCCCTGTTCATATTCCCGGCATGCCGAACAAGCAAGCGCGGCCAGTAGTGGCGTAAAGACCACCGTTGCAAGCTGAGAATGTCCCATCGAAACGAAGTACAGATTGGACAGCGTGAATAACGCCGAGCCGGTGAGCGCGACCGGTCGGCCGACACCAACCACTGAGCGGAGAAGCCATAGCATCGAGAAGAAACCGGCCGCTTTAAAAACAATGAACGCCATTTCAAAAGCCAGGTAACCATCGAATCCGGCGAGGCGGGCGATGATGTAGGGCAAGCCCATCAGGAACATCGAGTCGCTGTAACCAAGAACGCCGTGTTCCGGCCAAAAAAAATTCGGCGACGTGAAGGGTGCTTCGCCGTGGATCACCGCGCGCAAGTGTTCAAGAATGGCGATGTAGAACCGATTGTCGCCCACATCACCGGCGATCAGGTTGAAGCCGGACTGGAGGAACTCGCGGAAGAAAACAATCAACGTAATCAGGCACACCAGCAACGCGAGGATCACGAAGCAGGCGGCTGGTGGCCTTCTTTCGGAACCAACCGGAACGGTCTTCATGTTGGGAACCGTGGGCATCTGTTTGTCTATCGCCGTTCACGGAATCATGAATCCGACGCGCTACACTGATGATGGCTCAAGACAAGCACTTTGATCTCGGGAACCTGCCTGCGTCGCCGCAATCGACGACAGAACCCCCATCAGGCACTTGTCGACTTCCTCCCACGCGTAGTTCGCTCTAACGAACGCTTCTCCTTGTACTCCCAGTGCGCACGCGAGGGCATCGTTGT
>JBEKTJ010000306.1:0-6202 GCA_049516155.1 Bryobacteraceae bacterium
CCTTCTTCCCGGTTGGCGATACGGACATCTTTGCGAACGAAGTCTTCGACTGCGCGGATTCCTTTCGGATTGCCTCTCGCGGTAACGATGCCTTCCTCCCAAACGGAAAATGAAATCACCGCAACCGTATTCTTCGCGAAGATCCGGCCGATCGCCGGAATATTCGACTCGCCGCTGGCGTCGTCTCTCAGATGCGTGCCGGCTATATGGACGAAACCCTGTTTGAGGAGCATGAGCGCCTGGGAGCTGTTTCGATGCACGAGGACCGGTTCAATGCCGGTCGATTGCAGGTGGCGAGCGAGCACGGACATGCCCGGGTCGCACCCCGCGATCAGGATGCGGCTCCCAAAATCGCCGTCGCCGCGATAGATCTGCACTCTTGCCTTCCGGCGGTCAAGCGGCGGCGTGCTCGTCACAATCGCATCGTAGGCCGGGAGAAACCAGCGTACCGGCGATACAACGGACGCTACCAGGCGATCGTCCACGCGGCATAACTGAACGGGTTGGCCCGGCGGTGGCGCGCCAGAACCGGGCAGAAGCGCCGCGTGGCCGGAGGGAAAGTCCGGCGCCGTGAAACTATCCGGTAACGCGAATAGATCTTCCACGCCGGCCTGAAGCGCCCGCGCCAATCGCAGCGCAATTGCCGTATTGGGAACGTAGCTTCCCGCCTCTATGGCATAAAGCGTCTGGCGGCCGATACCCACGGTCGCCGCCAGGCTAGCCACCGTTAAGCCTCGCTCTTGCCGGAGAGACGCCACGTTATTTTCGATGGCCCGCGCCGGGGGACCGCCGATCCCGCGGCGATCTGGCGATTGAGTACCCACAGCCCCGAGTATATCGTTTACCGAATCGTCCCGGAATGCGGTAGTATCTTTTAAAGGACATTTGACCTTCAAAAAAGACAACATGACGATCTCCCGCAAGCTCCGCTTCCGGCTGCTATTGTGCCTCGCGATGGGGGCGTTCCCGGCGTGGCCCCAAACCGGAGCGAACCTTTCCGGCGTAGTGACGGACCCAACCGGCGCCGCTCTTTCCGATGTCGCGGTGACCATCAAGAACCTCGACACAGGCGTAACCCGCACCATCGCCACCGGCGCCGGGGGCTACTTTCAGGCGTCCGGCCTGCCTCCGGGGCGCTTCGACATTCGAGCGGCAAAATCAGGGTTCGCCGACGAAACGCGCACGGGAATCGGTTTGGCGGTTGGCCAGAACGCCACGGTCGGCATCAAGATGCACCCGAGCACCCCCGATGCCTGCGCCAGCGGCCACGAGTTCGCCACCACCGATTGCACGCTGACCTGGCACGGCATCACGCTGTACGGCGCCTATGACGTCGGCGTCGGCTGGGTCAGCCACGGTCTACCGGAAAATGCCGTTAACTATGAAGGCGAATCCCTGGTGAACCGGAACGGCTATCAACATCGATTCCTCATCGCACCGAACAACCTGCAGCAGACGGGCCTGGGCATCCGGGGCAAGGAAGAGTTTCTGCCTGGCTGGTTCGTTGTGTTCAACGCTTCAAGCGGCATCAATCCGCAGTCCGGCCAACTAGCCAACGCCTCAGCCACTGACATTGGCAACAACGGCCTTCCCAGGAGCAGCTATTCGATAGCTATCGACGGCGCGCGCGCGGGCCAACCCTTCAATGACGAATTCTATGCCGGTATATCGTCCACGTATCTCGGCACGCTGACCTTCGGTCGTCAGCGCTCTCTCGGTACCGATGCAATGCTCATTTACGATCCGGCCGGCGGCGGCTATGCCTTTTCGTACATCGGGTATAACGGCACGATGGCCGGCGGCGGCGACACCGAGGACAGCCGTTGGGACGACGCCCTGAAGTATCGCCTCACCTATGGCCCAGTCCATTTCGGCGCGATGTATAAATTCGCCGATGGTTCGGGCGGCTGCTATTCAGCCTCCGCCACCTGGACTGCCGCCACCTGTACGCCCGAATCCGCGCATAACACCGCCTATGGATTCGACCTAGGCGGAGAGTACAACAAGTTCTCCGCCGACGTAGTCTACCAACGTTACAACCAGGCGATCAGCGTATTGAATCCCTTGCTGGGGCCGCAGAGTCCGACGCAGTCATATCAATCGACCACCGACAGCATCAATACAAACCCTATCAACGGGGCCAATCTGATCGGAACTACCAACACTGTATATGGCATCGTGACTGACAACCGCGCCATTATGTTCGCCGCCAAGTATGCGTGGGACCCGTTCAAGTTGTTTGCCGGCTACGAATACATCCGGCAAGCTAACCCGGCAAACCCGTTGGGCGTGGGCGCCTTGGACCAGGGCGGTTATCTCATGAGCGGCGTCGAAGACGACAATCTGGATTCGCCCAAGCACGTGCAGATCTGGTGGACGGGCTTGAAATACGCCCTCGACAGCAAGACCGACATCACTTTGTCCTGGTATCATCAGTTGCAGAACGACTTCCGTGTTCCGACGACCTGCTCGTCCGAAGCCGGTTTCCGCGCCTCCTGCGCGGGGACCCTGAACGAGTTGTCGCTCTATGCCGACCATCACTTCACCAAGCGTTTCGACGGCTTTGCCGGAATTGCGTATTCCTACGTGAGCGGCGGTCTGGCCATCGCCATTCCGCATGGCCCCGGCGTCCCTTATAACTACGACAACAACCTTGCTCCCACGGTCGGTGGTCGTTTCACCTTCTGATCGCTTCCGGGCGGTTACCGAGTGGGTTTCAGCGCGGCGATGGCGTCTTCCATGTATTCGATATCTCCGTCCCCGTACTTGATGATCGCGTCAGGATTCAGTCCAACCCACTTCTTGAGAAGATCCAAATCGTGGGCAGTCATCTTGCCTTCACCAACCACATGAACATCCGGCCTAATCGCCACCGAGACCAATCTGGATCGCCTCAGCCTACCTCGACTTCGCGGAACCGCAAGCGCGCAGCCAAAAGCCCGTGTCGATGCGCGATTGGATCGCCAAGCTCGACAGCATCCTAACGCTGAGCGACCGCGACCTCCTCACACACGCCCGCAGGATCACTTACGACGCCGCACTGGCCAAAGCGCAATCCGAGTTCGACAAGTTCCGGGCAATCGAGGACGCGAAGCCCCGGCCCGCGGATCTCCATTTCGAGGAAGCCGTGGAGCAGACCAAGCGGATCGCCGCGGGGAAGACAAAGCGGAAGCCGAAGAAGCGGTCGGAATAATGGGGGCGCAGGCCGTTGCATGGCGCCGCACATCAAGCCGGAAACTTGGCGGCAGAGGTGCAGGTTCTGGTGTGGTTCACCGCGCACTCCACCTCTGGTTATTGCCGCCATTACAGGTGAACTGAATCACGCCCACGCGGTCCGCCGTGCTGCCGGCGGGCACGTCAAGGCACTTGCCGCTATTCTCGTTAACAATCTCACCCGCCCCCCGCACGTGCCACTGCTGGTTGTTGCCGCCATTACAGGTAAACTGCTGCACCGGGGTCCGGTCCGCTTTGTTGCCGGCGGGCACGTCAAGGCACTTGCCGCTGTTTACGTTAACGATCTCCCCTGTCTTATGTACCTCCCATTTCTGGTTGTTGCCGCCATTGCAGGCGAACTGAGTCACATCCACCCGGTCCTCCCGGCTGCCGGCGGGCACGTCAAGGCACTTGCCGCTGTTCAAGTTGACGATTTCACCCGTGCGGCTGGGGGCGTATACCGTGCCGACGGCGGCCAGCGCTGTAACCATCACGATTCGATTGATAGATACCCCGCTCCGTTTTAGATACATAGACTCCTCCTTAGCAACGATGCCGGGGTCTTTCTTTGGCTTCCGGCTCGATTGGGATTATACTGCCCACCCGATATAACGAAAAACTTTCCAATATCCCTTCAGGTCTTGATTCGTCAGAAGAAATCGTGGGTTGATTCGGCCGCCCATGTGGAGGCCCGCAACTGGCTGGAAGGCTATCTCGAATCCTACCCGCACGCCTTCGTGCTGGTCTCCCATGATCGCTATTTTCTGGACTGCGCGGCCACCAGAGCGCGGGACGGCGTTGAGGCGGCGGTTAGCGTCGGAATTCAAAGAAGCTTACGTCTGAGCCATTCTTTTTTTAGCCACCGGCCTATGGTCCGGCGATCCGATGCTTCGTGGTTGCTTGAGTGCCTAGGGCCAATTCGCCACAAGCCATCACGATGCAAATCACGATGCAACTGGCCTAAATCCACCAATTCATGGTGTGATAAAATACCACGCTCAGGTGGTTAATCGCCGCGATTTGAGGGGTCAACAGTGTCAATATCCTCGATTTTATCATCTTCGGAGGCTAAAGTTCCTCCCACTAGCTTTGAGGGAGTCGCCAAGATCGTGGGCACGTTTGTCGGTCTTGCGTACGCTTCTGGATTTCTGGTCGTTTCGACTTATCTTCAACGCCTCGGCGTACGCAGCACAGTGCCGGATCTCTTTCGTCTCAGGTACATCCATGTGGGCGTCCTCTGCCTCCTTTTGCCGGCCTTTGTCGTTCCAGCGCTCTTTACATTCTGCACCTCTCTTTGCTCTGGGCTCAAGAAGTTTGGCGACGAGGCTATAACCGGCCTAATTGAGATCTGCGCCGGGGCGATGGGCCTTTTGATGGCATTGGTGCTATACGGCCTGCTCGAATTCTCGAAATTTGAAGCTTACCGCAAACACGCGGCCACTGTCCTAGTTTTCTGGCTTGCGGTCCTTGTTCTCGTCTGGATCAGATTCAAATATCCTAAGCCAGGTCTGGGGCCTTTTGGCTGGGCGCTCACTCGCCTATTGGTCACTTTGGCAGGCCTAGTGGCTGGATGCAATCTAATCACCGTCGCATTTGCGGGGCGTGTGGGCTTCATTGTCAGCATACCGGTCCTCACTTACTTTGCTATCGTAGGGGTGTGCTCCTCTTATGTTCTACTCATGCTGAAGGAGGGACCGCCTTCCCCAGATGGGAAGAGCATACACATCATACGTGTCGTACTTCTGATAGGCCTATATTACTTAAGCGTCCTGGCCTTCGCCTATCAGATCTTTCCCAAGATCCCAGCCGAACGCGGCGGCGGCGATTTCGCAGACCTGGAAAGTGTGCGACTGTGCACGGATTACGATAGCCTTTTACCCCATGGATTAGCTTACGACGCGACTCATGAGACGCCCCAGCGGCTTTCACTCGATCCCCATGGGAAATACACCTATGGGGTGACGACCTGCTCCATGTGGGTGACACTCATCGAGGAGACCTCCGACGCGGTTGTGGTGATGCACCGCGGCCTTACGCCAAAGGTCTACGTCGTAAAGGCGAAAGTAAATTTGGCGCTAGCGCGCCTTACGAATACTCCTTTGCCGGAGGAAGGGGCAAAATATCGGGTACCTTACGCCTATGTCTGGTGCCTTGTCGTAGTGGAGTGTTTTGCCATATTGGTCGCGTTATGGAAAAAAAGGCATTCTATTACCACCAGCGGAAGCCGCCGCGTTGTTGAACCTGACGCGCGCCAGAGCCTATGGGCTGACGGGCGAGACGGAGAGAAGGAGGGGCCGCTTTAAAGGGAGTTCCTTCCTGCGCCGAAACGGGCGCACCAGGACGATACCGTGCTACGCCGGGCCAATATTCTCCAGGCCGCGCTAAAGTAACGATGTGCCGCAGGCGACGAAAGCGGTTGCACGACTTTCCACCACCCCCGCCTCACCCGTTACAATGATCCTTGTAACACCACCCATGCCCACATGATCCAACTCACCGGGGCCGCCAAACGCTTCGGCCCCAAAACACTCTTCGAAAACCTCGACTGGCTCGTCACCCCCAACGAACGCGCCGGCATCGTCGGCTCCAACGGCACCGGCAAATCCACGCTCCTCAAAATCCTGGCCGGCATGGACGGCCTCGACGCCGGCTCCATGGTCACCATGAAGGGCGCCAGCGTCGGCTACCTGCCCCAGGAAGGTCTCTCCCTCTCCGGCCGCACCGTCTTCGCCGAATGCATGACCGTCTTCGCCGGCGTCCTGGCCCTCGAACAGGAGCAGGAAACCCTCGCGCACAAGCTCTCCGAGCTCGACCCCGCCAGCCCCGAGTACGCCCAAGTGGCCAACCGCTTCCACCAAGCCGAAGGTGAATTCCGCGCGCGCGACGGTTTCGCCATCGAGGCCCAAGTCGGCATGGTGCTGTCCGGCCTCGGCTTCCCCCAGCGCCAATGGACCAAGCGCACCGAAGAGTTCTCCGGCGGCTGGCAGAT
>JBEKTJ010000307.1:0-6152 GCA_049516155.1 Bryobacteraceae bacterium
ATGACCAGCACCAACGTCGCCAGCAAAGCTCCGCCCGTGAGAATGGCAAAGCCGCGCAGCCAGGCGCTCCAACGCAGACGTTGTTCCACTTGCGCAATGTAGGCGTGAAGTTGTTCGCGGAAGCTCATGGAACCCTCCAACCGCGCGGCGAACGCTTATATCTGAAGCATAACGCACTGGCGAGGAAATGGGCGCTTCGTCTGGGTGCGCGGCAAGACTTGCACGCTTAATAGAGCAGCGCATTGAAGAACAGCTTAAACGTTTGATAGCTTTGCGCGCGATATTGCGGCCGCATGCCGAACAGAATTATGTGGCCGGCGCCCAGCCGCGCATCCACCAGGGCGGCTTTTCCGGCCAGGTATTTCTCGCCAAGCAACCAACCTGAAGCGAGCAGATTGGCATCCGGATAACGCACCGGGGCGCTCTCCTCGGTGTGCCCCTGGATGTCCCAAGCCGGGCTCTGCTCGGACCAGATCGCCAGATCCTCCGGCAAACCCGCCGCCAGCGGATGGTGCGTATCGAGGCGCGCATTCAGAAGCGAACCGGGCGAATAGTATTCGCTGTTGGAAACGACGTGCACCACATTGCGGGCCGCGACGCCCAGGTGGAGCGTGGCATATTCGGACGCCCGGTTCAGGAATATTAGCGTGCCGCCCGCCGACGCGAACTCGCGCAGGGCATCCGCGCCATTAGCCTCCAGTCCGCCCGTGAATTCCGGCGGCATGCTCCCCAGCTTGTTGCCGTTTTCCATAGATGCGGCGCTTGCGTCCGGGAACACTATTGCGTCGAAATGCTTCCGCAAGCCGCCGGTCTGGATTGCCTTGTTTTCAAGCGAGGTGTAAGCGAAGCCAAATTGCTCCAGCAGCCAGCGGGTCCAGCCCTCGTCATTGTTGGGGATGAAGCTGCGATACAGACCAACGCGCGGGCGCTGAATCCGCTGCCATCCGCCACCTTGATTTTCCGTTGCGAAATCGCCAGTCGCGGCATTCCGCCAGACCGCGCCGCCTGCGTTCCAAGCGCGATTGATGGCGGTCCAACAAACGCTGTCCGAAGCCGGCAGTCCCACGGGATGCGTGACGACCGGACCCGGCCGCAGTCCGGCAACCGGCGTGTCGGTTGCCTGCACAAGCACGCCCATCAACAGCGGCAAAGTGTGCGCCGTCACATCGTAAGGGCGCTGCGGCGGTCCGCCCGGATAGAGCCGCATATCGGGGTAGCGCTGCCGTTCCAGCAGAGCCTTGGCCCATCCGCCATACGGCTGCGCCATCGGGATGACGTTGTCCCCGTTATCGGTATGGTCGATCTCCACGTACCCGAACGACAGAGTATCCAGCATCTTGCGCGCGGCCGTCTGGTCGCGCTGTTCGCGCGGAATGATGAACCCCCAAGGCGATTTCCGCGCCACCTGCCGTTGTCCGATCTTGTAGAAATTGTGCAGCAACTCTTCGCGATGCAACGCCGCCTGATAAAGGCACGATTCCATGGCGATGAGTTGGTCGTCCACGATGTCGCGCAAACGCCACACGCCGCCCGGCCAAGGCTCCAGGAAATTCCAGCTTCGCTCCCGCGCGTTATAACCCAGCGCGTCGCGCTCAAGCTGGCCCGGCTCTATCGTAATGGGGCTGGCCAGCTTCGCGCTGGCCGATTCGGTGAGGATGCGCATGCCGCCGTGGAATGCCTGGTAGTGCCGCGACGGCGTCCAGAAATCGTACATGGCGTGAATCGCCACGCCTTGCTGGCCGGCAGCGGTCAGGTCCGCCGCCATCGCCGTCCCGATCATGTTGGATTCCTGCATCAGGATGGCGTCGATATTCGGTTCGATGGGGTCGAGCCAGGGTGGCACGAAGATGCGCGCCGCGTTGGATCCCATCTGGTGTACGTCGTAGACGATTTGCGGATGCCAGACGTTATGCAGCTTGGCGATCGTAAGCTGCGTTTCCTTCTGCGTAAACATGTACCAGTCGCGATTGTTATCGTGGCCCACGTATTTCTGGTAAAGTTCGGGCGGGCCTGTGCCCTCGAAAGGAGTGCCCAAAGTGCGCCGGTACCAGCGCGTCACGATATCCACGCCGTCCGGGTTGAGCGAGGGCACCAAGAGGAAAATTGTGTTTTCGAGGATGGCGCGGATGCGGGGCGTGTCTTCGGTCAGCAGGCGGTACGCGAACTCCACGGCAGTTTGAGTGGAGGCCAGTTCCGTGGCGTGGATTGAGCAGGTAATCAAGACCACGGTCTTGCCTTCCGCGGCCAGCTTTTCAGCTTCGCTTTCCGATGTCAGGCGCGGGTCGGCCAGGCGGCGCTGGATTTCCCGGTACCGCTCAAGGTGCCGCAATGTCTCTGGAGCGGAGATGGTAGCGGCGATGAAGGGCCGTCCTTCCGTGCTCTTGCCCAGTTCTTCCACTCGGATGCGGTCGGAATTGGCTTCGATTGTCTGAAAATACGAGACCACCTTGTCCCAGTCGAGGACCATGTGGTCCGACCCCATGCGCTGGCCGAAGAAGGCTTCTGGCGACGGGATGGCGGCTGGGGCCAGAAAGGAGACGAGAAGCAGGAGACAGGCCAGGAGGCCTGTCCTACTCACAAGGCCTCCAGCATGCTTCCGATATCGTCCGGGCTGTTGTAAAAGTGCGGCGATACGCGCACCCACCCTTGGCGTTGCGCGACGGTTACTCCGGCAGCGTTCAGCCGGCGGACAAGGTCTCCGGCCTCCAAACCCGCCTTACGGAAGCTAACGATGCCCGCTCCGTTCGCGGCGGAGCGGCTGCCAAGTACTTCATAGCCTCTGGCTTGGACGCCTTCCGCTATCAGATCGCCCAGCCCTTGAACGGCCGGGGCGACGGCGTCAATCCCCACTTCGAGCAAAAGCTCTATCGACGCGCGCAGACCATAGCAGCCAATGGTGTTGAGCGTTCCGCACTCGTAGCGTCCGGCGTCGGGTCTTAGGGTCATGTCGCGCGAAGCATAGTCCGCGTAGCGGGCAACGTTGGTCCAACCAAATTCCTCGGGTTGTATGGAATCTTGAAAATCCTGGGAAACGAATAAGATACCGCAACCCTCCGGCCCCAGCAGCCACTTATGCCCATCTGCCGCGAGCGCATCGATGTGCGCTCTCCGCACGTCCACCGGGAACGCGCCCAGGCCTTGTATGGCATCCACCAGAAACGCGCAGCCATGGCGGTGGCAAATCTCGCCGATGGCTTCCAGGTCCACACGATGCCCGCTCAAATACTGCACGAAACTGATCGCCAGCAACCGCGCACCGCGGCAGGCTTGGTCGATGCGATCCAGGGGATCCAGGTACGAAAGCCATTCGACGTGCACGCCGGTTTCTTCCAGCCTTTTCCATGGGTAATAGTTGGCGGGGAACTCTTCCCGAAAGGCGACCATCTTGTCACCGGGGCGCCAATCTACGCCCATGGCAACGGTGGCGATGCCCTCAGACGTGTTCTTTACCAGCGCGATTTCGCCGCGGCTCGCGCCGATCAATCGCGCCGCCGCCGCCCGTAGCCCTTCGTAGGTTTCGAGCCACTGCCCATAATGCAGACTGCCGTTTTCCATGGCGTCCGCCGCGAGCCATCGCATGGCTTCCGCCGCCCGCCGGCATAAGGGCGACACGGCGGCGTGGTTCAGATAGACGACCCGCTTGCGGACGGGAAACTGATCGGCGTACTGGAGCCACAACTCTCCCTGAGATTTTTCAATCGTTTCGAAACCCATTATCATGAATATACGTTATATGCCCTTAAGGAGGGGTGTCATGCGGCCGGTCTGCGCCAGCCTGGTGTTGTTGGTTGCCTCGCTAACCGTTGCGTTATGCGATGACAAGAAAGACGATCCCAGCCAGATCGGCAACCGGGACGTGGGCAAGGGCCTGAACTGCTACTCCATCGAGAAAGAAATCGCCATGGGCAAGCAACTGGCGGGTGAAGTCCAGCGCCAGGCGAAAATGATGGACGACCCGATCGTCACCGAATATGTGAACCGTGTAGGCCAGTACCTGGCGCGTAACTCCGACGCCAAGGTGCCGTTTACCTTCGAGGTGATTGACGATCCCGTTCTTAACGCCTTCGCGCTGCCGGGTGGTTTCATCTTTGTAAACACCGGCTTGGTGACGGCCGCCGAAACCGAAGCGGAGATGGCCAGCGCCATGGCGCACGAGATCGCCCACGTGGCTGGCCGCCACATGACCCGGCAGGCCTGCCGCGCGCAGGTTGCCAACATCGCCACATTGCCTCTGATCTTCCTGGGAGGTTGGGGCGGCTATGCGATCCGGCAAGCCGCCAGCGCCGCTATCCCCATGACTTTCCTGTCGTTTTCGCGCGGATTCGAGGCCGAAGCGGACTACCTGGGTTTGCAGTACCTATATGCCGCGGGCTACGACCCCACAGCCGCGATCGACATGTTTGAGAAAATGGCGTCACTCCAAAAACAGAAGCCCAGCGCCATTGCCAAGGTTTTCTCCACTCATCCCATGAACGACGATCGGCTAAAGAAGACCCAGGCTGAAATCGAGAAGATCCTGCCGCAGAAAGCGGAATATGTGGTGAGCACTTCGGAATATGCGGAGGTGCGCGGCCGTCTGCTATCGATCGAGAACCAGCGCAAGGCGCGTTCCACGGAGAAAGATCCCAAAGGGCCGGTTCTGCGCCGCTCGCCCGGCAGCGGGGATCCCGACGCGGCGGATAGCGGTTCCGGCGACGACCGTCCCACGATCAAACGGCGCGATTTAGTGGAATAAGCCACGCGTCCGCTTGCCGAACTGAAATTCGGCGGTACGGATACTGGCGATTGGGCGTATAGTTAAAAGTAACTGGAGTATCCACTCATGAAGCGGTTTTCTGCTATACCCGTGGCCCTTCTGGCAGTTTTGACCCTTCTGCCAAACGGATTGTTCGCCGACGACAAGAAGAACGATCCCGACGAAATCGGCAATCGCGATGTTGGCAAAGGCGTCAATTTCTGGTCGTTGGAGAAAGAAATCGCCCTCGGCAAGCGGTTGGCGCAGGAGGTCGAGCGCCAAGCCAAAATGGTCGACGACCCGATCATCGCCGAGTACGTGAACCGGGTCGGGCAGAATCTGGTGCGCAATTCCGACGCCAAGGTTCCGTTCACCATCAAGGTTGTCGATTCCGAGGAAGTGAACGCTTTCGCGCTGCCCGGCGGGTTCTTCTTCGTGAACTCGGGCCTGATCTTGAAGGCGGATAGCGAATCCGAACTGGCGGGAGTGATGGCGCACGAGATCGCGCACGTGGCCGCGCGCCACGGCACCCGGCAGGCCACCCGCGGCGAACTCGCGCAGATTGGCATGATCGCCGCGTCGATTGCCATCCCGTATACTTGGACCGGTTACGCCGTCCGGCAGGGCATGGGCTTGGCCATCCCCATGGGGTTCCTGGTCTTCACCCGCGGCATGGAACGAGAAGCGGATTATCTGGGCCTGCAATACATGTACAAGGCGGGTTACGATCCGACCTCGTTCGTGGATTTCTTCGAGAAGATTGAAAGCATGGAAAAGCGCAAGCCCGGCAGCGTCGCGAAGGTGTTTTCCACGCACCCAATGACCGACGACCGCATCAAGGCGTCCCAGAACGAGATCCAGACGATCCTGGTGGCCAAGCCCGAATACGTGGTCAATACTTCGGAGTTCAACGACGTGAAGGCGCGGCTGTATTCGCTGCACAGCCACCGGAAGATGGAAAAGGGCAAAGACGACCCCAGCCGCCCGACCTTGAAGCGGACTCCGGGCAGCGGGACCGGTCCTGTGGACGACAACGATAAGCAGCCCGCCGATCAGGACGACCGGCCTACACTGAAGCGGCGGGATGGCGACAGTTCGAGCAGTTCCAGTTCCAGCTAGGATTCACGGTGGGGCGGTCCCCCGGGACCGCGCGGGACGCCCTCGCCCTGATGCTGGATGCGAACGCCAGCGCCCTTCTAATCTTACGCATTAGGATGCCCCTCAAATTAGCGCTCTACTACTGAACAATCTGCAGAACGATGCCGCCCGTAAGGGTGGGGAGCGGAGGCTCTCCATCGCGCGGCGCGACGGTTGTGGTGATGATCACGGTCGCAGGGCCTACCTGGGCGCCGGCGGGGATGCCCGAAACCCCGCCGAAGAAGACAACGCGGTTCCCAAGAACGGACTCGTCGTCGTC
>JBEKTJ010000308.1:0-11991 GCA_049516155.1 Bryobacteraceae bacterium
GTCCTGATGCGCCTGCAACCCCTGGCCGATGCTCTTCTCCAGGATCTGCATATGACTCTCCACCAGTTCCAGCAGAGCCAAGAACAGACCCAGGATCTGCCGGTGAGTCGGATGATGGTGGGGCCCCGCGCAGACGGTTGCCCATTCGCCGCTTGGTGCCCGCCTGCGCAGCGAATAGGGTCATCGTGCGCCACAGCCGCTGCTCGGGATTCGGCACGAAGCTCAGAATCAGTTCTCCGGCCACTTGCCGCCGCAGCAGGCGTTCGGCATCCTTGTAATCCCCCTTGCGGCCCTTCGGCGCGCGGTTGGATTGCGCCTGGGCCAGAGATAGATCACATTGCCCTTCCAGTTCCTGCCATCCTGGCTTCCAATACTGCGCCGTGGATTCCATCACGGCCTCCCGTACATCCTCCTGCCGCAGCCACCCCGCCAGTTGCTCTAAACCGCTGGCTAGCGTGGTGAACTTCCGTCGTTGGAACTGGAATGCGCCCTCCTGGCCGGCATCGGCCACGACCACCGCCAACATGCTTTTGTGTACATCGATACCCGCTATTTTGTCGTTCCATCGCTTGCTTTTACCTTTCCGTGGTGACGCATTACCGGTAGAGCATACGGTGAAATGGTTAAGCACAGTCTCGTGCTACCGACGCCCCGCGAAGGCGCGCCGGCGCACACTCATTGGTTCAAATGCATGCTCCGGATCGAAAGACCTACGGCCTCAACTTCTCCACTGCGCGGCCGACCTCGATCAGTAGCGCGTCGCTCAATTGGATGCGGCAGAGATTCAAGCGGGTTTTCAATCACTATTCGTGGGCAGCAGGCCCGTCCTGACAGAGCTGGAGATCCGCCCCACTAGAAAATGAAACTTAGGCCGCCGCGGAACATGCGCGGATTCTCCATCAGCACTAAGGAAGAGCCATCCACCGTTGAGAGCGGCAGATAGCCTTGTTGCAAAAGATTGCGGAGATCCACAGTAGCTTCCATGCGCCACGGCAGGCTGGAGAGGACCGGGATGGCCTGGCGCACATAAATGTTCAGGCCCGGCTGGGGACGCAGGCTGCCTGTTGAGTAGATCGGCTCGGGCACGCTAAAGCGGCTGTCGGCCACTTGATAGCTGGCCACCACACGCGTACCGGTGTGCGGGCTGGCCGCGACCACCCGCATGGTTAGGGACTGCTGCCGGCCGGAGTGAATCATGGCGCGCAGTTCGTCGGGATCGCCACTTACCGGATCGCTGCGATCGGCCGTCAATGCGCCGGTCGACCCATACATTACGGTGGCGCTCACGTTGTCGCCCACGTTCTGCGTGGCGGAAGCGATATAGCCCATGCTCGAAAAATTTCCGGCGTTAAACATCGCGGTGCCCGAGAAGAAGTCGGGCAGGATATCGCCCACGGGCAGAAATCCCTCCGGCGCGGCGATGGTCAGAGCCAGATTATCGATCGACTCATGATAAGCCGTGACGCCGAACTTGCGCGAACCGACAGTGCGGGAATACCCGGCCTCTACGTCCTGGCCCCGCTGCACGTCCGCGCGCGCGCCGCGCAAGGATACTAGGGGAAAGAGCGCCAGCGTGCCGATCTCGCGTTGCAACGGATCATCCGCACCGCTGGGCACCCCCAAGTCCGGGCGGGCGTTACCGGAAGTGTAGGCGAATTCGAGGTCGCCGGCGTTCCCCAGCGAATAGATGAAGCGGGCATAGGGGCTGAAATAACTGAGGTGATCGTTGAAGGAAACCGAATCGAAGGCCATTCCATACTGCATCGTGAGCGCGTCGCTGATGCGGGCACGGTCGTCGAAATTGACCGAGATGCTGCGGAGCATGGGAACGTCGCCCTCCGTCCCGAAGATGGCGATACCCATCTGGTCGGGCAGGAACAATTCGCGCATGGTGACGGACACTTGCGGGCTATCGGGGCCCACCACCCGGCTGTAGGTGGTGCGGAATGCGGCCGATGGAATGCCCGACTCCGCGCCGGAGCCTACGTTCCCTGCAAATTGAAACTGATTGCTGCCAAACAGCGAAGTGGCCAAGGCGAACGCCGTACCCATATCGGCGCTGGTGCCGAAACCCGCCACGGGGGTCCCGTCACCGGCCGAAAACATCAGCAGACCGCGGGTATCGGAGAAAACCGTGCGATGCGGCTTCACTTCATCCGATGTGTCCACGGTGTCCGCCGCATCTTTCGGCGTAGGCACCAGACGCATCACGGGACGCGTGGAGTTGGCGGTGCGCAAAACCCATTTCCAGTCGTCGTTCATGAACGCAGGGTGTTCGGCCGGGTAGACCAGATGGATGGAACTGAACAGTGCCGCCAAACTCACGTTGAGCACGCTGCGCATGCCGGGCTGGACCAAAATGTTGTTCTTGATGGCCGGCACGAAGCTTGCGAGCGTAACGCGGATCGAATACACGTCGGGGAGCAGGCCAGGAAATGCGAAATTGCCTTTTTCGTCGGTGAATACCTTCTGGGCAAGGCCTTCTTGTTGGTTAAAGAGCAGCACCAGCGCACCCATCTGCGGCACGCCCCCGCCGTTAGTCACCGAACCGGCGATGGCTCCGGATAACCGGACGGACACGGCGGCGGAAACCGGGCTAGGCGCAGCCAGGCACACCAACCCGAAAACCACACTGGATACCGAGATATGCGTCCTCGTAGTCATCGTCAGGCGACGCTTAGTTTACCACGGGGCTACCCCTAGTGGAACCGACAGGCCGGACGGCCTGCCCCACCGGTTTCCCTGCAACCTACGTGACCGTGAACTGGGCGGTAGGCGTCAGCGTTTGGTTCCGGTTGCGGTCCGTGATCTTCAGTTTCAGAGTGTATTGCCCCGGCTGTAGTTTCTGCAAAGGCAGCAGTTTTTCCACGGTTACCTGCGAGGCGGAAGCGCCGGGCAAGCTGGCGATGTCTTCGGTAAATTCGAAGATTTTTTCGTTGCTGCCGTTCTTCACTACCTGGTATTCGATCTGCCCGCTGGGCTTGTTTGTCTTTTCATCCGGCCCGAAATTGTACAGCTTAAAATAGATGCCCATCTTCTCGTCGCGGGTGAAACTATCGGACACGCGCGGCCGCACCTTGCTGCTGCCGATAACGAACTGGCCAGTGCCAATGCTTTTCGTAGGGACTTTTTCGATCAAATCGGCCAGGACGATAGTGCTGGACATGAGCTTCTCAGTGTCCACATGCGGCACGTTCAGGGCAGTCTCGTAGTTGTTCATGTTGCCGCCCACGATGTCCTTCACCACCACATTGAGCCGGTAGGTGCCGGGCGGCAGTGGAATCGATTTTTGATAGATCGAGGAACGCGCGGCATACGCCTGCAGCATCTCGTTGGGGCAGTCCACGGTGACCGTGTCCTCGAAAGTCTGCACGATGCGCCGGGTCATGGTGGTGACACGCCCAAAGATGTTGACCGACGCCTTTTGCACTCCATCCTTGGCCTGGAACTGCATGTCCTTGTTGTCGAACTGCAGGGTGACATAGGTCAAAACGGAAGCCTCGGTGAGCGGGAAGAAATCTGCGCGCACTTTCATCGGCAGAATATTAAACGTGATTTTGCTGGTGACGGCGTCTTCCAGATCCTTGAACTTGACGGCGGGCGGCTTTTGCAGTTTGGCGAACTGCTCCAGGCGGCTGAACTCCATCATGCTTTCCGAGGAGCCGCCAAATGCCTGGCCGAGGTGCGTGCCGTCGGTATTCTGGAAACGCTGCGTCTTGGAGGCCAAACCCATTTGCTCCATCAGCGTAAGGCCGGCGCCGGGTACATAAGTGAGTGCGTCCTTTTCAGACGGGTCCATGGTCATGTGGTATTCGCCCGACATGCTAGGATCCACGAATTCGATAATGATGTTGGTGCCGATGCCTTCGAGGTAACGATAGCGCCATTGCTCGAATGGGTACGTAGACGTTTCGCCGCCGCCCTCTTCCATGGGGCGCTCGTAGGTGCCGCCGGAGGGGTGCGACTCAATCTCATCGGGCGGGCCATAGACAATGTAAATTCGCCCGCGATCGGTCTTCCAACCGGGGATTCCCGAGGCGTAATGGTCGTTGGCATACGCAATGCGCCGGTAGTGCTCTTCTTTAAATTCGTTCTCCTCGGTGTCCGGAGTGGGGTCGCGGCGCAGCCAGAACTGTTCGATGAACTGTTCGCGCTCTTCGTCGGTAGCCAGGCGTTTGAACGCGGTCTTCTCCTCGTCGGTGATGATGTAGACCACATCTTCGTTCAACCATTTCCGATAGGGAGTTTCCAGCTCTTTGCGCAGCTTCTCATCGCGCTTGCGCTTCTGTTTGTCGGTCAGCGGCTTGGCGATGGTTTCACGCGCCGGCGCGGCATCGGTTTTCTGATCGTCTTTTGGAGCGGGTGTCTGATCCTGGCAAACCGCATACCCGGCCAGCATCAAACCGAGGGGAATACAGGGCAATAAACTACATTTTAAGACCATACGCACCTCTCCCGAAACAGGGCCTTCTTGTGAATCAATTGTACGGCTTCATTTTAGCACTCGTCAAGCGGGCGGCGGCGGCACACTGGGCGGGCTGTTCACGGGGCGTACCGTTCCCGCCTGAATTTCGTGGAGGGACGGGCCCTAGCCGGTCTCTTTCGCACGGAATTTCACAACTGCTAAGGCCGCACGGCGCCGGGGCGCCAGTATAATATTGGGTAAATAGCGCAGTTTTGGGAGACGCCCAGCGATGTTCATCGCCAAGAAGCACATCTCGCGCCGGATGGTTCTTCGCGGGATGGGCGCGACCCTGGCCCTGCCGCTGCTGGATTCCATGGTGCCTGCGCAAACGCCTTGGCGCGGCACGGCGGCATCCCCTCACATCCGTTTGGCTTGCATCGAGATGGTTCACGGCGCGGCCGGCAGCACGGACGAGGGCGCCCGCCAGCATCTTTGGAGTCCCGCGGAAGAGGGATCCGCCTTCGACTTTTCATATTCCCTGGAACCGCTGGCGCCCTTTCGGGAATACGTCACGATTGTGAGCGGCACCGACGCGCGCCAGGCGGAAGCATTCGCGCCCACCGAAGTCGGTGCAGACCATTTCCGTTCGAGCGCT
Organism: Bryobacteraceae bacterium; assembly: GCA_049516155.1. Lineage (GTDB taxonomy): Bacteria > Acidobacteriota > Terriglobia > Bryobacterales > Bryobacteraceae > Bog-159. The sequence continues at coordinate 5,061 of JBEKTJ010000308.1, forward strand.
GTGTTCCTGACCGCTGCACATCCCAAACAGACCGGCGGCGCCGATTTTTGCGGCGGCATCTCCATCGATCAGCTTTATGCGCAGCGGAGCGCGCAGGATACGCCTTTGCCATCGATCCAGCTTGGCATTGAGTACTTGGAGCCCACCAACTCGTGCGGCTTTTCGTATAACTGTATCTACATGGACGCCATCAGTTGGGCTTCTCCGACCACTCCGCTGCTCCCAACGATCAATCCGCGTACCGCATTTGAGAATCTGTTCGGCAACTGCGCCCCGGCGACCGGCGGCAGCGTTCTGGACGGGATGGCGGCGGATACGGCACACCTGCGGGGCACGCTGGGCCCAGGCGACCGCGGCCGGCTCGGCCAATATCTGGAAGAGGTGCGCGGCGTCGAGCGGCGCATTCAGGCCATCGAGAAACATAACGCCAGCGGCGAGAAGAGGGAACTGTTTGCCGCGCCGATCGGCGTCCCGGATTCGTGGGAAGAGCACGTGAAGCTGATGTTCGACTTGCAGGCTTTGGCCTTCGCGGCCGAGATTACGCGGGTGTCCACTTTCAAGATGAGCCACGACGTCAGCAACCGGATTTTCCCGGAGAGCGGCGTCAAAGCCCCCTTCCACACGTTGTCGCATCATGATGAGGCGCCGTCCAAGATCGCGGAGTTTGCGCGGCTCAACCGTTACCACGTCGGCATGGTGCCGTACTTCCTGGAGAGACTGAAGAACACTCCGGACGGCGACGGCAGTTTGTTGGATCACGCCCTGGTGCTATACGGCAGCCCCATGGGCGACTCGCAAACCCACAACCACCGGCGCGTGCCATTGTTCTTGGCGGGCCGTGCCTGCGGGCAGTTGAAGGGCAGCCTGCATCGAGTGTGCCCAACCGGCACTCCGCAAGCCAATGCCTTATTGACGATCATGCATAAGCTGGACGTGCCGATCGACAGAGTCGGCGACAGCACTGGCGAGATTGCGATCTAAGGCGCCTTTGCAGAAGGGTGCGGACGCGCGTCAGCACGGCGGCCGCATGCAGAGGTTTGGTCAAGACCGCCTGGGCTCCCAGAATATCCGCGGCGCGAAGGGCGTCGGGGCCTAATTGCGCGGACAAGGCTACGATTTTGAGTTCGGGGTACGCCTTTCGCATCGAGCGAATCGAGTCCAGGTTCGCATCTTGCGGCAGCGCGAGATCGACGATCGCCAAATCGGGCGGTTTTTCTGCCTCCGTCGATACTTCATAGCCGGCGCCTCCCAGGATGCGTGCCAGCCGGCGGCGATCAGCCGCGTCGTCGTCCACCAACAGAATGCGCTGCCGGGCCGAGCGGACCGCCATGGTCACGTGCGGTGAACTGCTCCGGTTGCCTACCCGCAGCACCAATGGAACGGCATCCCCGACCGGCGCGTTCGCGGGTACCCGAAAGTTCACCTGCCAGCCGCCGCGGCCGGCGTAAAGAACCTCGGCAGGTACCCCGCCGACGGTGACGGAGATATTTCGCGGCCCGGACGCGATGCGACCGCCGCCCGTGGCGTACAGCGACGCCACAGTCCCGCGCACCGCAGGATTGCGGACCGAATTGCAGCAACCCGTCTCATTGAGCATAGCGGCTTGTCCCTTGCCGGATGCATCCAACGTGTATAACGCCGGTGCGCTGGCGGTTACGGACAACCTGACGGGGGGCGAACGCCTGCCTTGGTATTCTACAACCACCTCGGTGGTTTTTCCGGCCGCGACATCGTCGGGGACTTTGGCGCCTATCTGGCCGCTCATCGCGTACACCACCTGCGCCTCCTCGCCACCGAAAAACACGCGCGTCTCGCCGATTGGCGACGCGGCTCCCAGGCGGCCTTCCAGGCCCCATGGCGCCATCTCGGGCGGCCCGGCATTGGAGGGAAACAGCAACACGAACTCACCCGGCGCCACTGCGCCGCCGCTATGATCCGCCCCGTTCACCACATCGCGCGCGAATAACTCCGGTCCGCCGACGAACTGGTCGACCGCAGGCCACTGGGTAATGGAGTTGGCGGTTCGGGCCACGCTTGCGGATAGCTCGGCTTCGAATGCCCCGCTGTCCGCGGGCTTGGCATTGAACAGCAGCGCGGCATCCACGCCAGTGGAAGCCTGCCGGAAAAGATACGCGCCGCCGCCCGCAGGGTCTCCGGAAATCCACCAGTCGGCATCTTCTCCGGACCGCTGAATCAGCCACCCCAAACCGGCGTAGCAGGGCGCCGTGGCGGGAAACGGCGCTGGCGGCGCGATCATCGCCCGCAGGCTCTCTGGCGCGAGAAGCATCGGGGGCCGGCGGCCGTCCAGCGCGTTCACGAAGCGCAAAAGATCGGCCGCCGATGCACTCCAATTTCCGCCGGCTGCTTCCGGAGTATCCCCGATCCGCATACGGGAAATGCCCAGCGGCGCCAAGACGGCCGACTTCACGGAACCCTCGCTGGCGCAGTTCGCCGGTCCCGATGGCGGAGAAATCTTCCTTTGCTCAGCCAGCCTCAAAATGGCCGCCGCGGTGATGCTCCTCGATATGCGGCCGATGCCGAACAGCGAATCCGGCTGGACCGGACGGCCATACTCGTCAATGCCGTACCCACGCGCGACCGCCAGACGGCCATTGTGCGAGACCGCAAGAGCCGCGCCGGGAATCCGCCACTTCGCCAACAGCCCGTTCATGAAATCGTCGAAGGCGGAAAGCTGAGGCAGGGCGGTTCCCGTCGCGCCTCGCAGCGCCATACACAGGCACAGCCATGAAACAGCCAGCTTCACTCTCAAGCCGCCCCCGTTAACACCCGCCGGGCACCACTTATGCCGGATAGCGCCCTTCGATATATCCGCTCAACTGGTCGATCGCGTGGGCCTGCGTGGAGATGATCGTGCGCACCACATCGCCAATCGAGATGATGCCCAAAATGGCATCGCCCTCCATCACCGGCAAGTGGCGGACGCGATGCGCCGTAATCACCCGCATGCAATCCTCCACCGAGTCGCCGGGAGAGATGGTGAACACCGGGCTGGTCATAATTTCCTGCACCCGCATCTCGTGAGAGTGCTTGCCCTTCAAGATGACTTTGCGGGCATAGTCGCGCTCGGAGACGATCCCGGCCAATTTGCCTCCTGAAACCACCAACAAGGCGCCCACGCTCTTGTCGGCCATCATGGCGACAGCTTCGTATACGGTAGCCTCCGGCGGCAGCGAAAAGATCTCCGAACCCTTGTGCCCCAGCATCGAACGGACGGTTTCCATGGTGTATCCCCTTGTCCGATACTACTCCAAAAATCCGCCCAAGACTTCCAGATATTCCTTAGCCCGGCTGAAGGCCGGCGCGTGTCCGGCGCCGTGGAAGGTGTACACAGGGGCTTGCGGATAAGTGTCCCGCAGCGCTTTCCGGCGCTCGGCGTTGAAGATGTCGTTGTCGGACTCGATTACGAAGATCTTCCCAGGCCAAGCGGCCAGATCGCCCGGAGTGAAGCGGTACCGTAGATGATATTCGTATTGAATGCGAAGATTCGCCATGACATCCGCCTTGGTCAGTTGGGAAGCGAATAGGTCCCGCGCATAGGACCGCCAAAACGGAAGCTGGTCCGCGGGCGCGCCCAACAGCTTCATTATGCTCTTGGCAAGAAGCACGCGAAGGATCGGCCATGGAATCGACGCGAGGATCGCGTTGGCGACCTTCCGGCCGCGCACCAGATATGCCAGCGGCACGCCCGTGTTCGACAGAATCAGCCGCTCGATCTTTTCAGGATGACGGCGGACCATGCATTGGGCGACGGCCCCGCCGAAGGACGCTCCCAGCACGCAAACGCACGGAATTTTTTCGGCATCGAGAATGGCGGCAACGCCACCCGCGAGGTCGTCGAGCGATGGCGCGCGCGGATACGCGGGGTAGACGATGCGGAATCGCGGCGCCAGCGCTGCCGCCAGATCGAACCCCATGTCATTGACCAGTTCGCCGCCGGGAAGCATCAGGAGCGTCCGCTCGCCCGCGCCGCAGATCCTGTATTTCCATTCCACGCCGGACACCGCCAGCGACTTGTTGGGATAGCTCGCGCGAAAGGCGCGCAACCTTTCTTCCTGGCTCATGACGATGAAGTCTTCGAACAACCATTGTAAGCGCGCTACTATTCGGTCTGATGAACCTGGAAGCCGTCGACCCGGCCCTGGTCCCGAAGAGAACGCTCTACACCGGCGCGGCCATGCCGGCCATCGGCCTGGGCACGTTCGGCTCGGACCACGTGCCGCCGGAAGAAATCGCCACAGCGGTCACCGGCGCGGTCTTATGCGGCTATCGCCACCTGGATTGCGCCTCGGTCTACGGCAACGAAGACCGCATCGGAACCGCACTGCAGGCGCTCTACGCCGACGGAATCCGGCGCGACGAGTTGTGGATCGCCTCGAAACTCTGGAACGACAAACACGCGGCGGAGGACGTGATCCCCGCGTGCCGCAAGTCGCTGGCGGATCTGCGTCTCGACTATCTCGACATGTATCTGGTCCACTGGCCGTTCCCCAATTTCCATCCGCCGGGGTGCAGCGTGGACTCGCGGAGCCCTACCGCGAAACCGTATATCCACGACAGTTTCATGCGCACATGGCGGCAGATGGAGCGGCTGGTGGACATCGGACTGGCGCGCCACATCGGCACTTCGAACATGACCATTCCGAAGTTAACCTTGCTGCTGCGCGATGCCCGCCTCAAGCCCGCGGTTAACGAGATGGAACTGCACCCGCATTTCCAACAGCCGGAGTTGTTCGATTTCGTGCGCCGCAACGGGATCGAGCCGGTCGGCTACTGCCCCATCGGATCGCCCGGCCGGCCGGAGCGCGACCGCACACCCTACGACACGGTGGATATTGAAGATCCGGAGATCGTGCGCATCGCCGAACGGTTGGGGGTGCATCCGGCGGAAGTTTGCGTGAAGTGGGCAGTGCAGCGGGGCCAGACTCCGATTCCGCAATCGACGAAGCCGCGCAACTACATGGCGAATCTGCGCGCCGCGGCTAGCGTGGCAACCGCCCCGCTGACGAACGAAGAGATGCAAGCGATCGCGCACATCGACCGGAATTGCCGGCTGATCAAGGGGCAAGTGTTCCTATGGAAAGACAATCAGAACTGGGAAGATCTCTGGGATCCGCAAGGAGAGATTGCGACATGATGAGAGGCGCATATTTGCCGGGCGACAGCAGCGTGGTCCTGCGGGAGCTTGCAATTCCGGAGCCGGGCCATGGCGAGGTATTGCTGCGCATGAAGGCTTCGACAATTTGCGGCTCCGATATCCGGTGCATCTATCATGAGCATCTGGGTAAGGGACCCGAAGGGTACCAGGGAGTGGTGGCGGGGCACGAGCCTTCCGGCCAGATCGTGAAGATAGGACCCGGCTGCCGCCGTTTCGGCGTAGGCGACCGGGTGATCGTCTATCATATTTCGGGTTGCGGGTTATGCAACGACTGCCGGCGCGGCTATATGATCTCCTGCACCAGCGCGCGGTACCGCCGCGCCTACGGGTGGCAGCGTGATGGCGGCATGGCCGAGTATCTGCTGGCGGAGGAGAAGGACTTGCTCTATCTTCCCGGCGAGCTGACTTATGCCGACGGCGCGCAGGTAGCCTGCGGTTTCGGCACGGTGTACGAGGGCCTACAGAAGATCGGCATCAGCGGCAACGATGCCGTACTGATTACCGGTCTTGGCCCGGTAGGTCTGGCCACTGGGGCGCTTTGCCGCAAGTTGGGTGCGCGGAAAATCATCGGCATCGATGCGGTCCCTGAGCGCGTCGCTTTGGCGCGCGAACTGGGGGTGTGCGACGAAGCGCTGCCGGCGGGGCCGGATAACGTGGCGGAGGTCCTCCAACTTACTGGCGGTTGCGGAGTGGAGCGCGCCGTAGACTGTTCCGCGAATGACGCGGCGCGCGCTACGGCTATCCGCGCCACGCGCAAGTGGGGCCGCATCGTGTTTCTGGGTGAGGGCGGGAAGGTGGAGTTCAACCCTTCACCGGACATCATCCACGACCAGAAGACTATCTTTGGTTCATGGGTTACCTCGATCTGGTTGATGGAGGAGTTGGTGGAGCGGCTGGTCCATTGGAAGCTGCATCCGGCGGATTTGGTGACACACCGGTTTTCGTTGGGGCATGCGGGCGACGCGTATGCGTTGATGGCTGACGGGAGGTGCGGGAAGGTGGCAGTGTGCTTTGACGAAGAGTTGCCGGGTGCGCGCCTAAGTACTCGCAGCATCTGATACCGTACGGGAATCGACTTTCCAATGACGACCTTCATGTACCTCGGCATTCCTATATCCGTAACTTTGATCGTGCTCGCTGCAGTCTACCGCAATTGGATTTGGAGGAACACCGACACATTAACCAAATGGCTTCAGATTGCCGCTCTGATTGTCGCAGGCTACTGGGCATATACGAGGTTTTCTATTGCCGATGCACCATCGCTCGAGCGAATTGTCACCGTTGGGGGCCAGTTGGGCCGGCTGCCCAGCCCGATCCCGAACACATGCATCCTGACCTATCTAGTAGTCGTCAAGAACGAAGGTTTGGTTTCATTCGACGTTAAGAGCGTCCACATTCGAGCATGGCCGTTTGTCCTAGAAAAACCGGGGCCGGGTCAAGCAGCCTACGTCGATGTGAACGAAGCCCAGAAAGCCAGGCCGATAGTTAACGCGTCATTAGAGACTCCATATCTGGAAGGGCACTACACGCCAAAGACCGTGCACGACGAGACTTTGTCGTGGATCTTGGATGCGCCAACTTCAAGCTCATATTTGTTTGCTGCCGACGTTACGGGTCCTGACGGGAAGGTTCTTGGCGGCACACGACAGTTCCAGCTTGGTATCTGCGCCGATACCGTGCCGAACGCCGCGGGATCCAGCCGCCGAACGCCGTGAATCGATGCGGACACCAGCCGCGTCAGCCCCAGCGAACCGG
>JBEKTJ010000309.1:0-6083 GCA_049516155.1 Bryobacteraceae bacterium
ACGGATACCAACAATGAATCCGAGAGCACCTATCAGCGTATCTGTGAGGGTCAAGAATGCATTCGGAACGGCGAGAGCTAAGTTTTTGACGAGCACATAGCCTAGTCCGACGATGGCAGCATACACGGTGGGACCAGACTTTGTGCGTGCCCAAGCCAAGATACGAACTCGCCAACTCCGTTGGCCTACATTGTTCAGAGCCGCTTTTGGCGTCATAGATCCGTTCGTGCCTTGGGCCTCTGCTTTTGACACTGGCAATACATCTTGTTGGGTGGCGTTCGCTTCGGTTTGCGCTGCCGCCCGAGATTCGACAATTTCTGAGGCTTTCTTCCAGCGTTGGTCTTGGTCATCGAAGGCAAGCGCATCGGGTAAGATGTTGCCGTTTCTGAGAGCGGCAGTGAACTCGGCGAGGCTATCGACCACCTGCTCCTTACCGCTCGGGTTAATGAAGGTGATATTCATCGCTCCCCATTTGGCCATCGGCCTCAGCCTTGAGAAAAACAGCATTGGGACGTGAAAGTCCGAAACCCGATTGTAGCGCTAGGCAACGTCGAAAATCCGCCCGGTGTCTTGGCGTGGCGGTGGTGGCGTCGATGTGCCTGTCCTGGTGTCGGGTCCTAGTCGGTTACGAGAGTACATGTGATGTACTCCATGTGCTCGTTCAAGAATCGTGCGACCTTCTCTGCTTCTTCGCCCGTAGTTCCGGCTTTCAGATCGAAGCCGATGAACCCGGTCTTGCCCAAAATTTTGAGCCGGTCACTTGCGTAAAGCGGGTCCGTCATTATCCAGGGTGTTCCGTCAGCATAGGCGGTGACTCTAAAACGGAAGCGCCCACGTTGGGTTTCGCTCTCTGCCATTCGCTTTGCTCCTGTGGTACATTATGACCCATCTGCGAAGAAATGGCGAATATGGGTTCGGCTCAAAAGTTTGGGCGGTCTTGGCGGCTGGTGCTCTAGGTGGCGTCGTCCTGGTGCTGTCGGGTCCTTCGGGTTGCCGGGTGCTCTGGTGGCGTCCTGGTGTCCGGTCGAGTTCCGGCGCTCCTGGTCGGTAGACAAAATTAGACAGACGGGCGGGTCTGGTGTCCGGTCGTGGTGTCGCACGGGTCACTTTTCCGCCACTGTCCCAAAATGCGCCAAAACCGACGAAACCGGCAAAAGCTGTCAAGAGGCTAGACACGGTTCTGTCTAATTATTTTTCGTCTGGCCGTAATACATTGATTCTAAAATGGTTGGACGTTTCGGCCTGAATTCAAGCTGGATTCAACCGGGCAAGAAACGGTTCTGCACAGCTTCACTGGCTCACCCGGCGACGGCGCGGGTCCGCAAGCAGCCCCGATCCTCGACTCGGCCGGCAATCTTTACGGGACCACCTACAGCGGAGGCACGGCCAGTGGGGGCACCGTTTGGAGGGTGGATGCCGCCGGCAATGAGACGGTGCTCTTCAACTTCGGCGGCGCAAACGGATATGCACCGTATGCGGGGGTGGTCCGCGACGCCGCAGGCAACCTCTACGGGACGACGCACGATAACGGCGAAGAAGGCCAAGTGTACAAACTGGATACCGCCGGCAATCAGACGGTCCTTTACAGCTTTACCGGAGGAGCGGATGGCGGCAGCCCGATCGCGGGGGTGGTCCGCGACGCCGCAGGCAACCTCTATGGCGCAACCGAGACCGGGGGCGCCGCAGGCGCCGGGGTGGTGTACAAAATCGACCCAACCGGCCACGAGACGGTGCTCTACACTTTCACGGGTGGGGCTGACGGGAACGGCCCCGAAGGAGGCGTGATCCGCGACTCCGCGGGCAATCTCTATGGCACCACCAGTAGCGGCAGGGCCGGTAACGGCGTCGTGTACGAGGTAAGTGCGGCTGGCCCTGAGTCGGTGCTCTACAGTTTCCCGGGGCCGGAAGACGGAGTGTATCCTAACTACGCCGGCGTGATGCTTGGCTCCGCCGGCAACCTCTTCGGCGTCACTGCCTATGGCGGCGTCCCGAACCAAGGCGTAGTGTACGAGGTGGATGCAACAGGACACGAGACCGTGCTGTATACGTTCACCGGCGGCGCGGACGGCGGCCATCCTTGGGGAGATCTCGCCCAGGATTCGTCCGGCAATCTCTACGGGACAACGAACGATGGTGGCGCCGCGGGCGCCGGCGTCGTGTACAAGCTGGCTCCGAATGGTAGCCTTACTGTGGTGCACAGCTTCGTCGGCGGGACGGACGGGGCGAATCCCGAAGCTGGCGTGGTCATTGACTCATCCGGCAACCTATACGGCACAACATACGCAGGCGGCCCATACAACGTTGGCGTTGTCTATAAGCTGGATTCCGCCGCGAACGAGACGGTCCTTTACAGCTTTATGGGCGGTTCCGACGGAGCAAACCCCACGGCGGGTGTAACTCTCGACTCGTCCGGCAACCTCTACGGGACTACTTACAGCGGAGGAACACCTAGCAACGCAGGCACCGTTTACAAGGTGGATGCTACTGGTCATGAGACGGTGCTCTATAGCTTCACCGGAGCGGCCGATGGCGCCAGTCCCGTCGGAGGCGTGGTCTTCGATGCCGCCGGCAACCTCTACGGAACCACTGAGTCGTCGAGCATCGGAGGGGTAGTCTTCAAACTGGATCCCGCCGGACATGAGACGGTGCTGCATACATTCGGGCGGCATGGAGATGGGCAAAACCCCCTGGGAGGCGTAGTGCTGGATGCGGCGGGCAACCTCTACGGGACCACATTTCAAGGCGGCCCAGGGTACCACGGAATCGTGTTCGAGTTGGACCCGGCCGGCGCCGAAACCGTGCTGCATGCCTTTAGCGGCCGCGCCGATGGCAGCTACCCCTATGCCGGCGTGGTCCTAGACTCGCCGGTGGCACTGCTACGGAACTACTTCCGAGGGCGGAAAGAAAGATACCGGCGTGGTATTCGAGATCGAACCTTGACCCGCTCTTGAAAAGGCATAATGGAAGCGTCCAGGGCCGACGAAAGTCTGGCGGCATCCGCACGGATATCGGCGGCGTAAGTAAACTACGGCGCCCCGGCGGCGCGCGGTTCCAATGATTCGGCATCCTTTTCCCCGCCCCGCCGCTTGCCGCGGAAGAGCAGCTTGGCGATTAGGAGCAAACCTAGCGCCCAGTTCAGCAGATCCAGCCCGACAAAAGCGTTATGCAACAGCCAGAAACGCGAACGCTCGGCCGAGGGCTGGTCCACGGGAATCCAGTCGATGATGCGTCCCAGGAATACCATCTGCGGGGTCAACGCAAATCGTTGCACGATGGCGATCAGCAGCATCAACAGGCAAATCAGCAGGGAAAAATTCTTTTCGGTGCTCCCAAAAAGCAGGACCAGCAGGAGAGCCGCGCCCAGTGCAGTTTCCATCAGCCCCCAGGTTTCGAAGTACCAGCGATTCTGTTCCGAAACCTGATGCCGTAAAAAGACGCGCGCGGCGTCCGGACCCAGTTTGGCTAACTGCTGCGCTGCGGGGAGCGCCGGCCTGTCTAGCAGCCGGTCCACCGACCGGAAATTCTGGGTGGCCACCATATCCATGAATAGGCCGCCCCCCAGCCAAAGCCCCAGCAGGAAACAAGCGAATCGACGGAAATGCACGAGGCAATTCTACCGCGAATCGCATCGGCGCAATACCGCGAAAACTCTCCTTGACAGCTTAGGGGAGAGCCTGTATACTTCTCCTAAGGAGCTTAGAGGAACGCATGGCCGATCCCGCCAAACAGGCCGACTTATTGCCCGGCACGCTGGATTTGCTGATCCTGAAAGCCGTCTCGCTGGGCGCGCTGCATGGCTACGGCGTGCTGCTGCGCATCGGTCAGATATCCGGGGGCGCGTTGAGCATCGAACAAGGCGCTTTGTATCCGGCCCTATATCGCCTCGAAGTCCAGGGTCTTCTCGACTCCGATTGGGGAACTTCGGAGAACAACCGCAGGGCCAAGTTCTACCGCCTGACGCCCTCCGGACGAAAGCGCCTGCGCGCGGAAACGGAGAGCTGGAACCGTTCGGCCTCGGCCGTCGCGACGGCTCTGGGCGCCAAGCCGCAGGAGGTCTGACATGCCGAATCGAGCGCTGAAACGCTGGCGATTGCTTTGGCTGGCCTTGTCCGGCCGCGCCATGCTCGAACGCGACATGGCCGACGAACTGCGCTTCCACCTGGAGAGCCGCGCCGCGGACCTGACTCGCTCCGGTGTGCCGCCCGCCGAAGCCGCCCGCCGCGCGCGCATCGAATTCGGGGGGGTGGAACGATATAAGGAAAGCTGCCGCGAGGCGCGCGGCGTGAGGTTCTTCGACGAACTGCGCGGCGATTTGCGCTATGCGTTCCGCGTGCTGCGCAAGAGTCCTTCGTTCGCCATTACGGCGGCGGCCACACTGGCGCTGGGCATCGGCGCGAATACGGCCATTTTCAGCGCCGTCAAGGCGGTGCTGCTGAATCAATTGCCATATCGCGATCCGGACCGCTTGGTCAAGCTGGGCGAGTCCGACGATGGGGACAAGCGCGCCGGGACTATCGGCTACGCCACTGCGTTCGACTGGCGCAGGCTGAGCCATTCGTTCGAGAGCATGTCTCTTTACCGCGATGCCGCCGGCGTCATCGTCGAACAGGGCGAGTCCGAACTGGTGCGCGGGTTGCGAGTCAATTACGATTTCTTCGACACTCTCGGCGTCCGCATGCAGATTGGCCGCGCCTTCCTTCCCGAGGAGGACCGCCCCGACCGCCGCCATGAAGTGGCGCTCTCCCACGGTCTTTGGATGCGGCGTTTCGGTGGCGATCCCGGCATTGTCGGGCGCGTCATCCGGCTGAGCGATGCTGCATTCACGGTGGTGGGCGTGCTGCCCGCTGGATTCCGCCCACTCGAAATCGAGGACTTCGGCACGCCCGAGATTTTCGAACCGCTGGGATACGCGCTGACCGACCCCTATGCCTGCCGCGACTGCCAGCACTTGCAATTGATCGCACGCCTGAAGACGGGGGTGCCGGCGGCCCAGGCTCACGCCGAGTTGAACACCATCATGGCCGATCTGGTGCGCCAGTATCCGGCCTCCTATCCGCCAAAGGCGACGGTGGCTTTCGAGCCGTTGTACCATCACCTGGTCGGGAGCGTCAGTACGGCCCTCTGGGTGCTAATGGGCGCCGTCGGTTTTGTGCTCCTGATCGCGTGCGTCAACGTCGCCAACCTGATGCTCGCGCGCGCCACCAGCAGGGTAAAGGAGATGGCGCTGCGCGCCGCACTCGGCGCCGCGCGGTGGCGCTTGATCCGGCAGCTCATTACCGAGAGCCTGCTGCTGGCCGCGGCCGGCGGCGGCGCCGGGGTGCTGCTGGGCTGGTGGTGTACGTCGCGTATAGCCGCGCTCGCTCCCAAGGAAGTGCCGCGCCTGAACGAAATCCGCATGGACCCCGCGGTACTTTGGTTCGGCCTGGCCGCAAGCCTGTTCACCGGCGTCGCGTTTGGGCTGATACCCGCTCTGCGCACCTCCCGCGCCGATTTCGGCAAGACCACCGGCAGCCGTTCCCGCAGCACACTGCGCGACATCCTGGTGATGGGCGAACTGGCGTTGGCCTTCGTACTCGCGGTAAGCGCCGGACTGCTCGGCAGGAGCTTGGTGCGTTTGATCGACGTCGATCCGGGATTCAATGCGCACAACGTCCTGACGCTCAAGACCTACGTCTATGGCCCGCGCTACCAGAACCCCGAGGTCGAGCTCGAGTATTACCAACAGGCGTTCGCACGGCTGCGCGCCACAATCGGTATCGAGAGCGTAGCCATGACGAGCATGATTCCCTTCACGGACTTCGACCGCGCCGGCCTTCACATCCGCGATCGCCGTCCGGCGCACGATTCGGAGGATCCGAGCGCCGATCGATACTCGGTGAGCCCGGATTATTTCCGGGTCATGCGCATTCCGCTGAAGCGCGGCCGCTTGTTCACCGGTCAGGACGTGGCGGCCGCGCCCCCAGTGGCGATCATCAGTGAAACCTGCGCACGCGAGCAGTTCCCAAATCGCGACCCCATCGGGAAACAGATCCAGTTGGGTGGCCGGGACGACGCCAAGCCATGGAGCACCATCGTCGGGATCG
>JBEKTJ010000310.1:0-6024 GCA_049516155.1 Bryobacteraceae bacterium
ACCCTCCCCGCGAGACTCGCCGCAGCGCGAGTTCTTCGAGTACGCCGGCGCGCTGTTCGGGGTCATCGTCTCCCCAGCGGCGAGTACGACGTCGCTCAATGGCACTCGCAAGCTCAAGGCACTGCCCCGCGATCGGTCGCGCCGCCGGGTGGTGGAGGATCTGACATTCGCGTGGACCCTGGTCGAAGGCGGTGGCACCCTCGCGGGCGTGGCTGACCAGGAAGTTGAGTATCTGGCGCCGCCGAACCCGGGACTCACGCGGCTGCGCGTGACGGTACGGCAGCGGGAGGTCATCGCGAGCGCGGATGCTTTGATCACCGTGACGGACGATTTGGAAACCACCATGAGCACGGCCGCGGTCAACACCCGGGGCCTGCCGGGCTACACTTTCGAACGCGCCGCCGGTGAACTCTGGCGCTGCCGGCTTGATGCGGATCGCAACATCATCGTCGTTAACAGTGGGCATCGCGATTTTGTGTTCGCCACGCGAAATCGCGCACTTCAGCTGCGCTATCTCGTCCGTTTGTACGTCAAGGAACTCGTGCTCAAGAATTTCTCCGGATTACCCGCCGATCAGTTGCTAGAGCGGATGATCGAGCTGTCGTTGTATGCTGAAGAGAAGTTGAAATCCGGGTAACGAGTAATTACTGGCGCGTGGCGTTCCAGCACTATCTCGCACCGAGTGGGACGCTCGCGCCGCTGTCGCCTCGAGGTCCGCAAGAAACCCAACTTTATGCGCATGATAAGGCTTCGCATATCACGTAGGGCGGCCATGGCTCGACTAGAGCGTAAGTTCGTCTGCCTTTACGCCGCCTTGCGAAGCGCGATGGACACCTTCAGCCCGACACGCCCTGTGAGATCGAACAACGCGTCCAAGCTGAATTTGTCGATCTTGCCACGCAAGAGGTCATTGAGGCGCGGCTGCGTCAGCCCCAACCGGTCCGCGGAGGCCTTTTGAGACAGGTTCCAGCCCGTGACCATCTTTTGCAACGCCCGCATGAGCTGCGCCCGCGCCTTCATGCTAGCGGCCTCGCTCTGAGAGTCCTCGATCGCGTCCCAAACACTCGCGAACGTCTTCATAGTGACTTTCTCCTCATCAGTACTTCTTGGTATCGATCCTTGGCTAACACCAGGTCTCCGCGTGGCGTCTTCTGGGTCTTCTTCTGAAATGCGTGCAACACATAGACCGCTTCGGGGAATTTCGCCACGTACATCAGCCGAAACGCGCCTGACTCATCTCGCACACGGATTTCATGTACGCCACTGCCAACCGCGGGCATCGGCTTCCAGTCATCCGCATCCTCACCGTTCTGTACCTTGTCCAACTGAAAGCCAGTCGCGCGCCGAGCGCTTCTTGGAAAGTCTCGCAAATCATCCAAAGAAGAACCTACAAAAGTTGCGGGTTTCGAAGCAGGTTTTTCCACAGGCATATTATATCAGGATCGATATAACCGGATCTAAGAATTTTGGGGAAACAGACGTTTTACCCCTCCGAAATCCTACGCCTAAGGCCAGATACGCCTCGATGGCCGCACAGCCCCTTTAGTTTCGCCAAGTCTGAGGTTCGCTCCGTTCGCCGCAAACCGGTGCCCTTCCAAACCTCTTTGAACGATAAGGCGCCTCTTTTCCTTGAAAATCTGAGGCGAGTAATGGAGCTGCCGCTAACTGGCGCCCGAGATGTTGGGCGTACAGCCCGCCGCGAAAAGCACAGCCTGCCTTGCTGGAACTAGTTTAGGTTTGCGGGCCGGGCCTCGAGGAAACGCCGGTGAGTTCGCACGGCAGCGGGGCGTCGATCTCATCGGATAGACATGCGATTAGCATACATGCGCGCTGGCTGAGGAGTCCTGCGGCAGCGGGCGTATCTTCACGCATCGGATCTTCGATGGTCCGATCGAGTGATAACAGGCGCCCGCGCGCGTCCGATCCACGGATGGACAATGCGCAGGCGAACGCCGGAGGCCTAGCCTCCGGCGACATTGATTACCACCTTACCAAAATGACGTTGCTCGGCCATATGCGAAAACGCTTGAAGAGCCTCGTCGAACGCAAATTCTCGATCTACAACCGGGGTGATCCGGTGCCGCTCGATGAAACGATTCATGTCTTCGAAATATTGGCGTGAACCGGTCTGGATGCCAACGATATTCGCGTTAAGACGGGAAAGCGGCAAAAGGTTCGGTCGAAGGTCGAAGCCCGTGAGCACGCCGATCTGTGCAATGGTGCCGTTGGGTGCCAAGCACTGCAGGGATCGTTCATAGGTGTCTTGGCCGCCGACCTCCAGAATGTGTGTCGCGCCTTCTCCCTGGGTCATTTCTTGGACCGCTAAGTGCCAGTCGGGTGTATCTCGATAATTGATGAGGTCCGACGCGCCAAGATTCCGAGCGCGTTCGAGCTTCTCGTCGGAAGACGACAAGACGATGCAGCGAACGCCGGCGGCGTGTGCGAATTGCAGTGCAAACAGCGCGACACCACCCGTCCCTTGGATGAGGATACGGTCGTCAGGCTCGAGAGGAGCACGAACAAAGAGCGCGTGCCAGGCCGTCACACCGGCGCAAGGGAGAGTCGCGACCTCCACCTCCGAGAGTAATGCTGGCGATGCGACGAGCGCTCGTTCCGGAACGATCACATATTCGGACAAGACGCCGTCAGCGCCTTCGCCGCCGAACGCGGAGCGTGCGTAGGCGGGCCGGAACCGGCCTGAGATCCAATCAGGAAAGAATATCGTCGCGACTCGGTCCCCGAGTCGGAAGCGCGTTGCTCCGTCCCCAATCGCGTCGACCGTGCCACTTGCGTCGGACAATGGGATGCGATTGTCGATCCCGACGTCGCCGAACCGCGATATCATGAAAATATCACGGTAGTTAAGGCTCGCGGCTGCTACCCGCACCCTGACTTGTCCAGGTCCCGGATCCGGAAGTTCGGCCTCTGCCATAATAAGCTTCCGTTCTGCCGCGCTAAATTTGTAGTAACGCATCGTCTTGCTTCTTCCTTAGCTGCTACGCGGTGACTCATTACTCTTACAAAAAGTCATGCTCATCAATGCGCATTTCCCCCAGTGCAGCGATCAAACGTCCTCTTCAGACCACGAGTACGATTTTGCCGGGCGCGTGTGGCTGCTTCAGCGCCGCTTGCGCCGCCGCGGCCTGCGCCAGGGGATAGGTCGCCGCGATCGGCACCCTAAGTTTTCCCTCGTCCACCATCGCCACAAGTCGCGTCAAAGCCGCCCGGTCTAAACGCGCGAAGACGGTGGTGATGCTCGGCCCGACGTCCGCGATCGAACACGCGCGCATGCGGCTCGATCCCAAGTTGGAGGTGGTGTGCAGGACACCCTTGCCGACGCAATCCAGCACGCCGTCGAGCCCGTTGGGGGCGAAAGCCCGGACGCGATGGGCAATCCCTTCTCCATGAGCGACCGGAAGCACGCCGATGGATCTGAGAAAGTCGTGGTGACCCATCGACGCTGCGCCGATGACGCGTGATGCTCTCGCGAGCGCCAGCTGTGCCGCCAGCACCCCGACGCCACCAGCGGCGCCATGGATGAGGACGGTTTCTCCGGGCTCGACGTTCAGTGTCTGGACGATCGCACGGTAGGCGGTGAGACCCGCCAGCGGGAGGCCCGCGGCCTCCGGCCAGCTCGCGGTCCGCGGTTTCCTCACCAGCGTCTCGACGGGAGCGCTGACCAGTTCAGCGTAAGCGCCGTTATGGAGGATATCCTGATGGATATAGCCGATGACCTCATCCCCCGGCGCAAATTCGCTGACCCCAGCTCCTACGCGCTCAACGACGCCCGCGACATCCCATCCCGGGATGACCGGGAACCATGCGTCGGTGTGGCTCACGCCCAGACCGGCTTGCAGTTGATGGTCCGCCGGATTGAGCGCCGCCGCCCGCACGCGCACTAGCACGCTGTTTTGGGCGAGCTTCGGGTTTGGGACGTCGGTATATTCCAGCACCTCCGGGCCGCCGAAGCGACGATAGACGACAGCTTTCAATTTCGCCGTCCTCTTTAGAATGCCATGGGCAGGTTATGGGTGATCCGCAGCGATTCAACCAACCACGTCCCGTTCGCACGAACAAGATTCTGGCGGTAGTACCCCGATTCGATCGGGGTGATCGTGCCCTGCGCGCCACGCGCGTCCTTCGGCCAGCCCGCAGCAGGCTTTTGCGCGCCGAGAATATTGAAAACCATGAACAGAGCATCGATCGTCGCGCGGTCGCCATCGATTTCAATCAGCAGCCCGTCGGTGGCATTGTGACTCCACCCGCGCGGCGGGTGCGGCGTCATCATGTGGACAACCGCGTTTCCGATCGCTTCACGCCCCACAAGCTTACCGAGCGGCTCCAACTCGCCCGCGTTATTGTAGAAAATTTCCACACTTGCCTGCGGCGTGAAAAGCGCCGCCATGGCCGCGCCGTCACGCCGATCGTGTGCTCGGACGTAGTGGGCGAGGACCTGTTGCACAGCCAATTCGTCAGACATTTTGCATCTCCGTTTATAGGTGACTTTCATTGTTACATATATGACGCTTGATATGCAACAATGATTGACGCATATTAGATCGGTCTCAGAGGCAACAGGGTGGGCGCTACACGATGATCGACATCAGGTTTCCGACAGCGCTACATTTGATGCTCAGCCTTGCGCTTGCCCACGCAGAGGGCGTCGAGCAGTTGAGCTCTTCTGAGTTGGCCAACGGGCTAGGCGCGAACCCGAGCCAGGTCCGTAAGCTGCTGGTTCCCCTCGCCAACGCTGGTCTCGTGCATGCAACGTACGGCCGCGATGGCGGTATCCGCCTTGGCCGCACGGCGAAATCCATTACGCTGCGCGAAATCTATAGCGCCGTAATCGGCGAGAAGAGCCTGTGGGCGCCGCGATCGGTTCCTCACCGATGCCTTGTGAGCTCCAACGTCGAGCGCTATTTCGTCGGGCTGGCTGCCAAAGCGGACAATGCCGTCCTGAAAACGCTTGAGCACAAAACCCTCGCAGACAGCCTTGCGGAATTGCGAAAGTTAGACGCCACCAAATAATGTCTGATCATTTCCGCTACAGCTGTTTGACTAGCAACAGCTGCGAATCTCGATGAGGGTCTACCCCGACTTCAGTCCCGGGCCCGCCACGGCGGCGGCGACCGCGCCCTCGTTCGAGTTGGCGGTCAGCCGGCTTTCGACCAGCACCGAGACTGAGCGCCCGTCCTTGTGAAAGGACCAGCCGCCGGGAATCTGCCCGGCCGGTCCGCCGATCACGGCGTGTTTGGCCAGCTCGGCGGGCGAGGAGGGCGTGCCGGCCTGCTGCAGATAGGCCGGCGACGCCGCCAACACGCGCGGGTTGGAACCGATCCTTCGGGCGGTGGCCGTGGAGTCGGTGAGTGCGCCCAAGCGCAACGCGAGATCCACGTCCTCGCCGATCAGGTCCTGCCGCTGATCATTCATCGACAAGTCGACTTTGAGGGCCGGATGCCGGGCCATGAATTCGGGCAAGCGGGGAATCACTTCGCGGATGGCGAAGCTCGGCGACACGCCGATGCGCAGCGCACCCCTGAGCTCGCCCGTACCCCGCGCCGCGTGGTCGGCCTCTTCCAACTCCAGCAGGATCGGTTCGATGCGCTGAAGATAGTCGGCGCCCGCCTCGGTCAAAGTCAGGGTACGGGTATTGCGGATGAGCAGCGCGGCGCCGAGCTCGTGCTCAAGGTTGGCGATGATGCGCGAGACCGAGGGCTGCGACAGGCCCCGTTCGCGCCCGGCTCGGGAGAAGTTGCCGGTGCGGGCGACGCGCGAGAACAATTTAAGGGCGGCGAGGCGATCAGTCATTTGCAATGAAAATATATCATATCCATTTGCAGAGGCTACTGCGCAACTCTCAAATGAGTGATCCTCTGGCAGTCACCGCTCACGCCGAAAAGCAAAGGATCACGATCATGTCGCTCAAAGAAAAGCTCGACGCCATGCGCGCCGCGAAAGATGAAGGCCGCATTTTCCCGCCGGACGTCGTGGCCCTGATGCCCAAGTCCACCGCCGAACTGGCCG
>JBEKTJ010000311.1:0-5843 GCA_049516155.1 Bryobacteraceae bacterium
AGTCTTTGTAGCGGACGTAGCAGGCCGGATGACGAACCGGGTGCAAATCTCCACCGATGGCCTGAGGGCTTACGTGGATGCCATCGAGCACTCCTTCGGCGGCGATGTGGATTACGCGCAAATTATCAAGACCTACGGCCATGAGGAAGTAAGCAACAATCGGCGGTACAGCGCGCCTGAGTTCGTTGCTTCCGAGAAGCGCCCCATCTTTGGCAACCCCGATATTGACCTGATTTCCACCAGCTATATCGAACGGCTGAACGCTACTACCCGGCTGCACATGCGCCGTCTCACCCGCTTGACGCTGGCCTTCAGCAAGAAGTTTGAAAACTTTGAAGCGGCAGTCGGGCTGCACTTCGCGTACTACAATTTTGTGAAGCGCCGCAACACGCTCCGCATGACGCCTGCAATGGCAGCGGGCGTTAGTGGCACTCAGTGGACCGTGGCGGATTTGCTGAGGGCAGCGGCATGACCTACGTCGAAGAATTGCGCGAAGTGATTAGACGCCTTCACGGCGTGGAGTCTAAGCACGTGGGCAGCGTTCCGATTAAGGAGACTTTTCAAGGCCGCACGGTATGGGATGGCTGCGTCGAGGTATTCGAGCTAATTGGACACCCGACCGCCAGTAAGCTGTATGCGTGGTCCCACGCCACAGACAACCCAGACAGCCACAGGCGCCACGTAACGGTCTTGCATAGCGATTTGATAACTTCGCCATTGTCGGCCGTGAGAGCCGCAATCGTTCAGGAGTTCAAGGCCAATGCCACAGCCGAAGCCTAAGAAGATCGGACGCCCAAAGTTGCCCAAGGGAGAAGCCAAAGGGCGCATCGTGCCGATTCGGTTCAACCCAGCAGACCTAAAGCGTATCGAAGCGACGGCGCGCGCAAGCCAGCAGACCGTATCGGAGTGGATTCGCGGAACGGTTGCGGCTGCGATGGAGGTCCGATAGGCGATGGGGCAAACAGAAGGCAAATTAGGACACTACCCACAGTGGACGCGAATATGGCCTTTCTTGTCCTGACTGTCGTAATCGTTCTCGTCTTCGCCTCGGCTGCCCTCCACGCTAGGGGCCGGCGCGTGCCAGGCTGCTGGGTACTCGTGCTCTCCCCCGCATCCCTTTGCGCCAGCATTGTCGCGGACCTCTCCCGCGGCGTAGGGCGGGCCGGGCGGGCCGCCATCGAGAGCGATCGCAATCAGCTGGCGTTCTGTCTCGTTTTGCTAGTGCTAAGCTTGCTCGCCATTTTGCGTCCGAGCTGGCCCTGGCTATTTTGGATTGCCTGGACGCTCAATGCCATGGTTTGCGCCGTCCTGCTGTACATGGTTTTTTCTTGGAAAGTGTTCAGCTGAGCGCTTCCGCGACTTGGTATTCTTGCCGGATACCTTTGACGAATATTAGCATCAACGGCGCCGCCTTCACAGCCCCCATCCGAAACGCACATTTTGTTATTTGTTTGTAATTTTCGCGACGAATCAAATTACATTCTCCCCGGTCCCGGTTTAAACCGGAAAAAATTTGATCCCTAAAAATAAAATTCTGTGATATACTCCCGCTATGCAATTTCGAAAAGCGGCTTTCCGACTGCTTTCCGCGGTTCTGTTTTGTGGGCCGGTGCTATCGGCCGGTTCCCTATCATATGAGGTTTTGATCAACACGTCGTCCGTTACCGGAATGGAGGGCTTCCTGGACGTCCAACTCAATCCGGGACCAGATGCGGACGCCGTGCAGGCTAACCTCTTTGCGTTCAGCACCGATGGGATGCTTTATGGTTCGCCGTTGAACGGCGATACGGGCAACGCGTCCGGGACACTGCCGGGTTCGCTTGTACTACAGAACGGCACTGGGTTCAACGACGTATTCCAGGGAATCGAGTTCGGTGACGTCATCATGTTCGATGTGACCTTCTCAGGGACCGCAATTTCGAGCCCCACGAACACGATCTCGGGGAGCACTTTCTCCGTGGGGATCTACGATTCGACGGCTTCGAATCCCCTGCTGACCGACGACCCTTCAGGAGCGCTGGCCCTCGCGAACATCGGCCCGGATGGGACATTCTCAATCATGGGCCTGCCAAACGCCAACGGTGGTCCCAGCGTCGCCACCATAACGCCCCTCACTAGCTCCACGGCACCCGAGCCTGCAACCTTCACCCTGCTTCTCACCGGTTGCGCCACCCTCCTTCTGGCGGCATTGAAGCGGAGGGTCCCCCGCAGATTCCTCTCCGGGATCGCGACTCTGGCGGCGTTGGGGGCGTCGGTCCATGCCGCTCCTCACGTCCACGTCGCATCGAAGTCCAGCGGCAATGCTAGCGCCGCCACGACCGCGGCACCCAGCGGTTGCCCCAATCAGGGCGGCATCTTGCAGGTCGTTTCGGTACCTGTGGCCAACACCGTCACCCTGTATATCGTGGTCGACGAACCCTCCCCCATCACCACCACGTTCCAGATCGTCTCGACCAACCCGGCCATCGTGGGCGGCAGCCAGAATCAGGGCTTCATCCCGCAGGTCACTCTGCAGGAAGGTGACACCGAGAGCAGCCCTTTCAACATTTACGGCCAGTCGGTCGGCGAGTCTATGCTCGAAGCCACCGATCTTAGCGGTTACTACTCGCCGCTTGTCGTACCCGTCACAAGCTGGGATCTGAACGCCGGGGATTCGACATACAAGCTGATCAACGCCAACCCTGCTGACAATCCCTGCCGCGATCCGGGCAGCGGGTCGATCACGACCGACCCGGCTTTGCTGGCGACCTGCGGGACTTCGGCCAAGGGCGTGGCCACCGACGGAGTTACCATCCTGCTGATGCGTCTTTCCGCCGCTCTGCCCGGGACGGGATGCTATGCGGTGACCTCGCTTTCGTCAGGTCTCGATCCCGGGCAGGTCCAGACCGCGGTAAATACCACGCAGGCTAGTGCAGGATTACAGGAAGCCTTCTCCCTTTATACCGCGCCCATGTACTACGGCGATTCCAGCAATTCCCGCACTGTGCAGTTTACCTTCTACTACACGCCGTCGCAAACGCTCGGAAACGGCAATACATCGATGTTCACCGCGAATCTCACCGCGGTGCGTCCGCCGGTGGTACTAATTCACGGGATCTGGAGCAGCGGGGCTAGTTGGCCGAATTTCTACCTGAAAAACGATCAGAGCCACTGGACCTTTGCCGCCGATTACGCAGCCACCAACGCCTCCAGTTTCTCGGTGAACTACCCGACTGTTCAGACATGGGTTGCGGATGGCTTGGAGAAGGCTTGGGGTTCCGGGATCGCTGCTACTCAAGCCGATGTGATTGCGCATAGCATGGGTGGACTTCTGACGCGTCTGTATGCCTCGTCGACTAAATTTCAACGCATCGATAACCTGAATCAAGGCGACGTGCGACGCCTGGTCACTCTTGACACGCCGCACCTGGGAGCGACTTTTGCCAACCTAGTTGTTGGCCTTCACAATGCTGTTCCTGTAGCAACGGAACAGACGGTCGCCTCGATAACCGGCGGAGTTATTACCCAAGGCGCGGTCTGCGATCTTTCCGAAAACAGCCAGGCGCTTACCGGTTTGAACGCGAGTACGATGCTCACTGGCATGGTTGTGACGGCCACGGGAGCGCCCGCCGGGGCGCCCGGAAGTCCTGCATTATATTGGAATGGATTTCACGGGAAGAACTCATTCGAAGCGGCCCTTACCAAGCAGGTCTGTGAGCAGCCGACCTTCTTCGGACTTGGCTGCAACCAGTACGCATATGTGTTCCCACAGTCCACGGTGAACGGCTTCCGTTTTCTCCAGATGAACGACTCAGTGGTTGCGCTCAGCGACCAGCAGGGTGGCATCGCAGGGGGTACGAACTATCCGAACCTGGTCCACAGCGGGTTCCGAATATTCGGCATCAACATCGTTCCGGCGATTAATAACAATTCCGGCGTGGCGTCCCAGGTTTATACGCTTCTCGACCAATCGAGTTCCGACTTCGTCTCGGCATTCCCCGCCGTTGGTTCTGCCGGCAACGGCCTGCCGGTCACCGTTCCCGGCCGCGGCAGCGGCCTGGATGTAAAGGATTGGGCCGCCCAATGCACCCCCGGGAGCCCCATGGAACCTGTCGCTGGATCTAACGTTAGGCGCGGCGCGGTCCGCACTGCCTCTAGTCCGCTGGTGCAGATCACTTCCCCCACTGCCGGCCAGACCTTCACTACATCCCAGACCATCGCCGTCAATGTCCAGGTGGATGCGAGCCTGAACGCCACCGACGGCGTTCTGTTCACCAGCGGCCTCGACGAATATGGGCCGGCGACCTTCTCCGCGACCAGTTTCACCGTGTCGATTCCGGCTTCGGATTATTTCACCGGTTCGCTGGCTCTGACTCCCGCCGTCAGCGACGTTAATGGCAATCTGACGTTCGGAGCACCGGTGAGTATCGGCATTAAACCCTCGACCGCACCCAGTTCGGTATACTTGAGCGAACATAATTACTACCCGAGCCCGACGGATGGCTCGCAGGAACTCCACCTAATTGGAAGCTATCCCGACGGTTTGCTCCTCGATCTCACCAGTTCGGCGAGTGGGTCTACTTATGTTAGCAGCGACACGAACGTCATCACTGTGGACTCGGAAGGTAACTTTGCGATAACGGGCACGGGCATCGCTTCCATCAGGGCCTCTAACTCAGGCTTCTCGGACTATGCGGTCTTTGTCGTGGAAAATCCCCAAAACCCGCTTCCGCCGCTGAATGTCACGAACTCGGCTTCGATCACGATATCCGGCTTCACTCTTAACCGTCAGACTGGCCTCTTCGTCGGTCACCTGACCATCTCCGCATCGGGCAACACGGCCGTCCCGGGTCCGATCGTACTCCTGCTCAACGACCTCTCAAACGGCGTTTCCCTGGTCAACGGCAACGGAACCACGGTCAACACCAATCCCGGCACCCCGTACATGTCGCTCACGTTGCCTGGCCAAGGGCTTCTGTTCGCACCGGGACAGAGCCTGACCGTTCCGCTCGAGTTTCTGGACCCGAGCCGGGCCCTGATCTCGTTCAATCCATCGTTGATTCGCACTTCGCAGGCGCCTTAGAAACCAAGCTCTGCGGCAGGCGCTTGTTTCTTAGATCGCTCAGTCTTGCTTGGTACGTGGCACTCTCTTGATGCGTCTCGCCGTAAAAAAAACTATCCTCGTCGGCCCAGCTTTCCGCAGCGTCCGGGACTTCGAAAGCGTGCCGCAACACATCCTCTCGGCTGGTATAGTCGCCGCTGGAGAGGCGTTTGTTAGTCGGCCTTTCAAGGCCGGGCCGTCCAATCCAGATCTGATCTTAGCCTTTCTTGACGGGGCTGGGTCACGCAATAATCCCCTTGCGCACCGCATACAAAATCAACTCCGGCACGCTATGCAAATTCAACTTCTGCAAAATATGCGTGCGATGCGTCTCCACCGTATAAAGACTGAGGTTCAGCATATTGGCGACCTCCTTATTCGTGCGGCCCTCCGCCAGAAGCTGCAGTATCTCGCGTTCGCGATTGGTAAGCAGCTCGTAAGTATCCTCGGCCCCGCGATTCTCTAACTGGCGCATATAATCTTCCACCAGTATCTTGCTGATCGCGGGACTGAAGAACGACTTACCCTCAGTCAGCGCGCGCACAGCCGCCAGCAGGTCCGCCTCGGCCGAATCCTTCAACAGGTAAGCGCGTGCGCCGGCCTTCAGGGCGCGGATTACATAGCTCTCGTCGGAGTGCATGCTCAGTATGGCGATGGCCGTGCGCGGACTGCGGTTCACTATCTGGCGCGCGGCCTCAATCCCATTCAGGTTGGGCATCCCGATGTCCATGATGACCACATCCGGATTCGCCGATTCGCTCAG
>JBEKTJ010000312.1:0-6003 GCA_049516155.1 Bryobacteraceae bacterium
AACGATCGCCCCGCTACACGTCGCGCCAGCCCGTTCAGCAGGCTGTGCGCATGAAACAGCACGCGCGGACAGTTGCGCGCGGCAGGAACCACAGATAGGGCCACTGCCGGCAGCAGGCGCGGGCCGTTTACGTAGATCAAATCTGCGTCATAGCGCGAGACCAGCCTGCGGATCTCACCAGCCAGCCGTGGCGTCTCGGCGGCGAAGCGTGCCACGTCGGCCAGCGTCTTGCTGCCGGATGAATACGGTCCGCATCGGATGGGGTCCACCGTGGCATGTAACTCGGCGGCCCGCGCCGCGAGTTGCCCGTCTCCGGGCGCAGCCAGGTGTACGCTCCATCCGCAGGCGGCCATGCCGGGCATCAGATCCAACAGGCAGCGCTGTGCGCCACCTAGGTCGCCGAATTGGTCAAGACACAGGATGTTCATGGCGTACGGCCATCGCCAAGACCCAGAAGTACAGCGGTAGCACCCGCCAGTAAGTCAGCAAGTCGCCTGTGAACATCTGCACCATCTGGCCGGCCCAAAACGCATAAATCCAACTGCCGAAAAAGCGGCGCTGGGGGTCCGCCGATGCCGACGCCCGCCGCGCCGACCGCAGCATCTGCAAGCACAGCCACAGCATCGCAGCCAAGCCCACTATGCCGGTTTCCGCCAGCAGGCTGAGGTACATGTTATCCGTGATCACGGTACGCCCCAGGTAGTCCGAATAGGGCAAGGTCTTGTATCCGACGCCAAACAGCGCGTGCCAGGGGTGCTGCGCCAGGAATTCGAGCACCAGGCGCCAACTCGCAACACGCCCCGACAGCAGCCCTTCGGTTTCGGAGAAAAGGTATTGGACGGAGGTAGAGACACGCATCCAGTAAGCGCCCGCAAACGATGGCAGAAGCGCGCGCACCGCCAGCGCGGCCGCCAAAGGAGCGCCCGCCAGCGCCAGGAAGAATCTGCCCAATCGGATGCGAGACCGGTTCAAATAGATCAGCACCGCGATGGCCACCAACGCATTCAGCAAGGATCCGCGCGAGTAGGAGAGCGCCAGCGCGGCCGCGAACACCATTCCACCTAACAGCAGCGCGCTGCGCGAAACCGGAACTTGCCGGCGCGGCGTCATCAGTCCTGCCGCGATCATCGCCAAAAAGAATGCGCAAAAGTTGCCCAGCGTGCTGGCTTCGTAAAACAGGCCTTGCGCCCGCCGGTAGACGCCGGAGCGCAGCCATATATACTGCGCGCCAAATCCCGCGGGCGCGGGGAACTGGAAATAGAAGTCGAGGCAGGCGAACAGCGCGGAGGCCACCGCTATCCAGTAAAGCGCGCGCGTCTGCGCGAACGCGTCTCGCGGTTCGTGGGACCCCGGGCCGTAAGCGGCATAAAAGAACACGTATACGGAAATGCCTAGGAGCAGCACACGCATGAGGCTGCCCATCCCGATTGCCGTTCCGGAATAAAGCATAGCTACGGCGGCGCTGCCCAACAGGACGAGGAAAAAAATTCCGAGTGCGCGATTCAGCGGCGCATCCGGTGCGCGCCACACTCCGAGCACTCCCGCCAGCAGGCCGAGCGGGACGAAAATCAATGCGGGATGCGGTCCGGAATTGCCTAGGCCAAAGGGCAGCGGCGGCAACAGCAGCGCCGCTGCAAAAAACATGGTCAGCCAGCGCTCCCGCTTCAGAATCGCCCAGTATGCCAAAGGCGCCGCGGCCGCCGGCGCAGCCAGCGCCAATGCCACTTCCGGTCTCGGCGCCAGCGCGATGGCCGCCGCGTAGGCGCCCGCCACGCCCGCCGCGGCGAACCGCAACGGATGGCCCCAACGGCCAATCGCCGCGCGCTCAATCATCGCCGGCCCATTTTGAAGAGGCCCGCGCGCGCTGCGTGCGATAGCTCAGTTCCAGGGTCATGTAGACGACCGGCACGACCAACCCCAGCAGTAGCGCCGCCAGCAAGCGGAGCGGCACGTTGGGCGACGAAGGCTGCTCGGGAACGATGCCCGGATCGACGATCTTCAGCCGCTCGCTGCGATACCCGCGGTCGGAGCGCACCTGGCTCAACCGCGTCTCGACCGTCGCGTAGGCCTCCTGGCTGGCGGTTCGTTCGGCGTCCACACGATCGCGTTCGGCCGTGCGGCGCGCCAGCAGTTCTTCCTTGGCGGTGAGATCGCGCTCCGCTTGGTCAAGCTGCTCCCGGAGAGTATCGGTGCGCGGCAGTTGGCGCTCCAGGCTGCTCCTCAGTTCGCTCCCGCTCTGAATTTCCCTTTGCAGCCGCTCAATAGGCTGCTGCGTGATGACGTTAGTCCAGGCCGCTTCACTTCGGTCCAGGCGCGCCTGCGCTTCCGCCTCCTGCTTTTCGATGGCTTGCGAAAGATCCTGGTCGGCTTCCTGGTCCACCGAGCGGCTCAGCATCACGGTCTCTTCGCCAAGGTATTGCGCCAGCGCCTGCGCGGTCCGCGGGTCGGGCAAAGTGACTTTGATCTCCAGAATCTTGGTGTCCCGCACCATTCCAACTCTCAGGATCCCGGCTTTGAGCGACTCGATGGTGCGGCCGGGAAACCGTTGCCGCAACTGAAATTTATCCAGCGCCCGCAGGAACAGGCTGTCGCTGCCCGCAAAGTGTTCATAAGTCTTAAGCGATTCCAAGTAAATGGGACTTACTCCCAAGGCGCTGCGGATATCGGTTCCCGCGGGCGGCTCAATCAGAATCCGGCAAGTGGCCGTATATAGATTGGGACGCGTCAAAGTCACAATCAGCGCCAAGCTCACCGCGATCGCACAGGATGCCGAGATGAATCGCCAGCGCGATCCCAGGAAGCTCAGATAGCGATAAGTGTTTACAGGTTCCGCCGTGCCAGTGAGCATGCCTCTGAGATAGTGTAGCCTATATGGCCCTGCTGCTGGCCGCCGTTATAGCGTTAATTCCGCCGGTAATCGCTCCCGGATCGTTTTTTTACTTCGATGTTACACCTAAGGTGGTTTTGCTTCTGTTGGGAACCGCGGCGGCGGCCGTCGGGTGGACGGCTGCGCCCACTTGCCTAACGCCTGCAGGCTTCTATAGGGCGTCGCTCCCGGCGCGCGGGTTCCTACTGGCGATTTGCGGCATGGCCGTATCGCTGGCAGTCTCTACGCTGGCTTCTGTGAATCCGCTGCTGTCGCTGGGCGGAAGCAACTGGCGGTACTGGGGCCTCGTGACGCAGCTTGCGGCGCTGGGCTTCGCGTATCTGGTGGCCACCTGCTGCGCCGGACAACCGGACCGCATGCGGGTGCTGTTGCGCGCCATCGCGGCCAGCGGTCTGGCCGTGGCACTGTACGGCATCGCGCAATATTTCGGATGGGATCCCATCCTGGACGCGCGCGGCTACCACGTTGGCGAAGGCGTCTGGAGCATCGTGCGGCCGCCTTCCACGCTGGGCCATGCGGATTACTCCGCCAATTGGCTGCTCTTCGTAGTGTTCGCCGCGGCGGCGCTGGGTGTCTCGGAGTCAAAGGCGCACTGGCGATGGCTCGCCTGGGCGGCTGTATCGGCAGGCTCCGTGGCGATTGTTTTCAGCGGTACGCGCGCGGCCATGCTCGGAATGCTGGCAGGCGCCGTCTTGTTGATTTTCTGGTGGGGCAGGCTGTTCGGCAGGTCGATTCGTCTGGCTTCCTTAGCCTTGGCCATCACTGCCGCAGCCACGCTCTTCTTCGTCTCTCCGGCTGGCGAAAAATTGCGTGCCCGCGTCCATTGGGCGCTCCAGGAACCGGCCGGCGGAGCGCGAATCCTACTGTGGCGCGACAGTCTGCGCATGGCTGCCGGACGACTGCTGGCGGGCTACGGACCGGAAACTTTCATCGCCAGTTTCGCGCGCCACCAATCGGCGGATCTATCCCGCGCCTTTCCCGACTTCTATCACGAGTCGCCGCACAACATCTTCCTAGACGCGCTCGTGGCACAGGGAGTGCCCGGATTCGTGCTGCTGCTGGCTCTCGCCGCCACTGGATTCGCCGCCGGCATCGCGAGCCGGCGGGGTACAGGCGCGCACCCCGCTGCGGGAGCGCTCGTCGCTGGGCTGGCCGCCATGACCATCAGCGGGCAATTCGCCTGCTTCACGCTGCCCACCGCACTGGCATATTATGTCACCGTCGCGATGCTGGTATCGCTGAACACGCGCAGGCCTGTTCAACCGCGCCCGGCTGCGCACCGCTGGCCGCGATTGGCGGTCGCCATACCGTGTGCCGCGATCCTGGTTTTTTTCGGCGTGCGCTTGTGGATAGCCGAGAGCCTGCTTGCCGCAGTGCGGCGCGATCTGGACGCCGCTCTGGTGGGCGACGCCGCGAGCCGCTACGCCGAGTATGAGAATTGGCGCTGGCCGTACGCCAGCGCCGACCTATGGTATTCGCGCCGTTTGGCGCAGATTGCCGGGGGCAAAGCCGCATGGGTCGTTCGCGTGCAAGCCTTCCAGCAGGCCTTCCGAGCCGCCCAAAGCGCCACCGAATCCACTGAAGCCGAATTTAACGCTTATGACAATTTGGCCGCCTTCTACGCGCGCCAGAACGACTTCCTACGCACCGAGCAGAGCCTGCGCTCCGCCATTTCCTACGCGCCGAACTGGTTTAAGGCGCATTGGATGCTGGCTCAGGTCTTGCAGGCTGAGTCGCGGCTGAAAGAAGCGGAAGACGAAGCCGCCACTGCCGCAGCGCTGGATGGCGGCAAGCACCCGGAAGTTACAGGTACTCTGGTAAACATTCGTGCTGCGATGGGAACTGCGTCTTTAAAATCGCCGCACAAGTAAAATCTTGCCTCGAAGCTTGGGTTGGCGTAAGTGGATCGACTAAAATCGAATCGGAGGGAAGTCATGCGGTCAGTCGGGTTGGCTATCGGGATGTTAGTTTGCGCGTCATTGGCGCACGCGCAGCCAGCAGTAGGTGCGGGCGGCGTAGTGAACTCCGGCAGTTACACGGCGCAAGGTGTGGCGCCTGGCTCCCTGGTATCCATCTTTGGCACGGACCTGGCCGCCTCGACGTCCTCCGGAAGCACCATTCCGCTATCTACTGCGTTGAGCGATGTGATGTCCGTAACTTTCAACGACATCCCCGCGGGTCTGTACTTTGTATCTGCCGGACAGATTAATGCGCAGCTTCCGTTTAACGTCCTGCCATCCGGCCAGACCAGCGGTACGGCGAGCATCGTAGTCACCCGCGGAAACGGGGTCTCCGCTCCGCAGAGTGTGAACGTGGTGCCCGCGTCACCCGGCATTTTCACCACCAATGCGGAGGGGACGGGACAGGCGTTTGCATATGACAACACCACCGGCGATCTCGCCGCCCCGGCTGGCGCGCCCATTGGGATCTTCCACACGGCTCCCCTTTCGGTCAGTTCAGGACACGCTTTGATCATTGCCTGCACCGGACTCGGGTTGGTTAACCCGTCGATCGGTAACGGCATGGCTGCGTCGGATGGCGTCCTGCGAAAAACCCTGGTGCAGCCGGTTGTGATGATCGGCGGTGTCACGGCGCAGTTCATCTATTCGGTGCTCTCGCCGCAATTCGTCAGCGAGTATCAGATCGGCGTCGTGCCGGCCGCCGGCACGCCTACGGGGAACGCGGTGCCGCTACAGATCACGATCAACGGTGTAACCACTTCGGCCCAAGTGACTATAGCGGTGGCCCCGTAGCGACCCGGTCTCTGGCTACGCCAGACTGCGCCGAGCCAGCTTTTCCAGGATCGCAATCGGCGCCCGCTCCGGTACGGATAGCGCGTCCCGCGGCACGATCAGCGTCTGCTCCATGGCGAAGGCGTTGCCTTTGAGATAATCGTGAAACGCCAGCATAAATTCGTCGTATTCCGACCGGTCCGCGAGCGGCAAACCCAGGCGGCGCAGCACAGTCGCGGCGAACCCGCCACGGCGCGTTATCCCCCCCAGGCCGGCCGCCACGGCGTAACGCGCGGCTTGGTTTTCGAACGGGTCCGAAGTCCACCACACGCGCGGCTTCGAAGGATGCAGATTCCAAAAACTGCGCAGGATCAGTCCGCCGTG
>JBEKTJ010000313.1:0-5741 GCA_049516155.1 Bryobacteraceae bacterium
GCCAATCGGCCCCGCACCACACGGCCGCCTGGAAGTCGCATTCCGCATGGGCAGCGAAGACCGAGTGCGCAACGTGTCCCTGAGCGCCTCTTACGCCGAGCGCTTCGGCTGGTCGTTCGTGTCTCGCAATCACGTGCCGGCGCCCCTGAGAGTAGCCGAAATGCCCGGCACGCCGCGGTGGGTGCGCGTCGATGTAGCCGATTGGACGCACCCCGAAGGCCCGGATAGCTCGGCTAGCGAGCGATCCCACCATCCGGTGGTACACGTCTCCTGTAACGACGCGCAGGCATGGTGCGAGTGGGCTGGCTATCGTCTGCCCACCGAGGCTGAGTGGGAATTCGCCGCGCGCGGCGGAATCGACCAACAGATCTATCCTTGGAACAACGACCTCACGCCAGGTGGCCGCCCTAGCCCAATGGATTCGGGATCTTCAATGCGGCCGGTCGCGCTAAAGAAGCCGCGCGAACTCCTCCACGGTAAGGCCGGCATCTCGAATAAGGGCAGTGTCCTAATTTGCTTTTTATTCGCCCCATCGCCTATCGCGCCTCCATCGCAGCCGCAACCGTCCCACGAATCCATTCCGACACGGTCTGCTGGTTTGCGCGCGCCGCCGATTCGATCCGCTTAAGATCGGCAGGGTTAAAACGAATCGGCACGATGCGTCCTTTGGCTTCCCCCTTCGGCAGTTTTGGCCGTCCGATCTTCTTAGGCTTCGACTGAGGCATTAGTTCTAAACTCCTGGACGATTGCTGCTCTCACCGCCAGCAACGGCGATGTTATCAAGTCACTGTGAAGTACGGTTACGTGTCTCTTTGGGTTAGCGGGGTCGTCCGTTTCGTGGGACCATGCGTACAACTTACTTGCGGTCGGATGCCCTATTAGCTCGAATACCTCTACGCAGCCATCCCATACCGTCTTACCTCGAAACGTCTCTTTGACAGACACGCTCTCTAGGTGCTTCGACTCCACGCCGTGCAGTCGCTTGATTACGTCGCATAACTCTTCGATGTATGTCACGCCATCGCCTCTTGAAGTAAGCGCGCTACGCTCCACTGAGTGCTAGCAACACCGCAAGCCATCGCCGGAGTCGCGCGCAACGTGATGTGACGCTTCACGAAATTGTAGTAGGCGAAGTGAAGTCCAACCGCCGCTTCAAAGTTTTCCAGCTTCTTGCTGAAAGCCAGCGTGAGGCGAGTCAAGCGGCGCATGTGAAGGCGGGTAGTTGCGTTCAGCCGCTCGATATAGCTGGTGGACGCCAACGCCATGTCGGGGTCGCCAACGATGGCGCGCTTTTCAACCGTGATTACATCAGGCGCGCTGTAACGGCGTTCCGGGGTTATGGACTGATCCGTAACGTAGGTCTTGATGACCTGGGCATAATCCACGTTTGGCCCAAACGCGCCTTCAACGGCCCCTACATAAGCCGCTAGGCCATCGGTGGATAGTTGCACCCGATTGCGCCTCCGGCCCGCTAGATCGGCTACGAAGGCATCCGCTACGGCGTTCGTGCGCTTCGCTACCTTGAACGAGGGAACCGCCTTCGTGTCCGAGTCGATAGCGCAAAACGTCCAAACATCCCCCATGGTCGGATCGTCCTCGGGGCGCGTGTGGCGTTGCTTCTTGCCGATGAATCCCCAGATTTCATCAAGCTGCAAATTCGTGCAGGAGAGGTCCTGCATTTTGCGGTCCAAAAGCATCGTGCAATTCTTTCCGGCGCTGACGCCTAACCGCATGATGGTATCGCGGTGAACGCCCGTCATGCGCTCGATAGCGCGGATGCTTGAACCTTCGCAGAGGGAGCCTACGATTGCGATTTGCTTGTCGAAGGGGAGTACGTTTGCCATGTCTTTACTGTAATACATAAACGCCACGGGTGTCAAGTGTTTTTGTGTTACAGTTTGTGCATGAAACCGAGAATCTTCCCCATTCTTGCCTGTGTCGCATTGATGGTGTATGCACTTCCACCACTGCCAGGGCAAACGACCGGAACAGCCGGTAATGGTAGCAACCAGCGCCAACACCGAACCACAGCCACACAAAAGAGCACCGCTAAACCGCTTTCCGCAATCCAGCCATCTGTACATTCCCAGTCCTCCCAAAAAGGAGGAAACGACCCAGCACCCGAAGATCCCGACTACAACATAAAACTCACCGGCTTGCGGCTCGTGTCCGTAATAGACAATAAAGGGATTTGGGGCTACATCTTGATTTGGGGGCCGTGGATATTCGCGCTTGCCCTTGTATGCGTCGGCGCGTATCAGGCGCGGCTCATGATGCGACAGACTGGCCTGATGAAGCGACAGGCTGACCTGATTAACAGGCAGGCCGATACGATGGACCAGCAAAAGGAAGAATCTAGCGCCTCTAGCAACACTGCCGCCAAGACTGCATCCGATACCTTGACAGCGATCAGAGAACAGTGTGCAGTCATGAACAAACAACTGGCAGAAATGCAAGCCACTACTGGACACGCCGAAATCCAAGCGCAGGCCCTTGCCGCTCAAGTCAAGATTATGGAGGCACCTTATCAGCAGTGGATTGAAATAAGGAATTGGCACTGCATGGCGCTCGAAGCCACAGATGACAATCTTCTCGCCAAGAGAATCAGGGTGCACTTTGAGGTTGCGAATCCCACGAATTATTTGCTGGTGATTAAGAGTGGCGAAATCACCTTTTCGCTTGGGGGCAACAAAACGCGATGCTTCACTGGGGACGGTGCAATGATTGCGCCAAATACTGGACAAGAAAAAGATATTTGGTTCACTATTACCACAGAGCAAGCGCAGCAATTCAAGGGCGGGGAATTGCTGATTGAGGTGACCGGGAATCTCGATTTTATTAGCATACTCGGAAGGGATCAATCGTCTCCAGTTAAGGGCCATCTGTGGTGCGCTATCGCCGGAGCGCGATTTGAAGATGGTGTGATTTGGCAGTATCCGCAACAGAAGTATGGCGAACAAAAGGCAAATTAGGACACCACCCGAATAAGCGCTCGAAGCGTCCCCTTAGCCAGCTCCTTGTGGTTGGGAATGGACAGGCGACGATGCGGTGGGCTGGCGTGACGAAGAATCATGTGGCTGCCATGCTGTACATCGAATTCGTACCCGACCCCCGAAAAACCCGGACTGCGTCATGGCCGGAGACGACCGGCAATTTCATCCGCCGGCAACCTCGATAACCTCTTCGAATATGCTCGGTGGCACCGGCTCGCCATGTTTCTTCAGGCTTAAGATATAGCCTTCGATTGCCTCGCGCATGTTCCCTGCCGCTTCGGCCCGCGTCCGGCCTTGGGAGACGCACCCCGGCAAAGCAGGGCAACTCGCGACGAAAACTCCATCCTCGTCTTGTTCGAGGTAAATGCGATACTTCATTTACCTGGCATTCTACCAAAGCTGGATTGGCTCAACAGGGTGGAGGCGAGCATCGTCCGGAAAGCGGAAAGAAGCGCCCGCACGCGGTCACAACGAGCAGTTTGCGGAATTTGTGCGCAAGACGAAGCATCACGCCGAGGCAGAGCGTTTCGGCTGGTCGTGAATCGAACGAGTGCGACTCGATGTTCTGGCGCCATGCCGGGTGCCCGCGCCGCGCCCGACGGATTTCGTCACCCCGGTGTAACCTAATGAGTTGGCCCATCACCGTTAACACATCTGTCACAATCAAGCGTGGACGACGCTTCTCTATTCTGCATCGGGGCGATACGGCTTTAATATGACGGCAAACATCGGGACGGCAAAACACAAGCCTGGGGCCGAACCCGAAGCTTTACCGGGGCGGGTCTTCTGGATTACCGGTTTATCGGGTGTCGGCAAGACAACCTTGGGCCGGGAATTGTGGAGCCGGCTGCGGGCCGCCGGGCGTCCGGCAACGTTCCTCGACGGCGACGCATTGCGGGCCGCAGTCGCCGAAGATCTAGACCACAGCGCAGGCGATCGGCGGCGGTCGGCGATGCGCAACGCGCGGCTGTGCCGGTTGCTGGCCGAGCAAGGCGCCGATGTAGTGTGCGCCACCATCTCGCTGTTTCACGAGGTGCAGCGTTGGAATCGCGAGAATATCCCGGGTTATCGCGAGATCTACTTGCGAGTCCCGCTAGACGAGCTACGGCGCCGCGATAGCAAAGGCATCTACGCGGGGGCTCAACGCGGCGATACGCGCGACGTCGTCGGCCTGGATGTGGCGGCGGAGGCTCCCGAAGCACCGGACCTGATCCTCGACAACCACGGGGAGCTTGACGTTTCGTCGGCGGTCGACCGCATTTTGGCGGTATGCGCCAGGCGGAACGGCGCGGGTGCGGCGCAGCCTGCGCGCTTGGCCGCTTTCAAGACGAAGGCGGAATCGCTGGAAGCGCTGGCGCCCCTGCTGCGTAACGGGCGGGTGCTGCCACAGGTCCGGTTCTCGGTTGGCGATTGGCGCTCGGACGCCGCCCGCGTGCTGAATGCGGTTACGTCCGCGCCGTGGGGCTCAGGCTTGGTCATCGTGCGCAGCAGTGCGCGGGATGAGGACGCCGCGAGCGGTTCCCAAGCCGGGAAGTACGACTCGGTACTGGGTGTGGCCGGCAGCGCCGCCGTGGCACTGGCAATCGAGCGGGTGGTTGCGTCGTTCGCTGCATCGGTCGCGCATGATGGGCGCGGCGACGAAACGGAGAGCGTAAGTGACGACAACCAGATCTTCGTCCAGCCCATGTTGGACCGGGTGGCGATGGCCGGGGTAGCCTTCTCGCGCAGCCCCAGCGGCGGCCCGTATTTCATTATCAATTACGACGATCATTCCGGCCGGACCGATCGGGTAACCGGCGGCGGCGACAATCTCAAGATTTATCTTTGCCTCAAATCGCGGCCGGATGCCTGTCCCGCACCGCTGGCGCCGGTGGTCGCGCTGGTCAGCGAACTCGAAACGGTTCTCGCGTGCGATGCCATAGACGTTGAATTCGCCGTCGACGGGGACGGGCAGCTTTATCTTCTGCAAGTCCGCCCTCTCTCAGTCGACCGCTCGGGGCGGGCAGAGGACGCGAAGGTCGATACAGCTCTGGCCGATGTGGCGCGCAAGCTCGAACTGCTCAGCCGCCCGCATCCCTACTTGCACGGCAGCCGGGCGATTTTCGGCGTGATGCCGGACTGGAACCCGGCGGAAATCATCGGGGTGCGGCCATGGCCCCTCTCGTTGTCGCTCTATCGCGAGTTGATCACCGACGCGATCTGGGCCTATCAGCGGGACAATTACGGATACCAGAATCTGCGCAGTTTTCCCTTGCTGGTCAGCTTTCACGGACTGCCATACATCGACGTCCGGGTCAGCTTTAATTCCTTCATACCCCGCGACATATCCGACGACCTGGCCAGCCGTCTGGTGAACTACTACATCGATCGCCTGCTCTCGGAGCCGCATCTCCACGACAAGGTCGAGTTTGAGATCATTTTTTCCTGCTACACCCTGGATTTGCCGAAGCGGATGGGCAAGCTCGCCGAGCGGGGATTCTCCGCGGCAGACCTCGCCGAACTTTCCAGCGCCCTACGGCGCCTCACCAATCGCATCATGCATGGCGAGACTGCGTTGTGGCGGCGCGACCGCGCGAAGATCGACCTGCTGGCCGAGCGGTTTCCGGTAATCCGCAACGCGGAGATCGACAAGATCAGCCGTATTTACTGGCTGATCGAGGACTGCAAACGCTACGGTACGCTGCCATTCGCCGGTCTCGCGCGGGCGGGTTTCATAGCGGTTCAGATGCTCCAATCCTTGATCGAAGC
>JBEKTJ010000314.1:0-5727 GCA_049516155.1 Bryobacteraceae bacterium
GCCGTGAAATCCGCGGACGAGTTTCACAAGAAGCTGGGCATCACCGGCGTCATCCTCACCAAGATGGATGGCGATGCGCGCGGCGGCGCGGCCCTCTCCATCCGCCACGTCACCGGCCAGCCCCTGAAATTCGTGGGCGTGGGGGAAAAGTTCGACGCGCTGGAGCCATTCTATCCCGACCGCGCCGCGTCCCGCATCCTGGGCATGGGCGACGTGCTCTCGTTCATCGAGAAGGCCGAGGAAGTCATCGACAAGAAGCAGGCCGTCGAGATGCAGCGCAAGCTCATCGACAACGAGTTTACGCTCGACGATTTCCGCGACCAGATGCGCCAGCTCCGCAAGCTGGGGCCGCTCGAAAACGTATTGTCGATGATGCCGCAGGTCGGCATTCTGAAAGATCTGAAGAACGTGAAAGTGGATGAAAACGAAATCACGCATGTGGTGGCCATCATCGATTCGATGACGCCCAAGGAACGCGCCAACCACATGCTGGTGAATGGCAGCCGCCGGCGCCGCATCGCCAAGGGCAGCGGCACCAGTGTGCAGGAAGTGAATCAGTTGCTGAAGCAGTATTCGCAGGCCCGGAAGATGATGAAGAGCTTTTCCGGCGGGCTGCTAGGCAAGAAAATGGGCAAGTTCAAATTACCGAATTTCTTAGGAGTGTGAATGTTGATGATCCGTTTGGCGCGGTTTGGCGCCAAGAAGAAGCCGTTTTACCGCATCGTGGTGATCGAGAAGGAGCGCGCCCGCAATGGCCGCAACCTGGAAGTCGTGGGCCACTATAATCCGCTGACCGACCCGGCCAAGGTGGATCTGAATCGCGAACGCATTACGTATTGGACCAAGAATGGGGCGCAGCTTTCGGAAACCGTCGCGCGTCTGATTAAGAACAATCCTGAACCCGCGGTAGGATAGGCCTCCGGCCTGTCCGTCTTGCGCCTGTTAACTGTAAGTAAATTAACGGTTAGGGTGGTCCGAGGCCGGTTTGGCCGCCACATGCCTCTGTTACCATAAAGGCGTGAGGGAGGCGGGATGATGAAAGAGTTGATAGAGGATATCGCGAAAGCTCTAGTGGACATCCCTGAAGAAGTTGCCGTCCGGGTCGTAGAGGGAGAGCAGGTTACCGTGCTGGAATTGCGGGTCGCCCAAAGCGACTTGGGCAAGGTGATTGGCAAACAGGGCAGGACGGCCCGCTCCATCCGCACCATTCTGGGAGCGGCGGGCATGAAGTTGAATCGGCGCTTCACTCTGGAAATCCTCGAGTGAATGAGTGGGTTACGGTCGCCGTTCTGGGCCGTGCGCGCGGCATCCGCGGGGAACTTACGGCGTTTGCGCTCAGCAAGCCGGAGCGCTATGAAAGCCTGCGCGAAGTTGTACTTTTCCCGGAAGGCTCGCGCCGCGAGGTAGAGTCTGCCTGGTTCCACGACAACCGGCTGATCTTGAAGTTTCGCGGTGTGGATACCATGTCGGAGGCCGAGCTGCTTTCCGGGTGCGAAGTGCGGGTGCCACGCACCGAACGGCTGCTCCTCGATCCCGGCGAATATTTCGAATCGGATTTGATCGGGTGTGAAGTGATTGAGCGCGAAGGCGGCGCATCGCTGGGGCACGTGACCGCGTTGCAGGACGGTGGCAGTTCCGGTGTCCTGGAAGTGGAGAGCGGGCTGCTGATCCCGTTTGTGCGTGCGATTTGCGTGGCCATCCAGCCGGAAGAGCGGCGCATCGTGGTGGATTTACCTGCGGGCTTGAAGGAACTGAACCAGGCGTGATTTTTCATATGCTCACGATCTTCCCGGAGTTTTTCCAGGGGCCGTTCGAGCATGGCGTGATCAAACGTGCGCGCGATACGGGTGCGCTCGAGATTCGCATACACAATCTGCGGGATTGGACCTCGGATCGTCACAAGACCGTGGACGACCGCCCGTTCGGCGGCGGCGAGGGCATGCTGCTCAAGCCCGAGCCATTGTTCTCCGCTGTTGAGTCGATCGTAGGACAGGCCTCCGGCCTGTCCCCCAAGGGCCTGTCCCGCAAAATCGTCCTGCTCTCCGCCCAAGGCCGCCTGTTCGACCAGAAGCAGGCGAACGATCTTAGCGCTCTGTCGGAGTTGTTGCTCATCTGCGGACGCTATGAAGGAGTGGATGAGCGCGTAGCCGAGCATCTGGCCGACGACGAACTGTCCATCGGAAATTATGTGCTGAGCGGCGGCGAACTGGCGGCGGCCGTAGTCGTGGACACCGTCGCGCGCCTGCTGCCGGGTGTGTTGGGCAACGAATCGTCGGCCGTGTTCGAGTCTTTTCAGGACACCGGCCATGCGGGGGCCATGCTGGATTGCCCGCAATACACGCGTCCCGCCGACTTTCGCGGATGGAAGGTACCGGAAGTTCTGCTGAGCGGAAATCACGAAGAGATCCGCCGCTGGCGGCAGCGCGCGGCGCTGGAGAAAACTGCCCGGCTGCGGCCCGATCTGCTCGGTGGGGCGGGCGCTGCTAGAATATAAGATTAGGATTCGACATGAACAACTCCCTGCTGACAAAAGTCATTAACAAGAACAAGCGCACCGACAGCCCCGAGTTCCGCCCGGGCGACACCATTCGCGTACACGTGAAGATCAAGGAAGGCGACAAGGAACGTTTGCAGGCCTTCGAAGGCACCGTGATTGCGCGCAACAACACCGGCATGGGCGAGAGCATCACCGTGCGCAAGGTCAGCTTCGGCCAGGGTGTGGAGCGTATTTTCCCCATCCATGCCCGGGTCATCGACCACATCGACGTAGTGCGCACCGGGCGCGTGCGCCGCGCCAAGCTCTACTATTTGCGCGGACTCAAAGGCAAAGCCGCCCGCCTCCGCGAGCGCTAATAATCCTACTGCTGGGAAAGAATCATCAGCGAGTACGGTCCGATCGTCAGGCTTCCGTTGTAAGGCATCCCTGAATACGCGCCGCCCTTGGCTTTAACGCCCGCCGACCCGGCCCCGGAAAACGTCGAACTGTAGGCCGTGCTGTCGCTATTGAAACGCGTCGTCCAGATGCCTGAAGAGGGGAATCCGACCGTCATGTTAGTCTCGGTGTTGCCGGTGAAATTGGCCACGATCACCGATGTCCCGGGAGACTGGGAATCGAACCGCTCGTACGCAATCAGCTTGTTGGTGTTGTCCACTTGATAGATATTCAACCCGTCGCCCGCCAGGTTCGGCGTGTGGCCCGACGTATTCTTTCGCGCCACCGCCAGCGCGGCCCACATTTTCCTTATGGAAGCGAACTGCGTGGCCAGGCTCCACTGCAGCGGCATCTTCGGCGCGAGCGGCTCGTTTTCCACGAATTCCTGCCCTTGGAAGATCATGGGAACCCCCGGCGATGTGAACAGGATCGCCGCGCCCAGCGTGCTCTTCTTCAGCGCGAGCCAACTGGTGGGTGCGCTGGGATCGATCAGCGTAGTCAGGCGTTGGCCGCCGTCGGTCACCTCATTGTGTGACTCGGTGTAATTCAGGTTTTGCGTGAAGCTACCGTTGAAGGCCTGCCCGATGGCGCTGGCGACGCTCTCCATGTTCACCGCGGAATCGCTCGTTTGCGTCAGTTGCGCGCGCATCGGCGAGACGAAATTGCCGTTCCATTGGCTGGCAAAACCGGCGCCGCCCTGCGATAACGGGGCCGTAACCGTCGCATTGCCCGTCAGGTCTTCGGCGATATTCACGAAAGCCGGAT
Organism: Bryobacteraceae bacterium; assembly: GCA_049516155.1. GTDB lineage: Bacteria > Acidobacteriota > Terriglobia > Bryobacterales > Bryobacteraceae > Bog-159. Next base: position 3,698 of record JBEKTJ010000314.1, read on the forward strand.
TGTCGCCCACAGTTTGGACATTCGCATTCTGGAGCAACGTCCAGCCATCCGGAAGGTAGGTTCCCGTGCCGCTATTCGTGTTGTAGATATTCGACACTGAATCCCAGCGGAAGCCGTCGATGCGATACTCCTCGATCCACATGGTCAGCGAGTCGTCAATATATTGCGCGACGTTGGCGCTGGAGTAGTTGGGCCGCGGCCCGAACGGCGAATTCCACTCCGCCGAATCGTAGAAGTAAATGCCGCCCGGATATTCGGTGGTGTACCAGCCGTCGAATTGATTCGTGGACAGGTCCCCTGGGCCCCAGTGATTATGCACAATGTCCAGGATCACCGCCAAACCGGCGCTGTGGCAGGCGTCCACGAATGCTTTGAAGTTGTCGGGGCCGCCGTAGGTCTCGTTCTCGACGGCCATCTGATCGGTGGGTTCGTATCCGATCGAACTAGGCGGCGGATTTTCATTGACCGGCATCACTTCCACAGCGTTGAAGCCCAGCGAGGAAATCGCCTTCAACCTGGCGATAGCGGTTTGGAAGGTGCCCGTGGTACCGCCCGTGCCTCCGGCAAACGTGCCGATTTCCATTTCGTAGATCATGAGTTGGGAGAGAGGCGGCCCGGTGAATGGCGGACTGGCCCATTGGTAGGCGCTGGTATTGTAGATGATGGAATTGCCCAGGTTGTAGTCCGCCTCGGTCACCACCCGGCTGTAGGGATCGCGGCGGGTGACCGTCGCAAAGCCGGGGCTTGAAATCACATAGCGGTAGGTCTGGCCTGCGACGGCTCCGGCGATGGCGGTCGACCAGAGGCCATTACCGTCCGAAACCAACGGGTTGGCGGTCTCCGACCAGTTGTTGAAGTCGCCCTCCACGTATACGGAGGCCGCGTTGGGCGCCCACACGGCGAAAGTCACGCCGCCGTTATAGGGGATAGAACCCAGGCCTGGAGGAGTGCCTTGCGCCAGAAGAGCGCCGGCAGTGCAGAAAAGGAATGCAATCAAGAGTGCAACGTTACGCATGCGCAAGAACTCCATTCTACCTTGCTAGAATGGAGGATTAGGATTAGAAATGCACAATTCCCTGTTGACGAAAGTCATCCACAAGCACCAGCGCGCCGGCGCCCCAGAGTTCCGGCCGGGCGATACCATTCGCGTCCACGTGAAGATCAAGGAAGGCGACAAGGAGCGCCTGCAGGCCTTTGAAGGCGCCGTGATTGCGCGCAACAATACCGGTATGGGAGAGAGCGTCACGGTGCGCAAGGTCAGCTTCGGCCAAGGCGTGGAGCGCATCTTCCCCATCCATGCGCGGGTAATAGACCACATCGACATAGTACGCACCGGGCGCGTGCGCCGCGCCAAGCTTTACTATTTACGCGGGCTGAAGGGCAAAGCCGCCCGCCTGCGCGAGCGCGAGTAACGTGGGGCGGGCCTCCAGGCCTGCGCGGATCCTCCAGGACCCGCCAGCAACTCATTTCCGCTGCGAAGGAACGCTGGAACGCGAGCTCCGCGCGCGCGGATTCCGGGCCGTGGCGGGTGTGGATGAAGTCGGCCGCGGTTCACTGTTCGGACCCGTCGTGGCCGCCGCCGTGATTCTTTCACCGGACCGTCCGGTGCGCGGCCTGAACGACAGCAAACTACTCGACCCCGAGCGCCGCACCGTACTCGCCGCGCGCATCCGTGAGCGGGCCGTGGCTTGGTCGGTAGCGGCCGTGGATGCGGCCACCATCGACTGGGTGAATATCTATCAAGCCTCCAAGATGGCCATGGAAATGGCGGTCGCGCGGCTGACGCCCGCGCCGGATTTCTTGCTGATCGACGCCATGCCGTTATCGCTTTCCACGCCGCAACGCCCGCTGATCAAGGGCGATGCGCAGTGCCACGCCATCGCCGCCGCCTCGATCGTGGCCAAAGTCTGGCGCGACGAGCGCATGCGGGTGTGGGATGAAATCTTCCCGCAATATGGATTGGCCAGCCACAAAGGCTACTTCACACCCGAGCATGCCAGGGCGCTCGAAGAGTATGGACCGACGCCTTT
>JBEKTJ010000315.1:0-5703 GCA_049516155.1 Bryobacteraceae bacterium
GCGTCCAGAAGTTGCGCGGCCGCGTGCCGGGCTTCCTCCGCCTCTCTTTGTTCGGGAGAATACGCAGCGCCGGGATAGCGGAAGCGCCAGGCATACTGCGAGAGTCGCTCGATGCCGGTGAAGTGAGGGGCTGCGTCTCTTGCTAACGGCAGGCACACCTGTTTCAGTTCGTCGAGGTCGTGCGTCTTCTTGAAAGAAACCTGGCGCCACGTAAGCAAGGCTTTCATCGCCTTTTCGGCTTATTGCTGTGCATGGAATAGCGCCTCGCCCGCTAACCCTGCCGCAATCAGAGCGTCGCAGGCATCCAAGTCTGCTCGGGCGCGCTCAAGCCACTCCCGCGTTTCGGAAACCAGGGCCTCATGTGGACTCATACAGCAGCCTCCCCTCCCGGACACTGTAGCCGGCAGCGATGTCCTCACATAGGCCGCTCGGCCTTCGAAATCGCTCAGCCGCCAGGGTATTACGTCCTTCGGTATACCGAATCCGGAGAGGCGCGAATAGACCTCACCCGTCCGCATCAACCCTTCCGGGGTATCGTCGGGCACCACCACCAGGAAGTCCAGGTCGCTGTCAGGCCCGCCCTCCCCGCGGGCCTCCGAGCCAAAAGGTAAATGCGGACGGGCCGGTAAAACTCTACCAGCCTCCGCGTCATCTTTTCGATCACTTCCTGTTTCGTGAGCTGAATCTCCAAGGTCCGAGGTGGCTCCGTTCTCCGAGGTCAACGCAGCTCAAACGATACCATGAACGGCCACGCGCCCATATTCACGATTACATTACAACACGTCCGCAAACCCGCGCTTCATATGCCGGAAGAACAGCCCGCCAGCCAAGAAAGTCGCCACCGCGAACGCCGCCATGATCCCCATTTCACCCAGCCTCGGCCAACGTCCCGACAGCAACAATTCGCGATAGGCCCGCACCAGGTACGCCAGCGGATTTCCCGCCAGCAGGAAACGCAGCCGCGCCGGGAACTGCTGCTCCGTGATGAAAATCGGCGTCAGCCAAAACCAGAACGTCAGGATCACAACCAGCACCTGCGCGGTATCCCGCAGGTACACCTGCAAGCTCGCCAGGATCCACCCAAAGCCCACCGCGAACATCCCCAGCAGCAGCATATAAACCGGCAGCAGCATCAAGCCCGGACTGATGTGGTTCAGCCAGATGCCCACCGCCGCCACCGCCAGCGCCAGCGCGATCAAGTGGCTCACCAGCGAAGAGAGGAAGATCGATACCGGCACCATTTCGGCGGGAAACACGGTCTTGGTGATCAGGCTGGCTTGCTCCAGCAGGCTCGATGCGGACCGCTGCACCGTTTCGGTGAACAGCAGCCAAGGCAGCATCCCAGCGAAAAGAAACAGCGGATAGCTGTCGGTCACCTCGCCGGCCGGCATCTTCTGATGCAGGCAAACGCTGAACACGAACGTCCAGCTTGCCAGCAACACCAGCGGATGGATGACCCCCCAGATCCAGCCGACTGCCGATCCCACGAAGCGCTGCTGGAAATCGCGCCTTACAAGCTGGAACAGCAGGCTGCGCCGTTCCACCAAATTCCGCAGAAAAAGCGCTCCCGGAAGTCGAAAAAATATCTCCAAATGGCAACACTACCAATTTTTTCAATAACTTGCAAGCCAAGCCTGCGCTTGACACGGCTGTGTTGGTCCTGTTACATTCACCTTTCGCCAATCGTAATAGCCCTACCGGACCGGCAAGGGGATCTCTGTTTGCCAGGTTCAGTTGAGAAGACTATGCAGCAGAACTATTTTATTTTGGTATTGGCCCATTCCCTCCGCGGCAAACTCCGGCGTATCCGCGTGCCGTTGAAAGTGGTCTACGCCGTGATGGCATTGGCTCTGCTCGGCTGCATCTCGATATTCGGCTTCATATCCAGCTACGCGCGGATGGCCTGGAAAGTTGCAAATTACAACGCGTTGCGCACCGAAGTGGATGCCTTGCGCGTCCGCTATCAGCGGTTGCAGAAGGTGTCCAACCAGACCAATCAGCAGATGGCCAGCCTGGAGATGTTCGCCAACGAAGTTTCGATCGCCTACGGCATCAAGCAGAAGCTGGAAGGCCCCGCCGGGATTGCGGCGGAAGGCCGATTGCTGCCCACGTTTTCCGATTCAGTGGCGGCCTATCGGGTGCTGCGCAGTTACCATGGCACGGAGAACAGCTTCGCGCGGCGCTGGCACACCAACGTCCAACCCAGCATCTGGCCTGTGGAGGGCCGCCTGATGGGCGGCTTCGGTGAGCGTACGGATCCCTTTTCCGGTGAAGGCGCCATGCACACCGGCGTCGACATTTCCGCGCCCACCGGAACCCCTGTGCGGACCACGGCGGATGGCATTGTCACTTTCGCGGCATGGGATAGCGGCTACGGTCAACTGATTATTGTGGATCATGGCGGCGGAATGGTAACCTATTACGCGCATCTCTCCCGCTTCGCGGTTGTAGAAGGCCAGGAAGTGCGCCGGGGCGAGCAGATCGGCGCAGTAGGCAGCACCGGGCGAGTGACGGCTCCGCACTTGCATTATGAAGTCAGGATCGGTGGCGCTCCCGTGAATCCCCATACATTTCTCGCGCGGGCTGGCGTAGTGCAGATGGTGAAAAAGGATTTTCCGTTCTGACGCCTTCGCGGCGTGACTGAGATGCCCATGAGGTCCCTCTACTTCCGCCTCGCTGCGGCTGCTATCGGCGTCATGTTGTTGACCTCGGCCTATCACCGTCTGAGTTCCTCCGCCCTCATGGCCGAGGCCGCCAATCGCTTCCTTGCTTCTCTGACCCCCGAGCAACGCGCCAAGGCAACCTTCGCCTTCGAAGAAGATGAACGCCAAAATTGGCACTTCGTCCCCATTGAGCGAAAGGGGCTGGCGCTGCGCGAGATGACGTCCGCGCAGAAGCATCTGGCCACCGCGCTGCTCAGTGCGGGACTCAGCCAACAGGGCTACTTCAAAGCGGAATCGGTCATGAGCCTGGAAGACGTGCTGCGCGTCATCGAGCACGGCGCCGGTCCCGAGCGCGACCCCGAGAAGTACTTCGTCTCCATCTTCGGCACGCCTTCCGCCGGTGGAACTTGGGGTTATCGTGTCGAAGGCCATCATCTGAGCCAAAATTACACCGTAGTTGGGGGCCAAGTGGCTGGCGCCCCCAGTTTCTTCGGCGCAAATCCCGCGGAGGTACGCGAAGGTCCCCGCAAAGGGCTGCGCGTTCTGGCCGCCGAGGAAGATCTCGGTCGCGCCGTGATCCAGGCGCTGGATCCCGAGCAGCGCAAGGTGGCGATCGTCGACAAAGACGCTTACAAAGACATCCTGAGTTTCGACAGCCGCCAAGCTGCGTTGAAGGGCCAGCCGTCCGGATTGCAGGCTTCCAAGATGAACGCCAAGCAGTTCGAACTGCTGATGGTGCTCCTGGAAGAGTACGCGCGCAACATGACGGACCAGATCGCCGAGGCCCGCGAAGAGCAGATCAGGAAGGCCGGTAAGGAGATCTACTTCGCCTGGGCGGGCGGCACGGAGAAGGGCGATCCGCACTACTATCGCGTGCAGACCGCTTCGTTCCTGATCGAATACGACGACACGCAGAATAACGCCAACCACATCCACTCCGTGTGGCGCGATTTCAACGGCGACTTTGGCGTGGATCTGTTAAAGCTGCACTACCAAACCAGCCATCGGTCCGGCGGATAGACAGGCCTGAGGCCCGTCCTACTGCTACCATTCTCTTATGGGGGGCTGGACGCGCCGCACTTTTCTGGTTTCCGGCCTGACGCCATGGGCATTTGCCGAGCAGAGGGGCGCTCTGATTCCGTCAGCCTGGCATCGTTACAGCGACCCATCCACGGAATTCGAAGTGCTGCGGCTTACCGACCCCGCGCACGCCTGCTGGCTGCCCGCTTTCTACAACCGAACGCTCGCCCGGCACGGTGGATTCCTGCTGTACTCGAGCGACGATACGGGCGCGGCCCAAGCCTACCGCATGGACTTGCACAGTGGCGAATCGCGCCGGTTGACCGAAGCCGCGCATTTGGATGCCTCCTCCATCGCGATGCTGCCGGACGAGCGCAGCTTCTGCTGTTGGGACGGCCCCACGCTATCTCACATCGCGTTGGGCAGCCTGCGGTCGCGCCAGATTTACGAGGTGGCCGGCGGCTGGGAGCGCTGCCCTGGAGCGAGTATCGCCGACGACGGCACCGCGCTAATGGGCGAGAGCCGCGATGGCGCATCGCGGCTGCGCGTCATCGGATTGCAGAAGGGCGCCGCCCGCACGGTCGCCGAAGCTGCATTTATACTGTCGCACCCGCAGGCGCGGCCCAAGCGTGCCCAGATCCTCTATAGGCAAGCGGACGAGGCGCTTTGGCTGGTCAACTTTGATGGCGCACAGAACCGCAAATTGCCGCTGGCCGATGGACGCATCGGTCCCGCGCGCTGGTCGCCCGACGGCCGCACGGTCCTATATCTGAGTTTCCCGGACGACCCCTCGCAGTTGCACGCCATCCGCGAATGCTGGCCCGACCAGGGATCCGACAAGCTGGTCGCGCGCACCAGCCAGTTCGCGCACTTCGGATGCAACCCCAATACATCCGTCTTCGTGGGCGCCAGCCAGAATCGGGGCGCGCCCTACATCCTGATCCTGCTGCGGTTGACCCGCCGCGAACTGTCGCTGTGCGAACACCGGGCCAGCAATCCGGCCATGGTCGCGCCGATATTCTCCGCCGACAGCCAGCAAATCTTCTTCGAAAGCGACCGGGATGGCAAGCCTGCGATCTATAAAATTCACGTGTCGCAGTTGGTCGAGGAGACCGAGCCGGAGTCGTAAACAACAGATGTCGCCTGCGCGTGGGTTAGCCTTCGAGATCCTAACGGCGGTCGAGCGGGGCGGGTATGCGTCCGATCTGCTGGCCGCGCGAGCCGCGCCGCTCGATACTCGGGATGCGGGGCTGGCGTCCGAAATCGTCCTCGGCGTGCTTCGCTATCGGGCGCAACTGGACTACCTGATCGAGCACTACTCCGGCAAGCCGACGGCGCGGCTGGACGATGCCGTGCGGCAGGCGCTGCGCATTGGGATCTACCAGCTTCGCTACCTGGAGCGCGTTCCGGCGCATGCGGCGGTTTCGGAAAGCGTCGAGCTGATCAAACGCGCGCGCAAACGGTCCGCGACCGGATTCGCCAATGCGGTGTTGCGCAAGGTGGATCGTGCGCCGGTGGTGTGGCCCAGCGCCCAGGTCGAGCTTTCGCATCCGGCGTGGATGCTGGAACGTTGGGAACGGCAGTACGGTGCGGAGACCGCGGCAGCCATCGCGCGCGCCAATTTGCGCGTGCCGGAGAGTTACATGAATCCGGTAACGGGGCGTGTGCAGGATATTGGATCGCAGTCGATTGTGCCACTTTTGGGGCTCGCGCCCGGGCACGCGTTTCTGGATTTGTGCGCCGCGCCGGGGAATAAGACCGCCCAGGCGCTGGCGGCGGGTGGGCGTGGCGTCGCTTGCGATATTCACCTGCAGCGGCTGAGTTTGCTGAAGCGGCTGGACGTCGATCTGGTTGTGCTGGATGGCACGCGGCCACTGCCTTTCCGGCGCAGGTTCGACCGCGTTTTGATTGATGCGCCATGTTCCGGTACGGGGACGCTGGCGCATAATCCCGAGATCAAGTGGCGGCTGGAGCCTGAAGATCTGCCGGATCTGCAAGCGCGCCAGGTGGCTTTGCTGGA
>JBEKTJ010000316.1:0-12949 GCA_049516155.1 Bryobacteraceae bacterium
GGCAACACGTCCGACTTCGACCCGTTTCTGTTGCTGGACGACTTCCGCAACGACGTTCCAGAAGATTACCTGGCGGGTTTTCCGTGGCATCCACATCGCGGCATCGAGACTATCACCTACGTGCTGGCCGGAACCGTGGAACATGGCGACAGCATGGGAAACCATGGCGCCATCGCGGCCGGCGACGTGCAGTGGATGACGGCGGGCAGCGGCATCATCCACCAGGAGATGCCCAAAGGCGACCAAGCCGGCCGCATGCATGGCTTCCAGCTTTGGGCTAACCTCCCGTCCGCGCTTAAAATGACGGCGCCGCGTTACCAGGAGGTGAAATCCGCCGAGGTACCCGAGATCACGGACGACGACGGCACGCATGTGCGCGTGGTTTGCGGCAAGTTTTGGGGTAAGGCCGGGCCCGTGGATGGGATCGCCGCCGACCCGATGTACCTGGATGTGTCGGTCGCTCCAGGCCGCCGGAAGACCCTCCCGGTGGAAACCACGCGCCATGCTTTCGCCTACGTTTTCGCGGGAAGCGGGAAGTTTTGCAATGCATCCGGCCCGCTGGCCGTGCCTACCGAGGCAGTTGGCTGGGCGGATACAGCCCCTCCCGCGGAAGCCGACAACCGTTCGCTGGTACTTTTCGACCGCGGCGACGAACTCACCGTGCAGGCCGGGGAAGACGGGATACGGTTCCTGCTCGTTTCTGGGCAACCGCTGGAGGAGCCCGTGGCTTGGTACGGCCCCATCGTGATGAATACCCAGGCGATGCGGACCTCGCGGTCGAAATCCCGCCGCGAAAGGCTCGCGCCGCGCGCCAGTAACGACCAGAAGTGCCGGTCCATCATGCGGGCGAACGCGGGCAGGTCGCGATCCCGGCGCGCGTTGGGATATTGCGAATGCAGCAGCCTGAAGACCCCCAGGACGCGCGTATGCGTCCAGGCTTCGATGGCTGTCTGCATCCGGCCCAGTCCGGCATCGGTGAGGGCGGCCTCCTGCCAGGCGCGCACCACGCCGTAGTATTCCAGATCGGCGCGAAACACGGCAGCCAGAAAGCTGCGCAGGCCGTCGCGCGCATCGTTGCCGGTTGCGCTTTTGGGTCGCAGGTCGAGATCGCGTAGGTGTTCCAGCAACTCGTTCATCAGGACGATGAGAAGCTGGCGCTTCGAGCGGAAGTAGGTATAGAAGGCGCCTGCGGCCGTGCCGGCCCGGGAGGCGAGCGCCTGGATGGACGTCGCGTGGTAACCCTTCTCGGCAAACAGGCTTCGGCCCGCCGCCAGGAGCTTCCTGCGCGTGGCGAGGCTGCGCGCCTGCCGGGGCGGGGCGGGCAGATCCTCATCGTCCGCTAGAACTGGCGGACCCGATGCAGGCATTACGGCTTGCGCCACACGCCCGCCACTCCGCCGCCGCAACAGATCAACATCAAGCCGCCAAACGCGCCCGCCGCTCCCGGGTCGAGGTTGGGATATATGGCCGTGAAGAAGGCGCACGCAAAGGGGTCCAGGATGAGGGTCGGCAGGATCAAGAGGGTTGCCGCGCTGGGCCATTGATTTCTTTCGACGCCAAGCCGGCGGCAAATGCGGGGGACCAGCAGGGCCATCAATAAGAAGCTGGCCAAGTACAGGGCGACGGTTGAAAAAGTGCGGCCGGGCCGCAGGAAAGAATGTCCCGCCAGCCGGATGGCGGCGGTGCCGCCGATCCAGATCAGCATGCCGATTACGAGTGTCCGGAGCCACATAATATGAACCCGAATTCAGATTCACATATGTGGCGGGGCTTGTCAAGCGGTAGCTTGGGCAGTCCTGAACAGTGAGGTACAATCGGGGGGCGGTACGGTGAGCACGGCTTCCGGCCGTTGAGGCGAGATTGGACAGGAGAAAATCGAAATGAAGAAAGCATTGCGTAGACTGGAAGGGCAGTCGCACGCCGGGCGTAGGGGATACGTCGGAACAGCTGTGCTCTGCCTGTGCCTGCTTTCCGCCGGGGAAATGCCGGGGCAGCGGATCTTGGCAGCAGTAGACGGGGACAACGGCTCGCCTACGTTCACCACAATCGACGCCCCGAATGCGGGTACAGGCCCCAGCGAGGGCACGACCGCGGCGGCCGTCAACGATTCGGGGGCCGTCGCGGGATATTACATCGACGCGGGCAACGCGCACGGTTTCGTGCGCACCCCCGGTGGGTTAATGACCTCCTTCGATCCTCCCGGCACAACAGGAACCATTGTCACGGGCATCAGCGAGGGTGGTGCCATAGCAGGGTGGTGCAATGACAACAGCGTGAACCTGGGCTTCGTGCGGGCTGCCGATGCTGCCATAACCACCTTCGAGGCTCCAGGCGCAGGCACGGGTTCCGGCCAGGGCACGATACCCGAAGGTATTAATGCGGCCGGAGCCATCGCTGGATGGTATATCGACGCGGGAAATGTATTCCACGCGTTTGTGCGCGCCGCCAATGCCGCAATGACCACTTTCGACGCTCCGGGCGCAGGCACAAGCGCCTACCAGGGGACCTTCGGGGAAGGCATCAACGCGGCGGGTGTCATTACGGGATATTACGCTGACACGAGCGGTGTCTATCACAGCTTCGTGCGCGCCGCCGATGGCGCTATAACCACGTTCGATGCCCCCGACGCGGGCACTGATGAAAACCAGGGCACGTTTGCCGCCAGCGTCAACACGGCAGGAGCCATCACGGGGTGGTACTATGATGCGAGCAGCACTATTCAAGGCTTCGCGCGAACCCCCGGCGGGACGATAGTCTCCTTTGACGCTCCCGGCGCGACAGCGGCAACGTGGCCTGTGAGCATCGGCGCAACAGGGGCCATCACAGGGTATTACGGTTACGGAAGCAGTGTGCGCGGCTTCATGCGCGACCCCCAGAATGGCGCCTTTGCCACTTTCCAGGCTCCTGGCGCAAACCCGGGCAGAAACGGAGGAACTTTTCCCAGGGGAATCAACGCGGCGAGAAGTATCGCCGGATATTACATTGACGCAGCCGTGGTGTTTCACGGGTTCCTGCTGACTCAGTAAGCACGGCGACCTAAAACGCGCCTGCCGATTCAATGCCTGCCGACCGGAGGTTGACGGCCATCTTCTCCAGCGCGATCTTGTGGATCTGCGATACGCGGCTTTCGTTCACGCCCAGCACCGCGCCGATTTCTTTCATGGTCATCTCGTCGGTGTAATAGAGGAATACGACCTTCTGGTAGCGTTCCGGCAGGCTTTTCATGGCGCCATCCAAGACGGAGCGCAATTGCCGCCTCGAGCACATGCGATCCGGTTGCGAATCCGGCGCGGCGGGGAATTCGATGGGTGCGCTGTTTTCCGGGTCCGGCCGCAAGGATGAAGCCGACACCAGTCCCAGGTTCTTCAATTCCAGGGCCACCCGGCGCCAACGGTCGATTCCCAACCCTAAGGTGTCGGCGATCTCCGCCTCGGTCGGCGTGCGCCCCAGCCGGGTCATTAATGCGTGAGTCACCGAGTCCAGTTGCTTCTGCCGCTTGCGGAGGTCTCGCGACGCCCAGTCAAGCTGGCGCAGGCTGTCCAAAATGGCGCCCTTCACGCGGTGCTTGGCGTAACTCGAAAAAACTACTTGCTTGTCGGGATTGTATTTCGAAGCGGCGTCAAACAGCCCCAGTACACCCGCATGCACCAGGTCGTCGAGGTCCACGTGCACCGGCAGGCTTTCATGGACGCGGATCGCGATGGCCTTGACCAGCGAGAGATTCTCGAGCACCACCTGATCCCGCACCGCCATGGCCGTGGATTCTTTTTGCCGTGCCGTTGCATTTGCGCGTCCCATATCCTATTCTCCTATTTGCTGTGACCGGATTCCTTCCGGCACACAGTAGAATGCAACGCAATTACCAGAGTCTAATGTCGGAAAAATGCCTTAGTTTCAATAGGTTTTCGTCTCGGGGGAAAGGTAAGGCGGGTCGATTCGGGACTCACGTTTCAATGCGGAACACCTGAAAAGGAGAAAGCGAGGATCGTTCACTCACCACCCGGCTTTATGGGCGATCAAGGTCTTGAGCGTCAGGCCGCCGAGAAAGATGCAGACTGCTGCACGCATTTCGACCAGCCGGCCATTGACGTAGAAACCAGTGTCGCCCAGCGTGAACCAGGCCAGCAGGGCCAACACCGCGTAACAGGCGAGCGCGAATGGCAGGCGTTTGTGCACGAATCCTTATAATAGAAGATGCCGCCGGTAACTATGTGAACATGCCGGATATCGCGCTGCTTTACTCTCCGCAAAATCGTGCGCGCGCGCTCGCCGCCGCCGGCGCGTTGGTGGCCATCGTCGCGTCGGTCGACTGGGCCATCAAGCCGAACTTCTCCCTGAACTTCCTGTACCTGTTCCCCATTATGCTGGCGGGAGGTTTTCTGTCCCGCTGGCAGACCGGGGTGTTGGGCGTCTGCTGCGCGGTCCTCGGCGAGTTGTTCAGTCCGTTTCCACAGGCCGACGCCGCCACCCGCATGGCCATGATGAGCATCGCTTTTACCGGCACGGGGTTGTTTGTTTCCGAACTGGTGCACAAGCGCCAGTTGGTTGTGGAACACTTGCAGCAACTCACCGAACAGATCCGCCACCGGGAAGACGCCGAACAGCAGATCCGGAGTCTGATCGAGTCGAGCCCTGCTGCCATCGTTACCGTGGATTCCGCCGGCTCCATCGATCTTGCCAACCAGGCGGCCGGGCAACTACTGGCGCCGGGGCACGCCCTGGCCGGTGAGCCGATCCGCAACTATTTGCCGGCGCTCGAATCCGTGGCGCTGGGCCACCGGTCGCAGGCCTTCCGCACCAGTATGCAGTGCAAAGCGCAGCGCGCCGGCGGCGAGGTCTTCCTGGCGGCCATCTGGTTTTCCACGTACAAGACGCTCTCCGGTCCCAAGCTGGCCGCCATCGTGGTGGACCTTTCCGAAGATCTGCGCGACCGCGAAGACCTGAGCCTCAATCACCTTCTAAAGAACACCCGCATCCTGATGGGCGCCATGTCGCACGAGATCCGCAATCTGTGCGGCGCGGTTTCGGCGGTGGGACGGAATCTGGCGCGTGTTGATGGATTGGCGGGCAACCAGGATTTCGAGGCGCTGCAGACCCTGATCCAAGGCCTGGAGAAGATCGCGTCGCTGGAGTTGCAGGCGTCCCCGGAGGATCAAGCCATCGCCGTGGATGTGATCGAGGTCTTGGACGAGTTGCGTGTTTTGGTCGAGCCGTCCTGCCGGGAAGCGGGCATGTTGGTTTCCTGGCAAGTCGATACGGGCCTGCCCTTGGTGTGGGCGGATTCCTATGGGCTGCTCCAGGTTTTCCTGAATCTGGCGCGGAACAGCCAGCGGGCCGTGGAGACCTGCCCGCGCAAGAAGCTGACCATCGCGGCGGGCGCGGAGGAAAACTCCGTGGTCATTCGGTTTGAAGATACCGGCGTGGGGGTGCCGTTTCCGGAACAGTTGTTCCGGCCCTTTCAACCGGGTGCGGACGGCGCAGGCCTGGGGCTTTACGTATCGCGCGCCATCGTGCGCAGTTTTCGCGGCGAACTGCGTTATGAGGTGCGTCCGGCGGGCTGTTGCTTTGCCGTGGTACTGGCGCCGCTGACGGAGAGCTGAGCAATGCAACCTCTTGGCCGCATTCGCATATTGGTGGTGGACGATCACACTCTGTTTCGCGAGAGTGTCGCGCGGCTGTTGGCGGCCGAGCCGGGCTTTGAAATCGCCGGACACTGCGCGTCGGCCGGCGAAGCCCTGAAGCTGGTGGCCAAGACGCCCGTGGACGTGGTGCTGCTCGACTACGATTTGGGCGATGGCAATGGCATGGAATTTCTGGCCAAAGCGCAAAGCGTGGGATTCGCCGGCAGGGTGCTGGTGGTGACTGCCGGCGTCAGCGAACTGGAAGCCGCCGAGATGATCCGCCAGGGCATCGCCGGCATCCTGCGGAAGCATTGCTCGCCCGCCGCGCTGGCGCAAAGCATCCGCGACGTGAGCGGCGGCAAGGATTATTTCGAGCCGGGCTACCTGCGGTCGGTGCTGGCGGGGATCGCGGCGCCGGCGCCGGAGTACCAGCGCAAGAACCTGACCGAGCGGGAGCGGCAAGTGCTACAGCATGTGTTTGAAGGGCTGGCCAACAAGGAGATCGCCGACCGTTTGCAGGTTTCGGAGAGTTCGGTGAAGGCCACACGCGCAGCCAGTTGGTGCGCACGGCGCTGGAGAATTATAAGGATCAGCTTTGAGCCGGTTGTCTATAGGTATTCACTTCAGTTGTATCGGGCCGAAAGCAGCGCCACGGGACCAGCCGTGCGCTCGCGCGCATGGCGCTGGAGGATTATAAGGATCGCCTTTGAGGGTAAGACATGCCGCCTCTGAATCCGGTGCTGCTTCGACTCCGCCCCCCCATGCCTGACGACCGCGAATTCCTCTGGCGGCTGCACCGCGAAACCATGCGCGTTTATGTCGATCGAACCTGGGGTTGGAACGATGACTGGCAACGCAAGCGCTTTGATGAGAATTTCGATGCCGCGCCGCTAACGATGATCGAGTACGGCACGCTCACCATCGGATACATTTGCCTCCACCGTCCAGGCCACGAGATTTTTCTTGCATCCATCGAAATCGCTCCGGAGTTTCAGAACCAAGGAATCGGAACCCGGTTGATCCGCGACGTTCTGGACGAGTCGGACCGGCTACGGCTTGCAGTGCGGCTTTCCGTGCTGAAGGTGAATCCGGCCCGCAGGCTGTACGAACGCCTCGGATTTCAGTGCAGTGGTGAAACATCCACACATTTTGTAATGGTGCGACAAGCCCGCATAGAATCGCCACAGGGCTGAGCGACTCCGCCGGACAAGTTAGGCGGGTCTCGCAATTCGCCGCAGCATTATGGGCGAAATGTCCCCCGCGTGAACGGGACCCTCGTGCTACTGCCGGAGTGACAAACCGTTTTATGCGAGTCGCACTGGCGAACCTCCGCGCCATCTTCCAGAGCATGCCTATAACTCCTGAAGATTGCGATGTAGCGCGCCAAGGGGCTCACCTTGGTGGTTGCCCCAGGAACCAGGCACGTAGTGGCCAAACAGTCCACAGCGGACCCGCAGACGTTAACTAAGCTCGCGCCAATCGTCCTCATGCAACTCGACTTTGTGTTTCTTCGCCGCGGATTTAATGCGCTTCCAGGCGGCGTCGCGTTCCGAGTCGGTCACCCCTTGCACCTGCTTGAAACGGGCGATTGCGTTGCGCACGTGGGCGGCGTCATGGATGGGTTCTTTACGCTCTTTGGGAAAGGCGAAGTTCTCATCGGCGATATGCTCGCGGCTAGCTTCAGTGATCTTGGACATGTTTTTCGATTAGCAAACCAATTGCCAATTCACGCGCGCCATCGCAGGAACGCGCCGACCCCGCCGATCGGTTCGAGCAATGCCGGGTCTTCCTCCCTCTGCATCGGGGATCTCCGGCGCGAGAATGGCTTGCACTTCCTCCAGCCTGCGGATGGCTCTGTTCGAGCGGTCGTCATCAGAACTGCGAGCGCCATCAGATCTGGTCGCGCAATTCATGAAACGAACGGCAACGCTTTAGGTTGGTCGGGGTGTTCGCCTCCCTCATGGCGGCGATCGTCTGTTCGTTCGGAATCGAGACGGGAAACGGCAGACCCTTGGTAAAGGCTCCGACAACCCAGGTCCGGGTCGACGGCAGGCTGGAGGAGCCAGCTTGCCTCGGCGAATTACGCCTTCTCATGACCACCCTCCCGCCTTAATCAGATCGCGCGCAGTCAAACCAATGTCCTTCGCAATCCGTCGCAGCAGGATCGGCGAAATATCCCCCGTGTGTACGGGAACTGTCGTGCCCCTGCCATCAGAATGACGAAATTGTTTATGTGAGCCGCACTGGCGAACCTCCGCAAATCCCAAACTTTCCAGGATCGAGATCAATGACCTCCTCGAGATTGCGATGTAGCGCGTCCAGCGTCCCACCTTGGCTGTGCGCCCCAGGGAAACCAGGCACATAGCCCACGTATAGACCGGTGTCCAAACATTTTTCAATTACGGCGGTATACGTCCTCATCGCTGCGCCACCCTCCCGTCTCCATCATAGATCGAAACCGGCCCATGTGTGGCCGCCCTCTCACCGCTCCACATGCAATTCCGCCTTCACAAACCCCGCCGACCGGATCTGTTCCCGCAAGCTGCTGTTCTTCACCACCTGGCCGGCGGCGCGCAGCTTTTCGGCGGCTAACGGCAGATCAAAACGGTGGCGGTTGGTGAGCTCGTTTAGCTGAACATTGGAGAGGAGGCGGCGCTCCGAATGGCTGCCGATCCCGGATCAAACTTCGGCAAGAGTGAGCGTGCTGGCGGCGCAGCATCCGCCGACGGACCCGCACACGTTGATTAGCTAAGCTCGCGCCAATCGTCCTCATGCAACTCGACTTTGTGTTTCTTCGCCGCCGACTTGATACGCTTCCAGGCGGCGTCGCGCTCGGAATCGCTCACCCCTTGCACCTGCTTGAAACGGGCGATTGCGTTGCGCACGTGAGCTGCGTCATGGATGGGTTCCTTACGCTCCTTGGGAAAGGCGAAGTTTTCATCGGCGATATGCTCGCGGCTGGCTTCAGTGATCATGGACATGTCTTTCGATGAGCAAACCAATCGCCAATTCACGCGCGCCATCGCTCCACATACAGCTCCGCCCACACAAACCCCGCCGACCGGATCTGCTCCCGCAAGCTGCTATACTTCACCGCCTCGCCGGCCGCCCGCAACTTCTCGGCGGCGGCCAGCGGCATATCGAAGCGGAAGCAATCGGCGCGATCCTTATATGAATAGTGCAGGTACTGCATCTCACCCGCCGCGGCAAGATCCATCAGCACATCCCAGAAGCTCGCCTTGCGCAGAAGCGGTTTGCGCGCGCCCGCCTCGCGCGGAATATGGATGGCCTGCCGTCCGCCGCGAAGCACCGCGCGCACGCACCGCGCCGCTGCAAACGGCCGCGCGGGATCGTCGCCGGGGAACGTCGCCAACAGTTCGCGCAGGCCGTCCAACTCCGCCTCCCACCCGGTCCATCGGAAGCGCGAAGCGCCGCTCACCAGGGCGCCGCGCAGCAACAGTTCGCGCACGCGCGCCTCGTTCTTACCTGTGATGCCCAGCATATGTTCCACCAGATCCCGCAAGGGCAGATCCTGCACCACCACGCGCGTGATGGAAATTCCCTCGGCAGCTTCCGAGCTGAGTTTGACCCGGACGGTGGAGGGTAGAGACATGCCGTGTTTTTTCACGCTAGCATAAATGCGTGAGCCCACTCGATAATCCGGTGCCGAGTACGCTAGAAAAGGTCGAAGCCGAGTTGCGCCGCTACGAGCATGCGCTGGTGGATTTCTCGGCGCGCGAGCACAACGGGTCCATCGAGCTGGTCATCGAGATGAAGAATCGCGGGCTGGGCCTGCACACCTACTATGCGCCGCTGCATCCGCGGGATATCGCGCATCCGCAGTTTCCCTGGACCTTGCAGCGCTACCTCTACGATTGTCTGCACGATTACCTGGTCGAGATGTTTATCCGCACGCCGCAGACCCGGGTCGTCGAACCGTGAGCCCGCTCAGCGAAATGTTGCGCGACGAGATCCATCGCGATGGCCCGATTTCGTTCCGCCGGTTCATGGAGGCGGCGCTCTACGATCCGGTCCACGGATATTACCGGCGCACGCACGATCCATTCGGCAAGCGGGGAGATTTCTATACGGCTGAACAGATCCAGCCGGTGTTTGGCATCCTGATGGCCGCGCGCTTACGGTTGCTGTACCAGGCAATGGGCGCGCCGCCGGACTTCACGGTCGTCGAGATGGGAGCCGGAAGGGGCGAGATGGCCGAGGCTTTCTCCGAGTGGCGTTATGTTCCGGTGGACCTCGGCCATAACGCGATGCGAACGATGCCCGAGCATTTCCGTGGCGTGCTCTTCGCCAACGAATTCTTCGACGCGCTGCCCGTGGAAGAGGTTGCCTTCCGCGACGGCCGCTTCCGCGAGATGCGCGTCGAATGGGACCAGCGCTTCGTATGGACGCCTGGCCCGCCCGCGCGCGAAGAAGTGGCGGACTATCTGCGCCGCTACTTTCCGCCGCCAACGGAAGGCGCGCTCTATGAAGTGAACCTGGATGCGCTCACCTGGATGGAGCGCATCGCCTGCGCGCTGGAGGCCGGGTTCATCTTTACCATCGACTACGGCTACACGCGCGCCGAGTCGGTCCGGTTTCCGCGCGGCGCGCTCATGAGCTACCGGCGGCACCAGGCGGATGAAGATGTGTTGGAAGACCCCGGCACGAAAGACATCACCGCGCACGTCCCGTTCACGGCGCTGCAGGAACACGGCGCGCGCATCGGCCTGGAAACGGTTTGCTTCGAAACTCTGGCGCAAACGCTGCTCTCGGCCGGAGAGCCGGATCAATTCGCGGCGGCGCTCGCGGCGTCCGCCGGCGCGGAGAAGTTGCGGCGGCGATTGCAGTTGAAGAGCCTGCTGTTTGGGATGGGGGAGACGTTCCGGACGCTGCTGCAGAAGGCGGGAGCACCACTTGCCGCAAAATGAAAAAGGCCCCGACGAATCGGGGCCTGTTGGTTCAAACTTGAATCACGCCCTTCAGTGGGCGCCCATGCTACTTCTTTTTCTTGGCGGGCGCCTTCTTCTTCGGGGCGGCCTTCTTCGTTGCGCTCTTCATCGATTGATTCTCCCTAAACATCAAATTTTGCGATTCGAAAATCGCAATGTGATTCATATATAAGGTTGTTCGAGAAAAAAGTCAAGAGAAAAATGCATCGAGACGCGCCAATCGCAAATTTTTTTCTGCGAGACCAGCTTCGCGTCGTGCTTGTCGCGCCGCGAAACCCGTTGAACATCGGCGCGGCGGCGCGCGCCATGGCGAACTTCGGATGCCCGCGAATGCGCGTGGTTAATCCATACGAGGTGGCGTTCCGCGAAGCGCGGTCGGCGGTGGGAGCCGCGCCGTTATTGGTTGCCGCGCAGGAATTCACCACAGTCGCCGATGCTGTTGCGGACTGCGGGCTGGTCGTCGGAACCACATCGGTGGGCCATCGCGAACTGCAGCACCCGCTGCGCCGCCTGGAATACGGCGCGCGTCTGATGCGCAAAACCTCCGGACCCGCGGCGCTGCTATTCGGATCGGAAAAGTTCGGCCTCTCGAACGAGGACATGAGCCATTGCCACTGGCTGATGCGCATCCCCACAGCGGATTTGAATCTTTCGATGAACCTGGGCCAAGCCGTGGCGGTGTGCCTTTACGAATTGGCCCGCGATTCGCGAGCGGCGGCTGCGCGTCCGGAAAAATTGAAAGGGGCACTCGCGGTGGATACCGAACAGATTACGGCGATGTTGGTGGAAGCGCTGGAACGCAGCGGCTATATCAAGCCGCTGACGGGCGCGTCGGCGAAGACCAAGGTACGCCGTCTGGTCCGGCGGCTGAACCTCACGGCGCGCGATGTGCCAATAGTGCTGGGGATGCTGCGCCAGATTCTATGGAAACTGAACGTCGCGGACGAGGGGTGACGCGCACCAACAAACGTTCATGGCATTATGCCGTCGGCCTGGCCATGGTTATGCAGGTCGCATTCCGTCTGTGGCTCGGTGCCGGCGATAAACACCTCGGTGCGCGCCTTCGGACAGTTAGCGCCGGCCAGATCTCCCGTGTCGTTGCAGATGTTGGCTGAAACAACGCCGCTGGGCGGTTTGAAGTCGCGTGCAGAGCCGTAGGGCCGGATCTGGGAAGCTCGCTTCATGAATGCGGTCCAAATCGGCAGCGCCGATCGGGCGCCTTCCAAGTGCAGGTCGCGATTATCGTCGAACCCCACCCACACCACGCACAACAGTTCACTGGTGAACCCTGCGAACCAACCATCCCGGGAGGTGCCCGTCTTGCCGGCCGCGGGCAGCGCGAATCCTTTTGATCGGACCGCCGCGCCAGTCCCGCTGCGCAGAACTTCTTGCATCATGCTCACCATCAGGTACGCCACCCGCGGATCGAGCGCAGGGCGGGCGTCCGCCGCATGCCGGTACAGTACCGTTCCATCCCGCGCGCCGACCATGGCGATCGTGGTGGGCGTAACGTATAGGCCCTGGTTGGCGAAAATGGTATACGCGCCCGCGATCTCCAAAGGCGTCGCCTCATAGGCTCCCAGCGCGACCGACGGCGTCGCCTTGATGTTATCGTTGAGTCCCGCGCGGCGGGCAATCGATACTACCCGGTCAAGGCCAACCTGCTGCGCCAAACTGACTGTCGGCACGTTCAGCGAATCGGCCAGCGCCGTGCGCACCGTAATATCGCCCATGAAATCGCCATGGAAGTCTCGGGGTTGGTAGGCGTCCGCGCCAAACGAGAACGTGGTCGTTTCGTCATGCAGAATGCTTGCCGGTGTGAATATTTTGGATCCGCCTTCGACCGCCGTTGCCATGGCCGCGGCATAGACGAACGGTTTGAAGACGGACCCGGGTTGCCGCATCGCCAGCGCGTGGTTGAGCTGGCTCGCGCCGTAGTCCCGGCCGCCAATCAGCGCCTTGATTTCTCCGGTTCGCGGATCCAGCGCCACCAGGGCGACTTGCGGCTGGCCGGGAGGGATTTGTTCGCCGCGCCGCTTGCGGAGCTGCTGGTCGACATTTTCCATCCCTATGCGGACCGCGTCTTCGGCGGCCTGTTGCAGGTCGGGGTCGAGCGTCGCATAAACGCTACGATTGCGTCCGCCATCATTGCCGAGCCTCGCACGCAGTTCGCCGTTCAGCAGCGCGATGAAATTCGCGCTGGCCGATTCGCCTCCAAATTCCGGCGCGATCCGCACCGGCGACGTAGCCGCTTTGCGATACTCCGCCTCATTCAGATAGCCATTGCGCCGCATCAGCGACAGCACCAGGTTGCGGCGGTCGCGCGCCCTCTCGGGATGCTCCACCGGATTGTAGGAAGTGGGCATCTGTACCATGCCG
>JBEKTJ010000317.1:0-7825 GCA_049516155.1 Bryobacteraceae bacterium
TGCCCCTGCGTGAAACTGTCGGTGCTTTCTGTGGTCGCGGTGACCGTCGCCGGATTCTCGGTGAAGTTCAAGCACCACCCGCCGGTCGCGCCGGTCGTGGCGGAGTCGGTCTGATTGAAGTACAGACTCCAGGTTCCGTTGGGGATGCTGCTCCCGAACACGCTCGTAAATGTCGACGAGCCGTGGGACGGGGCGTAATTGAACGAGCCGGGCAACGTGTAGAAGTTGCCGGGGTCCTGGAAGTACGTATCGGCGGAGCTGACGTCGCTGGCCGGTTTATACGTGCCGGGCGCGACATTGGACGTATTCAACGTGCTGCCGGAGTCGGAGAAGGTATAGTTGCCGTCCGAAACTTGCGCTGTGCCGCCGCTAACCGAGAAGAAGTCCAGCGCCGCTTGCGGACCCACCAGGAGGGAATCGACGCTGTAGAGTTCGAGGGCCTGGTCGGGAATATCCCAACTGTCCAGCGTGACGGTCACGCCGCTGACGGTGCCCCACAGATTCGACACAAAGATATTCGATGGATTCGGGCTGAAGGCGCCCAGCGCCCGGGTCGGGTCCGTGACCCCGGCGGTGTTGCAGAACTGCGCCCCAGTGCCGGTTACGTTCGAGACCGTGGTCGCGTTGTCCTCGCGCTGGTACAGGGAAGCGGAACTCGCGTCGTAGGTTCCCGACACGCCGCTATAGGTCGCCGTGATATTGTGATCGCCTTCGGCCAGCGAGCTGGTGGCGAAAGTGGCCACGCCGCCGCTGCCGCCGGTCAGCGTCACCACGTTGTCGCCGCCGACCGTACCGGCCGGAACCAATCCATTGTCTTCGAAGGTCACCGTGCCCGCGGTCACCGGACTCCCGCCGCTGACGACCTGCGCGGTGAATGTGACGGATTGTCCGGTCGTCGCGCGCGGCTGGCTGGAAATCAGGCTGGTGGTGGTCACTGCGCCGTTGTTGAGCGCGAAAGTGATGCACCAGCCGCCGTTCACGGTCAGGGCTTCGCTGGAATAGGTGTACAACGACCAGTTGCCATTCGCCGCGGCCCCGCTAAAGGCCTCCCCGAAGTTCACGATGCTGGTCCCGCCGCGCGGATCCGCGTAATTGATGGCGCCCGGCACCTGCGGGACACTCGCATCCACGGACGGCGACACCGATGAGGGGAACGTGTCCGAGGGGTTCGGATTGCCGTCGTATGCGACGTAATTGCCGCTGGTGGGTGGAAGCCCGGCCGGCGATTGGCCGGCGGTATCGAAGAACGTCAGGTTCACCGCGCCGGTCGCCCCGTTGGCGAAAAACGCTTCGTCCAGAAAATCCAGGTTATGCGACCCGTCGGGCGCTACCAGCAGGAACTGGCCGGGAATTCCGTCTTGCTGCCCGGCCACTCCGGTCAACGCCACCGTCACATTGGCCACCGTGTTCGAATACCCGGAGACATTGATGATGGAAGGATAGGCCAGCGGGGTCGCGGCGGCCGGAGCCGAAAACGGGCCGCTGTTGCACCATTGGGTCCCGGACGGGTTGGTGGCGTGTGCGGTCACCAGTTGATAGAGGTCGGTGCTGCTGCTGCCGGTATAGCTCCCGCTTCCCGAGTAGGTCGCTACGATTACGTTATTGCCTTGGCAAACGGTCGGCCACGCAGGCAGAGAGGAGGAAGTGCACTGCGCCTGGGACCCCGCGGTGACAGTCGTCCCGCAGGTTGCCTGGCCGCTGCCGTTCAGGGTTTGATTGCCGGAAGAGCAGGCGATGGGCGAGCTGCTGCCGTTGGCGTAGAATGCCACCGTGCCGGCGGTCACCGGACTCCCGCCGCTAGTCACCGTGGCGGTGAAGGTAACCGTATTGCTCGGGCTGGCGGTGTAAACCGGCTGGCTGTTCGAGGAAACCGTGGTGAGAGTGCCTTCCGAGGCCGCATTCACCGTCAGGACGAGCTTCCATCCGTTGACGGTCACCGGGTCGCCGAAGTTGTCGATCATGTAGAGGTCCCAGGCGCCGGCCGCGGTCACGCCGCTGAAGATGCTGGTCAGGGTGGCGCTGCCGTCCGTTTGCGGCAAGTGCTGCACATCTCCCGGTCCCGGGCTCGGGAAAAATTCCCCATATCCTTGCTCGTACGAGCTCGGCTCATAGTCCTGAGTGCCGCTGGTTGGGAGGGCGGCCGGATTGCCGTTTGGCATGGGGTTGAAACCGCTGCCGTTGGCGATCAGCATGGTGAGGCCGGTCAAAGTCTCGCTGCCGTCTCCCGGGCCGCCCAGTATCTCCAGTTGCGCCCCGCTCGGCGACACCAGCAGGAGCTCGGTGCCCTGGAGGCTGAAATAATTCCCGGAGCCGTTGGAATCGACGTTGGTGAGCTGGACTTGGACGCTGCCCGCGGCACTGGACACAGTGCCGCTCACGCTGTTCGGAACGGTGATGCACGAGGGGTAGATATTTGCCGTATAGAGGTTTCCGTTTCCGCCCTCGTCCGGCGTCTTGATCGTGTCCGTGCTTACTCCATTACAGGTCACCGCCCGTAATGCGGCGAACTCGTACCGAAAAGCCACAAGTAGCTTATCACATCTTTATTCGATTTATTCGATTTTTCCGCCTACGACGTTGTTCCGTGGAGAATTTTATCGAATGTCACTTGCAAATGCAACTGGAAGGATGATATTCTACTCCGGCGCGCCGGGAAAGTGGCGCGAAATTCAAGGAGGCTTCGCGGATGAGCACAGCCTATGTAGGGGAAGTCCGATTGGTCGGTTTTAACTTCGCGCCAGTGGGCTGGGCGCTTTGTAACGGCCAACTCGTCTCAATTTCGGCATACAATGCGTTATTCAACCTGATTGGCACTACATATGGGGGAGACGGTCAAAATACCTTCGCCCTCCCCAACCTGCAGGGTCGCATTCCCGTCCACCAGGGGTCGGTGAGCGGCGGCGCAAACTATATCATCGGGCAGGTGGGCGGCCTGGAGAGCGTGCCTCTCACCTTAAGCCAATACCCCGTTCACAGCCACGCCCTGATGGCTTCCTCGAATCCCGGCAACGGCAACAACCCGGGCAGCCAAACGGTAGGCAGCGGTTTGAAAGTTTACTTGAACGAGACGCCGGCGACCGGCATGAATGCGAGCATGGTGGGGCAGAGCGGTGGTGGAAGCCAGCCCCACGATAACCTGCAGCCGTACCAGGTGCTGAACTGGATCATTTCGCTTTATGGCGTTTACCCGATTCAGGGCTGACCGTAAATAGACCGACATGTACATATTGAGAGCACAAAAAGAAGGAGAAACAGAATGACGCCGTTCTTAGGCCAGCTCATGCTGGCTTCCTGGAATTACACGACCCAGGGCTGGGCGATGTGTAATGGACAGCTCTTGCCGATCAACCAGAATAACGCGCTGTTTGCGCTTCTCGGCACGACCTACGGGGGGGACGGAAGGGTGAATTTCGCGCTTCCGGACCTGCAGGGCCGCACTCCGGTAGGCTTCGGCAACGGTATCAACTTGGGGCAGGTGGGTGGCGAGTGGTTTCACTCCTTGCTCGCGGCAGAGGTGCCCACCCACACCCACCCGTTGCAGGCGGCATCGGGAGCAAATGTCACCAAGCCCGCTGGAGCTCTGGTGGCCGGTGGAGGCGCCACCCTATTCACAGGGGCAGCCAGTCTGGGGGCTATGAACGGCGCCACCATCGGCAATAGCGGAGCGGGCCAGCCCCACGAGAACCGGCAACCTTTTCTGGTGATGAACTGGTGCATCGCTTTGACGGGACTTTTCCCAACCCAAAACTAAGGTCCGAAATCAGGAGAGAAAAACATGGCAGATCCATTTGTCGGTCAATTATTGCTAGTCGGTTTCAACTTCCCGCCCAACGGTTGGGCATTCGCCAACGGCCAAATACTGTCGATTTTTCAGAATACGGCGCTGTTTTCACTGCTGGGAACGATGTACGGCGGCGACGGCAAGAGCAACTTCGGACTGCCCAACCTGCAGGGCAACGTGGCCATCGGTTTCGGGCAAAGCCCCGGCCTGCAATACTACACCCAGGGGGAAAGCGGTGGCGTGCAAAACGTAACCCTGATACCCTCCCAAACTCCCGTCCATAACCATACGCCCTATTCTGCAACCCGCCCGGCCACACAGTCCACACCGGGAGGCAATGCCTTCGCGGAGTCGACGGCCGGCAACATCTACTCCACCTCGACGTCGCCGCTTACGCCAATGAGTGCGGCGGCAATATCCCCTTTCGGGGGAAACCAACCGCACAACAACATGATGCCGTTCGTCGGCTTGAACTGGGTCATCGCGCTGCAGGGGATTTTTCCGGCGCGTTCATGACGACTCTCTGTTAAGCCGTTGAGCCCGTTTCGGACCGGCCGTGCGGACGGTCCGCTTTCCAAAATATGTCTTTTCTGGCCGTACGCCCCGCCCTAGCGCAGGACGAGCCGTTTCTCCACGATCTGTATTTTGCAATTCGCGGTCCGGAATTCGCGCTGGCCCCTTTAACCGAGGCCCAGCGGGTGGCCCTGATCGAAATGCAGTTCCGGACCCAAATGGGCGCCTACGCGGCGATGTACCCCAACTCCTGCTATCACATTGTGCTGCTGGATAGCCGTCCGATAGGACGGCTATGGGTGGCGCGCCAGGAGGACGGGTACGACTTAGTGGACATCGCCATTCTTCCCGAACTCCGCAGCAAGGGGATCGGAGCAGCCCTGATCCAGCGCTTGCAGGCCGACGCGCAGCAGGCGAAACTGCCCATCCGCTCCATGGTATTCCGGTTCAATCCGGGTTCGCTACGGTTTCACCAGCGCCTCGGATTTCAAATCGTCCGCGAAGACGCGATGCACTTCCATATGGAGTGGCGGCCGCTCGCTCTGGTGTAAGGACGGCGGTCGGTCGTCGCTTCAGCAAGCCGCGGCGGAGGCCGCCGTCTTCGCCTGCACTATCGCCTGCGCCCAGCCAGTTGCAACCTCCGCCAGGTGGGCCATTAGCGCGTCGTGGCTCGCGAAGCGGAAGAGGCGAACATCCTTGCGTTCCTGTAACTCCTTGCGGAACGCCAGAATCTCAGGTTCGGTTTCCTGTGGTGCATCCTTCAGACAGACCACCACCTCGCGCATCGGCATGCAGGCATCGTCCCGGCACTCGATGGCCAGGTAGAACAGCTTACGGAACAAGTTCTTCGGACCCCAGTCGTCGGCGAACACCTGAATGAAGAAGGTGGACCATCGGACATTGTCCGATACGATCGACCGGCTTCCGGCAATGTGCTCGTCCTCTCGCACGCCAACCGTCACGAGAAGGACCTTGGCGGGCATTGCCGTGGACTCGTTGACCGCGGCGATCGCCTCCTGGCAGGCGTGGCGCTCCCGCCCCAGATCTCCCGGAGCCGAGATGAACACGCGGTGCATATCAAATCCGTGGGGCATAGTGACAACCCAGCATAGCCGAATCGGCTGGATCGCCACAAGTCGTGCGCACTCCTCGCGCTGCCGCCGGGATATAACTTGTTGGAACCGGGGTGCTGTATCGCCGTACACGTAAGCCCGCAGTCGCCGCATAACAAACGATAGCCTTGCCGTTTCAGAGCGACGCTGCCCTGCACACCTGCTAGAATTGTGCGCTTACACGCCAACGCTAGGAAGTTGGCGCCAAGGGATGACACCCGCCGCCGCCAACCCGCCGCCAGCCGCCGCGCTATGCGAGATGCTGCTCCGCCAAAGCCCCGGATGTGCCTGGTTACTCAAGCGCGACGGGACATTCCAGGCAGCCTATGGCGATACGCCGCGCGTCTTTGGCTGCGCCGCCGCCGAGTTGCACAGTCTGAGCCTCGTGGATCTGATCGAGCCGCTTGCTCGCACTTCCTGGACCCGGCGCCTGGAACGCCTTTTCACCGGTGAGACACTCGGCGCCGCCTGCCGGTTTGCCGGGCGTGGCGCATTTTCGGTCACCATGTTCCCGATTCGGACGAAGAGCGGCGAAATCGCCTTTGCGGGCGGAATGGCGCACGATATGCCGGAAGCCGACCTCCTGCTGCACACCCTGGAAGCTTTGGAGAGCGATCGCGCCCGGCTTCCTCAGCTTCTGCACGATCACGTGGGGCAGAGCCTGAGCGCCGCCGGCCTGCAGCTCGACCTGCTGCGTATGGAACTCGGCGAGAGCGCCCTTCCCATCCCCCAGCGCATCGGCGAAATCCAGGCACTGCTGGACAACGTCATGGCTTTGGTCCGGGACGTCAACCGCGAGTTGAACCCGGCGGTCGCGGAGCGGGCTGGATTGCGCGCGGCTTTGGACCGGCTGGCGGGACGGCTGCGCACCGATTTCGGAGGGAACGTGCGGGTATTCGCGGATGCCACCGCGCAGCTTCCTCCGGAGGCTGCGGCGGCCCTGTATCGCATCGCGCAGGAAGCCGCGGGCCGTGCGTCGCGGCGCGCGGGTTGCTCCGCCATCGAGATATTGCTAAAGTCGTTGCGGAGTGGTCCCGCGCTCGAGATTAGGGATAATGGACCGGGGTTGGACGCGGCGGATTGGGCTTTCAGGGGAGGCGGACTGGAACTTTTGGTGATGCAACATTTCGCGGATCGGGCGGGTATTGAACTGCAAATAGAGAGTTCGCCCGCCAAAGGAACCCTGGTGCGCGCCCTTTGCCGCGCCGTGGCGGGGCAAGCGGCTCCGCCTGCCGGGCCACCGGGTACGCCGACCGATTAAGGCGCCTATGGCATACGATATTTTGCTGGTGGACGATCACAAGATGATGCGGGACGGTCTTCGCGCAATTCTGGAGCGCTGTTCCGAATTCCGCGTTGCCGGCGAGGCTGGCAGCGGCACGGAAGCGGTGCAATTCTGCAAGAAGTCGCGTCCCGATCTGGTGGTTATGGATATCGGCCTGCCAGGTGTCAATGGCATTGAGGCGACCATCGAAATCCTGCGCCACTCGCCGCAGACCCGCGTGGTCATCCTTTCCATATACGACGACGAGAATTCGGTGGTCAGCGCACTGCGCTCGGGGGCCCGCGCCTTCGTGCTGAAGCGGGCCTCCTCGGCGGATCTAATCGACGCTCTGCGCACGGTGGCCCGCGGCGGGTCGTACCTCAGCTCACAGGTTTCCGACAGCCTGTTGACGCGCATTCAGACCGGCGATCTACGGACCGCCAGCAGCCAGGCGCCGTTGAACACGCTCTCGCCGCGCGAGTTGCAGGTGCTGCGCCTGGTAGCCGAGGGCAAGACCAGCAAGGATATCGCCGTGCTTCTCGACCTCGGCCTGCAAACGGTGCGCGGTTACCGCAAGATGCTCATGAAGAAATTGGGCGTCAACAATGTAGCCGGCGTCACTCAAATGGCTTTGGCGGCGGGTCTGATGCGCTGGAACAAACCCAATGCAAACTCCGTGGGGTGATTTCCGCATCTGCGATGCGGCCGCGCACTTTTTCTCCACAGTTTTTCGCGCGGCTGGCAACCGAGAGCGGGCAGCCTGAGGAGCAGTTGGGCCGCGCTCATCGCCAGGCTTTCCGAGCGCCTCTTCAATAGGGATGCCCTGGGCATGCGGAAGGCTTGCCGTTGTTTAGATCGTACGATGGTCTTCGGCGGTTATCGAGACTTTGTCGCGTCATTTGCCACGTCGGCGGCTGAAATGGAGCGTTTCGCCACCCGGCGTATATACGCTAAGTCAGCACCACCCAATCGAGGAGCACTCCCGATGATCGTCGGCGTTCCCAAAGAAGTCAAAGATCATGAAACGCGCGTCGGACTGGTACCCAGCGGCGTGACGGCGCTGCGCGAGGCGGGCCACGAGGTGCTGGTCCAGTCCACGGCGGGCGCGGGCAGCGTACTCACCGACGAAGAGTACATCGAGGCTGGCGCGATCGT
>JBEKTJ010000318.1:0-5514 GCA_049516155.1 Bryobacteraceae bacterium
GTCCCGCTGGCGGTTCTGGGCGCGTGTCTCTGCCTGCCGAGCTTGTGGGCGCAAGGTAATCAATATCTGATAGCCCAAGCTCCCGGAAAGCTGGTGGCCAAGCGCGGCGCTTCGGCCGAAGCGAAGATCGCAGTGTCCGTCGAGCCCGGATTTCACGTCAATAGCAACACGCCGAGCGACCCCTATCTGATCCCGTTGAAGCTGACGTGGGCTCCCGACGGGGCGCTGGAACCCGGGGCGGTGGTCTTCCCCAAGCCGCAGATGGAGAAGTACGAATTCTCGGATAAGCCGCTCTCCGTTTTCACCGGCGATTTCGATCTCACCGCCAAGTTCAAGGTGCCGGCAGGCGCCTCGCAGGGGCCGGGGATCATGCTCGGCAAGCTGCGCTACCAGGCTTGCAACAACAATTCCTGCTTCCCGCCGAAGACAGTGGAAGTGCGGCTCTCGTATCAAGTGCAATAGGTGGGCGGGCGCTTCCGCTTGGCGAACGGGCGACGCTAACCCCAACACGACAATTTGCGATAGTCTTGTTCCATAACCATGGCTGAGAGCTTCGACAGCAGCACGAAGCAACTGCTTTCCGAATATTTGGCAGAGGTTCGTTTGCTGCCCAATGAGTCTGCCAAGACTCACCGTTTCATCGCATTCGTCGGCCAGGCGTTCCCCGGCTCGGCCATCATCGGCAAGCTGACGGCCGGTATCGAGAAAGCCGTCCGCATCCAGCTACCCGAGAAGGCAAAACGGGGCCATATCGACTCGTACTTCGGCAACGCGGTTATTGAGTTCGAATACTCCCTCAAGGCGACAGGTAAGGTCGCGGAACAACAATTGCGGGAGTATAGTTCCGGCGTTTGGGCCAAGGAGGGCAAGCCTCATCGGCCCTTACTGGCCGTCGCCAGCGACGGTGTCGTGTGGCGGACCTACCGACCGAGTCTTCCGGCGAACCTGGAAGAGCCCCCCCAGCCGAGCGACGTGACGCTGGAGTTGCTGCGGGAACTAACCGTCACCGACTCCAACCTATTCGACTTCTACCTTTTCCTCAATACCCTGCTCTTCCGCATGGGCCAGGTCATCCCGTCCGCCCAACAGTTCAGGCAAGATTTTGGAAAAGAAAGCTTGGCGTATGGCGATGCGATGGAGACGCTAGGGACGGCCTGGCGCCGTACAAGAGAGGAGAAGGAGCCAGACTTGGCCTACCGAAACTGGCAGCGCTATCTGGCTGTGACCTACGGCTCCCTGCCTGTAGCCGCAAGTGCCGAAGGCCAAGACCTTACCGAGCTGGAGGATCTGTTCCTAAAGCATACCTACCTGGCTTCCGTGGCCCGGCTTATGATCTGGGCGTCGATCTCCGGAGGGAAATCGGAGAAGCCCTACGCAGAGGTCGCCGACGCGGTGCTATCGGGCGAATTCTTCCAGGCGGGCGGTCTTGCCAATCTGGTCGAAGACGACTTCTTCCAGTGGATACGATCAAAAACGCTGAGCGGCATGTTGCGGCCCGTCTGGGAGCGCATCATCGCCCAGATAGAGACTTACGATCTTACCCGGCTCGACCAGGACGTCCTCAAGGGCGTCTACCAGCAACTCGTCGACCCGCAGGACCGGCACGATCTTGGTGAGTATTATACGCCGGATTGGCTGTGTGAACGAGTCGTGTCGGAACTTTTGCCAGAGGCCGGCTACGTCAAGGTGCTCGATCCGGCCTGCGGCTCCGGTAGCTTCCTCCGCGCCGCCATTTCGCATTTCCTGGAGCGCGACACAGCTTCGGATTCGGAGCGATTGCAGCGAGTGCTGGAGCACGTCGTCGGAATCGAGGTTCATCCCCTGGCGGTCAGTATCGCCAAGGCTACATATGTCCTAGCGCTGGGGACGGTCATTCGGGCGGCGAAACGCCCCGTTTCAGTGCCTGTATACATGGCGGACTCACTGTTCCTGCCCAGCGAGGTTCGGCAAATGAGGTTGCACGAGGACGTGCGAGTAAGAGTGAAGTTCGCCGACAAAGAGGTGCTGATTCCGGAGAGCCTTATAACGTCGCCTGAAGTGTTCGATCCCGCCATCGACGCCGCTTCCCGGGTCGCGGTAGATCACGCACGAACCAAGTCGGAGGGGCCTGATGCACTAAAGGCTTACGTTTTGAAGGTGGTGCCCAGCCTGAAGAAGCACGAAGAACTGGCGCAGATCGTCGAGGCGTTATGGGAGTACGCCGCTGCTTTGGCGGAGCTTATTCGGGACCGGGAGAACTCCATCTGGGCCTTCATCATCCGCAATTCCTACCGGCCCGCAATGATGCGGCAACGGTTCGACGTAATCGTGGGAAATCCTCCCTGGCTTTCCTATCGCTACATTGCCGATCCGAACTACCAGGCGGAGATCAAGAAACGAGCAGTCGAAGACTATAGGATCGCGCCGAACAAACAGAAGTTGATGACGCAGATGGAGCTGGCGACCGTGTTCGTCGCCCATTCCATGGGTTGGTTCGCTGCCAAAGGCGCAAAACTCGGCTTTGTCATGCCACGCAGCATTCTTTCCGGCGACCAGCACGAGAACCTCCGGCTTCGGAGCTATAGCTGGCGTTGCCGGCTCCGTCTCTCGGGCTACTGGGACATGAAGGGCGTGACCCCTCTCTTCAACGTTCCTGCATGCGTGCTGTTCGCCGAGGAAAGCTCAGATCCGGGCAGCGCTGAGGATGTCCTACCGGTAAAGGAATGGTCGGGCAAACTTGACGACCGCGATTGTCCTTGGCCGGTGGCAATGAAGGAGTTGTCGTATCGCGAAGCGACGGGGCGCGTCATCTACCTGGCCAAACGTTCGGCGTTTTCCACGTCAGCCGGCGCGAACGGACCGGGGTCGTCGAGTTCCTATGCCGTACGCTTCGGTCAAGGCGCGACCATCGTGCCTCGGTGCTTCTACTTCGTCAGTTCGCATCTAACCTTCCCCATCGATCCCGATGGCTTGTACTGGGCCGAGACAGACTCCGAACAATTGAAGGTGGCGAAGAAACCATGGGACGAGGTACATCTATCCGGACAAGTCGAGGGACGTTTCTTCTACTACACGGTACTCGGCGGCCAGATCTTGCCGTTCGCGCTATTGACGCCTTCCTTGACCGTAATCCCACTTGTCCGAGATGGTTCCAGGCGAGATGTCTGGGATTCGGCGACGCTCAAGCGCAAGGGCTACCGGGAATTCGGCCGCTGGATGGAAGAGGCTGAACGGATCTGGAAGCGGAACCGTGAGAAGAAGGCGAGTAGTGTCTCCCTGCACGAATGGTTGGACTACCAGAACAAGCTGACTGCACAACAGCCGCGGGATGAGCACCTCGTCCTTTACAATAAGAGCGGAACGAACGTTTCAGCCGTAAGCGTGAGGAAGTCGGGCTTCGCGCTTCCACTGGTCGTCGATTTCACCGTTTACGCCGGCGCCGTCGGCGGTCCGGAAGAGGGCGACTATCTAACCTCGGTGTTGAACTCTTCCGTGAGTAATGAAGCGATCAAGCCATTCCAGGCCATGGGCCTGCTTGGCGAGCGGGACATTCACAAGAAGCTGATGGACCTCCCGATCCCCCGGTTCAACCCCGAAAACAGCCGGCATGCCGCCCTTGTTAACTTTGGCCGGCAAGCCCGCGAGAAGGCTGCCGGGGTGCTGACGTCGGACGCGCCAACTTCCGTTGCGAGACTACGCGGCCGGATGCGTGTCCAGCTAAAGAACGAGCTCGATGAAATCGACCGGATCGTGAAGGAGTTGTTATAAAGTTTCCAGTCGGGCGAGCCGCCTCCCGCGTTTTCGATGTCGTGCGCCGGCGGAAGCACGGATAGCCGTGTCGCGAGCCGTCTGCTACAGTGTCGGTTCGACGCCCGATATGCCCCAATGCCCCTCCTGCGCGTTCGGCATGCCCGACGGGAGCCGCTACTGCGCCGCCTGCGGGAGTTCGCTCGAATCCCGGTCCAGCGCGGACACGGTCACATCTGGTCCGCATTCCCTCCGCCCTCCTTCGACCCCCGATTCACGCCGCGATGGGCGCTTCGCCGCCGGTGCGGTGGTAGCAGGGCGCTATCGCATCGTCAGCCTGGCCGGAAGAGGCGGCATGGGCGAGGTCTATCGCGCCTACGACGACAAGCTGGAGCAACCGGTCGCACTGAAGTTTCTGCCCGCCGCCATGTCGCAGGATGGAGCGGCGCTGGCTCGCTTCCACAACGAGGTCCGCACCGCGCGGCAGGTCTCCCATCCGAACGTGTGCCGCGTGTACGACATCGGCGAATGGGAGGGGATGCCTTTCCTGTCGATGGAATACGTCGATGGGGAAGACCTGGCGTCGCTGCTGCGCCGCATAGGCCGGCTGGCTCCCGATAAGGCCGTGGAGATCGCCCGGCGGCTGTGCGCGGCGCTGGCTGCGGCCCACGAAAAAGGCGTCCTGCATCGCGACTTCAAGCCCGGCAACATTATGATCGACGGCCGCGGCCAGGTCCTGATCACCGATTTCGGCTTGGCGGCGCTGGCCGCGCAAGTGACCGGTCCGGAGGCGCGGCATGGCACGCCGGCCTATATGGCCCCCGAGCAACTGGCAGGCAACCAGGCCAGCGCGCGCAGCGACATTTACGCGCTGGGACTGGTGCTCTACGAGATGTTCACCGGCCGACGCGCATTTGACGCTCAGTCGCGCGATGAACTGCTGCGCCTGGAAGAGACCGGCGCGCCGGCCGGTCCCTCCACCCTGGTACGGGATCTGGACCCGGCAGTGGATCGAGTCATCCTGCGATGCCTGGAACCGGATCCGGCGCGGCGTCCTTCTTCGGCGCTTTCGGTGGCGGCGGCGCTGCCCGGAGGCGACCCGCTGGCCGCGGCGCTGGCGGCCGGCGAAACACCTTCCCCCGAAATGGTGGCGGCATCCAGCGAAACCGCTGCGGTCAGCGTCCGGCTGGCGCTCGCGTTGCTGGTGCTTGCCGTGACGGGAGTGGCGGCGGCTGCGGTGTTGCACAGTAAAGCGGACGTGTTTGGCAGCCTGCCCACGGACAAATCTCCCGAAGTGCTCAGGGAGCGTGCCCGCGATCTGCTGAGCAGCTTCGGATATACCGCGCCGCAGCTGGACAGCCATTTCGGATTTGGCGGCGACTCCTCCTACCTGGACTACGTGGAGCGACACGATCGGTCGCCGGATCGCTGGGCGCGCCTGGTTAGGGAGCAGCCGCCGGTCGTGCATTTCTGGTATCGCCAAAGCCCGCGATACATGGAGCCCACAGTCTGGTTTGGCGCGGCCAATATAGGACTTTCCCCGTCGCGCACGGTATCGGAGTCGAACCCTGCTTTGGTCGATCCGGGCATGATCCTGCTGGAGGCCGACCTGCAGGGCCGGCTGTACTCGCTGGAGACGGTGCCCCCGGAGATCGAGGACGGTGTCGAGGACGGCGTCGAGAATAGCGTCGACGATAGGCGGGAAGCCGCTAGTCCGCCCGACTGGAGTTCGCTGTTCCGCGCGGCTGGTCTGGACCCGGCGCGCTTTTCGCCCACGCCTCCCCACTT
>JBEKTJ010000319.1:0-5479 GCA_049516155.1 Bryobacteraceae bacterium
CCGGGCATTTATATCGGCGGCTTTTTCGGCGGCCTGGGATGGGGTGGTTGGGGCTGGGGATTCGGCTGGTTCAATCACTCGATTTTCCTGAACGGCGCCTTTTTCGGCCGTTTTGGTTTCGGCGGCCCCGGATTCCGAGCGGGTGGGATATGGGCGCACGATGCCGGTCATCGTCTGGGCGTCCCCTATTCGAACCGCGCGCTGAGCGCGCGATACGGGGCGGCTTCAGCGGCGAGCGCGCGATCTTCATTCGCGGCATCGCGGTATAGTTCAGCGCCACGAGCCGGCGGCGCGCAAGCCGGTGGGTTTAGCCATTTCGGCCAGAGTGGAGCTACCCGGTCCGCGCCGGCATATGGCGGAGGCAGCGCCTACCGGGCGAGTCCGTCGTATGGCGGGAACCGCGGCACGCCGAGTTCGAGTTATCGTGCGGGCGGCAGCAGTGCATACCGCGCGGCGCCGTCTTATGGCAGCGGCCGCAGCTATGGTGGAACTCGGGCCGCTCCCAGTTATCATGCCAGCCCTAGCAGTGGCGGGTCGAGCCATTCGAGCGGCAGCGTTCACAGCAGTGGTGGCGGCGGCGGCTCACACGGTGGTGGTGGCGGTGGCGGACACAGCGGCGGCGGTCACCGGTAACTGAATCAACTTCTTCTGGAATTGCCCCTGGGGCCGAACTGCTTCATGCAGAACGGCCCCATCTTTTTCCCAGCCCCCCCAAGGTTTAGAACGAAAGTTTTGTTGCACAACGCGCCTGTTGTGCGACATGATTGTTGTATGCCGTGCAATTTCGTAGGCCCTCCGGTTCGAGGCGCCGACTGCTACGGACGTGAAGCTTTCGTCGATCTGGTTTGGGAGAAGCTCAGCTTCGGCCATGTGCTGCTGGCGTCGCCCCGGCGCTTCGGGAAGACCAGCGTGATGTACCGGCTCATCGACGAGCCGAGATGGGACTACCGTCTCGTACACTGCGATCTTGAGCACTTCCTGGAACCAGCCGATTTGCTGACGGCCTTGGTGGTGCAGCTCTCGCGCGACGATGTGCTCTCCAAACTCACGTCAGCTCTCAGCTATGTACCGAGAAAGGCGTGGCAGGGATTTCGCGTCAACGTGGAAGAGATCGAGGTCCATAAGCTGAAGCTGAAACTCAAAGAGCAGATTCAGCCACGCTGGCAGTCTAGCGGCGAAGAGCTATTCGATGCCATCTCCAGAAGCCCGGAAACTGTCGTGTTCCTCCTGGACGAGTTTGCCGTGATGATCGACGAGATGGCGCATTTGGATGCGCGGCGCGCGGACGCGCGGCTTTTGTTGCGGTGGTTGCGCCAGCTTCGCCAATCGCCACGGATCAAGAACGTCCGGTTCCTGGTGGCTGGATCGATCGGCATCGGGAATGTGCTTAGCAATCTCGGAGAAACCGCGTCGATGAACGACTTCGAACACCTGAAGTTGCAGCCGTTTTCCGATCCCGTTGCGGATCGGTTCCTGCAAGCGCTATCGGAGTCGCACGACACGCCGTTGCCGGCCGCGGTGCGGAGGAAAGTGGTGCAACTCATCGGGACACGCGTGCCGTACTTCCTGCAGATCATGTTCTCCGAAATTGCGAAAGCCTCCAAGGAGCGAGGAATCCCACCAACGCGGGCAACGGTGGAGACGCTCTATCGCGAAACCGTGCTGGGAGTGGACTGCAAAACCTATTTCGACCACTACTACGGCCGGCTGCGCGACTACTACGATAGGCAAGACGAAAGAGCCGCCAAGACCCTTCTGCGCACGATCGCGAACCATGGCGCGCTCAAGCGCGAGGCCTGCTACGAGATCTACCGGAAGGAATGCGACGCAGCGGATATTGAGCGCTTCAACGGCCTGATGGCGAATTTGGAGAACGATTTCTACGTCGGATTCAATGCCCGGCAGGGATCCTACCAGTTCTCCTGCAAGCTGCTGCGCGACTGGTGGTTGCGGCATTACGGGATGGAGGGCTGAGATGGAACTCTACTACAACCCCGAACAGATGCCGGCGGCAGAGATCAAGCAGACCTTCGTCGGCCGCGAACCGATGCTGAAGGAACTGCTGGCCCTTGTGCGGCGTCAACCGAAGGGCGCGGGCGTGCAGCACGTGTTGCTGATCGGGGCGCGTGGAATGGGGAAGACCACGATGCTGCTGATGCTGCAATTCGCCGTGCTGGATGGCAATCTGCGCAAGAAGTGGCAGCCGGTGCGGTTTCCGGAGGAATCCTACGCCATCACGGATCTGGCGGATTTCTGGCTGGCGGCGATTCGGCACTTGGCCTACGAGACCGGTGACACGGAACTGGCGGCACGCGGCAACGCGCTGCAGAACGAGTTTAGGCCATCCGTCGATCTGGCCGGTGCGGGGCGGGCCACGCTGCTCGACTGGAGCCGCCAGCATGGAAAGCGCCTGCTGTTGTTGGTGGACAACCTGGATATGATTCTGGACCAGATCGGCAACACAACCGAGAATGCGCGGCTGCGCGACGCGCTGATGAACGACGGCACGTTCGTGCTGGTGGGCGGGGCGACGGCGTTCTTTCACGAAGCGCGGGCGTACGATCAGCCGCTCTACAACTTTTTCAAGACGTGGAACCTGGATGCGCTTGAAGGCGGCCAGATCGACCAGTTGCTGCTGAAGCGCGCGGAGGCCGACAAGCGCACGGGTTTCGAGCAACAGCTTAAGCAAAACGAGGCGCGGATCAAGGTACTGCATTATTTCACGGGCGGCAATCCCCGTCTGGTGTTGATGCTTTACCGGATTATTGCGAGCTCGGATTTGATCGACGTGCGTCGCGGTTTGGAGAAGCTGCTGGACGAAGTGACGCCGTACTATAAGGCGAAGATCGAGAGCCTGCCGCCGCAACAGCGCAAGATTCTGGACCATATTGCGCGGGTGAGCGCGCGCACGGGTTCCGGGCTGACGCCCACCGAAATCGCGGCGGAGACGAGACTGCCGGTGAACCAAGTGACCTCGCAGTTGAAGCGCTTGTCGGGATTGGGGTACGTGCGCGCGGCGAATGTGCGGGCGAGAAGTTCCTGGTATTCGCTGGCGGAGCCGCTGTATGCGATTTGGCACCAGATGCGGTTTGGCCGGGAGAGCCGGGAGCGGATGGCATGGCTGGTTGAATTTCTAAGGGCTTGGTATTCAAGCCGCGAGATGCTGGATGAGACGGAGCGGTTGGCCGTGCGATTTGCGGAATTGATGAGAGTTGGAGAGAAGGCTCTGGCCGCCGAGACGCTGGATTACCGTCAGATCCTTGTGGACGCGATGGATGCGCGATTTAAGGGTAGTGCAACTGATCGTCTTGTGAGCGATTATCTGGATGCGGGGAACATGGATCGGGCCCGGGCGTTGGTACGCAGCGATGGCCTGACGCAGTTGCGCTCCCGCACGTTGCAGCGACTCACGCAGGGCGGACTCGTCTCGGCCGGTCAGGCTATGTCCGAGGGTGAGAGGCGTATACTCTTGGTGGCCCGAATTCGAGAGAACCCGGGCTCCGAGGCCGTCCTGGAAGCGCTCGGCCCCCGGGGACTACCCATGCACGAGCAGCCCGAACTCTGGTCTATCCGTGCTGCGGCGCTGCACAATCTCGGGCGCGACGAGGAAGCCCTTGAAGATATCGAAAACTGCATCCAATTCGTCCCAGGGCGGCCCTCGGACGCGTTGCTGAAGGCCAAAATCCTACTCAAACTGTCACGATTCCGCGAGGCGATCAGCGTTGTTAGCCCGCATGCGGATGAATTCGCCGCCGAACCCATCGCGCAGGCCGTCCTAGCCATATGTTTCTTTAGGCTCGGAGACCTCGAAAGAGCGGCTGCGGCCTGTGAAGCCGGGTTAGCGCGACGAGAGATCCCGGAAATGCGGCGCTTCCTAGAGTCGGTGTTGTCGATTCGCCATGTAGTTAGGGGGCCTGTCCAAATGTTCGCCCTCGTGATAGGAATGGGCTCCTACGACGAGGCGCGTAGAATCTGGAACGAGAAGATCCTGGGAACCGTGCCGGCCACAGAAATGGTCGAGTGGCTGAAGGCGATGATAGCCAAGAACAATATCCACTTCCTTCGTACACTAATCCGCGAATCAAAGCTTGACCAAGAACTGCTCCCACTCGTAGTCGCAATGGATTACCTCGAAACAGGCGACCGCAGCCCACTGGAGAAGCTATCCGCGGAAATCCGTCCAATCGCCGAAGAGATCGTGGCCGAGCTTCAAAAGAAACTGCCCGCAGTCGCCGAGCGCTCAACGCATGCCACGCGTGCCTAGATCGACGTCCAGGTTTGCCACTTGTGGCGCCGCCGCTGGCACGCCGAATATGCGCTCTACTTCCTCAGTACGCTCCGCGTACAATTCCACCGCATCGCCAATTTCCACCAGCCCGAACAGTTCTTCCACGTCGGCGTTGTGCATGCGGATGCACCCGTGCGACGCGGGCCGCCCGATCGAGCGTGGACTGCTGGTTCCGTGTATCCCGTAGCCTTTGCGGCTCAGCCCGATCCAGCGCGGTCCCAGCGGGTTGCGCGTGCCTGGGGGCACCACTTTGCCCGGCCCGTACCAGGTGGGATGCGAGACTCGCGCGATCACGGTGAAGCTGCCCGTGGGGCTGGGTGTGGCTACCGCGCCCACTGCCACCGGATAGATTTTGACCACGGGGCCATCCTCCATCAGCGCCAGCTTGCGATCCGGAATGCTGACGACGATGCGCCGCGCCACGGGCCGCGTCTCCTGCGCTAACGCCTCGCCCGCCGCCACCAACACCGCCGCCAGCGCCTTCAAGTATCTCAACTGCCACCGCGTATCTCGCATGCATATTTTGAATGCAGGCGGGGAGCCAGCCATATGTAGTTGATTCGCCGTGGGGCGCGTGTCAACACGTCTCACAAAGTGTGGACGCGGCCCGTTGAGAACGTGCGCTACATTAGACCTCGGGATGGAGAACAAGGAGATAGCCCGCGTCCTCTGGGAAACCGGCGACCTGATGGAGATCGCCGGCGAAGATTCGTTCCGCATCCGCAGCTACCGCAATGGCGCCACCGCGGTCGAAGGCCATCCCGAGCGGATCGAAGACATTCTCAAAGATCCGGAACGCAAGGTCACCGGCATCCCCGGCATCGGCAAGGGGCTGGCCTTCGTTTTGGAAGAAATTGTCCGCCGCGGCTCCTGCGAACGCCGCGATCTGCTGCTGCAGAAGTTCCCGCCGGGCGCGCTCGAATTCCTTAAAATCCAGGGGCTGGGGCCGAAGAGCATCGCGCTGCTGTTCGAGCATTATCAAGTGGGCACCATCGACGAGTTGGAGCGTCTATGCCTGGATCAGAAGCTGCGCGTGCTGCCGCGCATGGGCGCAAAGCTGGAAGAAAAGGTGCTCAAGTCCATCGCGCAATACCGACAGCGCACTGGCCGCTACCTGTTGAGCTACGCCGAAGATATGGCGCGCGAGCTTACGAGCTACCTCGGAGAAACACCCGGCATTGAGCAGATCAC
>JBEKTJ010000320.1:0-5430 GCA_049516155.1 Bryobacteraceae bacterium
ATGATCCAAACCTCGCTGGCAAGACGAAGATTCCGCGTGCTCGCGCCTTCGCCGCGAGGCCCAAGCGCGGTATAATTCTTATAGCGGCGGAGGCGCCGTCCGATGAGCAAAGAGCAACTGCACGAACTTGTCAATCGCCTTCCGGAGTCGGAGGTCAAACCCGCGGCGCGATACCTGGAGTTCCTGATCGCGCATGACGAACAGCCGGTCGACTCGGAAATGCTGGCGCGCATCGATGCCGCGCGCGCCCACCCGTCACTCGGCATCCCGCATCAAGAGATCCTGCGGGAGTTCGGTGTGTGAAGCGGTTTGTTTGGGAGCCAGCCGCGCGGTCCGATCTGCGGCGGCTGGATCGCGACACTGCCATGCGCATCCTCCATGCGTTGACTCGCTATGGCAGCACCGGCGAAGGCAGTGTCAAACGGCTTACCGATCGCGAAGGGCTATACCGTCTTCGGGTCGGCAAGTGGCGAATCTTTTTTGATCTGGATTCTCACGATGTCGCGCGGGTCCATGGCATTGATAATCGCGGCGAGGCTTACTGAGCCGCCTATTGGCGTCACAATGGAGTCGATGCTCTGTCAGCCATGGTGGTTTCGATTGCGCTCGCGGGAATCGCATCGCAGTATTTCGGCTCGCGCGCGTGGCGATTCACTATGGCACTCGGAAGCCGGAACTTGCACGACGCTAAACCCCCGCTACCGTCGCCCGCCGCTCCAGCTTGCCCCAGCCCACCACCCGCCCGCGCACCGCATAGATCAGCGACTTAGCCACCACGTAGTACATCAGTTCCCGGTAGTAAATCCGCTGAAAGAACAACAGCGACAGATCCCAGGGCTTCTCACCCTCCAGCCAATAAGCCATAAGTCCTGTAAGTAACTCCAACACGAAGAAGCCCAGATAGAACACCAACACGATCCGCCAATTGCCCGCGAACAGCGCCACGATCATGGCCAGTTCGGCGAAAGGTGAGAGCGCCGAAAGCAGCACTTGAAAAATCCAGATACTGGGCAGCGCCACGAAGCCCAGCGATCCATACTTGGGATCAAACAGCGCGTCGCGATGCTTCCACGCGGCCTGCAAAGTCCCAAACGCCCAACGGAAACGCTGCTTGGCCAGCCCGCGCGTGTCTTCGGGCGCTTCGGTGAAGGCGACGCCTTCCTCTTCGTAGCGGATCTTGTACCCAGCGCGGCGAATCTTCAGGGTCAGGTCGGTGTCTTCGGCCAGGGTGTCGCCGCCGAATCCCCCCAGCTTCACGATTAAGTCTCTGCGCCACGCTCCCACCGCCCCGGGCACCACCGTAATGGCATTCAGAAAATCGAGCGCGCGGCGATCCAAGTTGAAGCCGTAAATGTATTCGATCGATTGGAAGCGCGTGATCCAACTGTTGCGGTTGCCCACGCGCGCATTGCCGGAGACCGCGCCCACTTCCGCATCGGCAAAGTGCCGCACCAGTTTTCCGATGGTGCCGGCCCGGAAGATAGTGTCCGCATCCAGCGCGATCAGGATCTCGTGCCGCGCGTGCGCGATGGCGTTGTTCAGCGCGGCGGATTTGCCGCCGTTGGGCTGCGCGAGGATTCGGACGTTGGCACGGCCGCCGAAATCCCGCCGCAGGACTTCCAGCGTGGCGTCCGTCGAGCCATCGTCTACGATTACCAGTTCCACATCGTCATAGCCATTGCGCAGGATCGACTCCACCGTGCGCACAATCACCTTCTCTTCGTTATACGCGGCGATGACCACCGAGACCGGAGGGTGGAAGGTGGCGTCGAAATGCGCATGCCGCACGCGCCACTTCTGCGCCAGCGCCAGAACGCCGTAGAATAGCGAGCGAGCCAGCGTCAGGTAAATGGCCCACAGGAACATCATGCCGATGATTTTCTTGAACGCACCCTGCGAGTCGAATGCGCCGCCTTCAATACGCGCCCAGCGCATTTCCACACTGGAAGGCGCCGGCATGAGTTGCGCGCGGGTTTGTCCCAGCAGTTCACTCAGCGGGACAAATCGATAACCCTGGCTTTGCAAGGCCTCCAAAATCCGTGGCAGCGCCGCGACTGTAGCTGAGCGATCGCCCCCGGCATCGTGCAGCAGGATCACGTGGCCGGGATCCTCCGATGACTGCAATTCGCTCCGGATCTCCGAAACGATCTCATCCGCCGTAACACCCTTCACCCAATCCCGCGGATCGATGCGCTCCCCCACCGTCACATAACCGGCCTTCTGCGCGCGCAGCACCGGCAGGATTTCCTCGGGAGTCTGCGGCTGGCTGTCGGCGTTGTACGGCGGCCGGAACAGCACCGTCGAAACACCCAGCGCATTTTCGACGATGCGCTCGGTGGTGCTGAGTTCCAGCGCGGCGCGCTCCTCGGAAACCAGCGCGATGTTGGGATGCGTATAAGTATGATTGCCGATGTCGTGGCCTTCGGCATACTCGCGCTTCACCAGGCCGATATTCTGATCGGCATTGGCGCCAATGATGAAGAAGGTGGCGCGCACGCCGTGGCTGCGCAGAATGTCCAACACGCGCGGCGTGTAACGTGGATCCGGGCCATCGTCGAAAGTGAGGCACAGGACTTTGCCGGCCGGCCCTTTGGCATACCCTCCGCCGCTCGACTCGATCACGTAGTATGACGGCAATTGTCCGTACTGCTCGGCGTACCGGCCATTGGCATCGCGCCACACTCTGCGGCTGCCGTCATGCGGAGTCTGCACGATGCGCAACACATCCCCATCGCCGTACTGGTTCACCGATTTCTGCGCGGTCAGCACGGATAGCCCCTTAGGATCGTACCCGGCGCCGGGCCATGCATCCGGTTCGAGCACATTCCACAAGTCCGGATCTTCAGCGCCCAAGCGCCACATCGCGATGCCGCGGAAGCCGCCTTCCGCCACGGCGCGCGCCTGGTTCAAAGCGGTCACCGCATCCAGGAACCAGACTTCGTGCTGTTGCCCGCCGGCCTGGTAGCGCTGAACCGGATTGGCCATATTGGCGTCCCACTCGACCGTAGCGACCGTAGCGCGATTGGACGCCGCGTGAGACATCACTTCACCGAACGGCGCTTCGGCGGATTCCGTGCCGCCGATGGTCCAGTCATAACCATAATTGCCCATCCCGATCACCAACTTCCCGGGCGTTGCGATGCGGCCCAGGCTATCGATCTGTTTCTGAAACCAGGCTCGCGATGCAATAGGCCCCGGTTCGCCGGATTGATAGTGCTCGTCGTAGACCATGGGCACCAGATAGTCGTTGATCTGCGCCAGTTGCTTGAGGTCGTAAGCCGCGTCTTCGATCGGGACACTTTCGGTGAGCAGCAGACCGGCAGGCTGCAGCTTCGCGCGGAGCTGCCGCATGAAGGCCACGAATGGCTGGCGGTCGCGCACCGTAAGCTCCTCGAAATCGATGTTGACGCCGGCGAAGTGGTGCTCTGTGAGGTTGCTGTAGATGTTATCGATCAGGTCGGCGCGCAGGCCGGTGTCGTTCAGAATCTTGCGGACGTCGCCCGGCTGCCAGCCATCGCGGTAGTTGGTGACCAAAGCGAGAATGGGCAGCTTGGCTTGCGCGGCGATGGCGATCACCGTGGGATCGCTCTGGTCGTCGAGATCGCCGCGTGCATTGCGCAGAATCAGCCACTCCGGAACCAGGTGCGTCAGGTGCGACAGGTGCATGCGCAACGAAACCATGCTGGCCGGGTCCCAATTGACATAGAAGCCGAATACGATGGGGCTGTTGGTTTCCACGCGCGCGGCGGTCTTGGGCCGCAGCACGGGCGATGCCGACCGCACGTACTTGATGTTGCGCGCAGCCTTGCGCAGCTTGAAGGGAACGTTGCGCATGGGCCGCTCGCCGCGGATGATGGCGGGGACCTCGCCCAGATCGGGAATATGCTCCACCGGCGGCAGGCCCAGCGCGGGGATCTGCGGGTTGATCGCCATACTCAGCACGAACAGCACCAGCAGGATGCCGAAGAAGATGGCGCAGGTCTGCAGGCCGCGGCGGAAGCGCTGCCAGCGCTTGCCGCTGGGATCGTGGAAGACGAAGGAGCGTGGGTTGTCGGGCACGGTGGGTGGGTTGGCGTTCCTTAGTCTATTGTAGGATTATGCGTTGCACATGATTGCACGCCACCGGCTGTACCCGGCAGCGCGTATCGCAGAGAGGGCTCGAGGGCGGAATGGGAAAGGATGCTGCAGGGCCTCGTATTCATCGAGTTATCAAGAAATATAGGTTATAAACCCAAGGATACGAGTTAATGGACTTACAAATTTTGAGTTATAATGCGCATCCCTCAAGATATAGCTTGACAGAGCCCACCGAACCGTGCCAGACTCCATCAGCACCTCTAAGGAGAAAAATGGAAGAGAATCGGGACGATAACGCACGGTCGGGCCTGGGCCGGCGAAGTTCTCCCTCTTCTGTTCCGTATGGCGGCGGCGAGTTGGCGACGTACAGCTTTTGGAACGTAGCGCGACGCAGATAAGGTCCCTCCCACGGGGCACCGGTGCCGCAATACATAATTGGCTCATCCGGACAGACAACATCGGACACTACCTGGCAGAGTAATGCACGTCGGAGCAGATACCATGAAAAGATATTCACTTCGGGCTGCGTCCCTCCTGGCATGCCTGGCGCTCGGTGTGGCCGGCGCCGATGACCGCACTTTTTTTGCGCGTCGCGACTACCCTGACTTCGGGTCCAACCAGGTAGCCGTTCGCCGACACCAACGGCGACGGGATCCCCGACATAATCGAGCTGCTCGGCGGCTCCATTCAGGTGTTGTTCGGGAACGGCAACGGTACTTTTCGCCAAGGCCCCGAAACACAAACCGGCGCGGGCGACAAGGTTAGCTTCGCAGTGGCGGACCTGAACGGCGACAAAATAGCCGACTTGGTTCTGGCTGGCCAGAACCAAAACTACGCTTGGGGCATTGGCGTCTCCGCCGGCAACGGCGATGGCACCTTTCAACCAGTCGTATTCTGTCCCGCGGGCGGCGACATCGATACAGCCTACCTCGCCCTCGGTGACTTCAACAACGATGGCATCACCGATGTCGCCAC
This sequence comes from Bryobacteraceae bacterium, assembly GCA_049516155.1. Taxonomy (GTDB): domain Bacteria; phylum Acidobacteriota; class Terriglobia; order Bryobacterales; family Bryobacteraceae; genus Bog-159. The sequence continues at coordinate 5,053 of JBEKTJ010000320.1, forward strand.
GGTTGGCAGTAGCGGTATCTGGCTGTTTACAGGCAAAGGCGGCGGCCTTTTCAATCCCGGCGTGCTGGTTCCGTTCCAGGGCGCCGGCCCGGATAATGCCGGCTATCTCGTGGCGGGAGACTTGCGCAAAGATGGCAAGTTGGATCTGGTGGTAGCCCTCCCGACAGGTTTCGCCGTGCTGCTGGGCAATGGCAATGGCACCTTCCAACCGCAGCAGGACTACGCCAACCCCCAGGAGCCCGGAACTAACTGCGGATTCGTGGTCGGAGCCATCGCCAGCGGCGGCTATCCGGCGATTGCCGCAAATTGCGGAGATCTGGACTACCCTCTGCTGTATCTTGGCAACGGCGCCGGAGGTTTCGCGGCACCGACATATGT
>JBEKTJ010000321.1:0-5373 GCA_049516155.1 Bryobacteraceae bacterium
TTTGCCGGACTGTATCCGATCGAGTCGCACGAGCACGGGTTGCTGCGCGATGCGCTGGAAAAGCTGCGACTCAACGATAGCGCCTTCAATTTCGAGCCGGAGAACTCCGTGGCGCTGGGCTTCGGATTCCGATGTGGCTTTCTGGGCCTGCTGCATCTGGAGATCGTGCAGGAGCGCCTGGAGCGCGAATTCAATATCGACCTGATCACCACCGCGCCCAGCGTGCGCTATCGTGTGACGGCCACAAACGGCGAACTGATCGAGGTGGATAACCCGACTAAGTTCCCGGATCCTTCGAACATCAAGCACGTGGAAGAACCTATCATCCTGGCGACGGTGATCACGCGCGAAGAGTATCTGGGCGGCATCCTGAGCCTGCTGGAGGAGAAGCGCGGCGAGCAGAAGAAGTTCGAACACATCGGCAGCGGGCGCGTGCTGTTGGAATACGAGCTGCCGTTGAACGAGATTGTGCTGGATTTTTACGACCGGCTGAAGTCGTGCTCGCGCGGGTATGCGTCGCTCGACTATCATCTGGCGGGCTACCGGGTGGCGCCGATGGTGAAGCTGGACGTGCTGGTGGCGGGCGATCCGGTGGATGCGCTCTGCATGATCATTCACCGGGATTTCGCGTATGAGCGCGGCAAGATCCTGATCGAGCGCATGCGCAAGCTGATACCGCGGCAAATGTTCGAGGTGGCCCTTCAGGCGGCCATCGGCAACAAAATCATCTCGCGCGAGACCATCCCCGCAATGCGCAAGAACGTGCTGGCCAAGTGCTACGGCGGCGATATCAGCCGCAAGCGCAAGCTGCTGGAGAAGCAGAAGGAAGGCAAGAAGCGGATGAAGCGCGTGGGGCGCGTGGAGATTCCGCAGGAGGCGTTCTTGGCGGTGTTGAAGGTGGGGAGTGAGGAGGGGGAGTGAATGTCGCCGCCCGCTGACTATGCTTGGGATGTCTTCTTCAGCTACAAACGTCATACCCTGACGCTGGAATGGACCAGATGGGTCTATACTCGACTGAGGTTCTGGTTAACGCAAGAACTCGCGGTTCCGGAAGCCAGGCTCTTCATGGACGAAGATTGCATAGAGGCGGGTGACCGCTGGCCGGAGAGGCTGAAGGGTTGTACTTCCAATCGAGTTGGTGCGTCTCCGAATGGGAAAGTTTCCGGGAACGCGAGCGGCGACTCAAAATGCGATCTCACTTGCTGGACGCGCTCCAAATGGCAATGACGCAGATGCAGAAAGCGCGCAATTTACGCAAGGCCCTGGTCATCCTCTCCCATGGCGGTGACAACCAGAGCCGGCACAATATCCGCCAGATCAAGGCCGAACTACTGGAATCGGACGTACAGGTCTATGCGATCGGCTTGTTTAGCGCGGACGAACACAAGCGCAGCGGCGAGGAGCGGCGGGGCCCGGAATTGCTCGGCGATCTAGCGGAACAAACCGGCGGACGGCTCTACCCCGTAACAAACCTGGATGAGCTAACGGCGATCGGCGCGCACATCGGCAATGACGTGCGTACGCAATACGTGCTAGGATATTCACCGCTGAATGTCAGTCGCGATGGTAAGTATCGCCGTTTGAAAGTTACGGTGAACTCGCCTGAGTTGCGCACCTACTATCGCCCAGGCTATTACGCACCGGAGTAGGACTGAGTAGGAAATGTGGGGCAGGCGAACCTGCCCCGTAACGAGCTACCAGCGGAATCCGAAAGTGACGGGGACGTAATCCGTGTGATAGTTCGCGATGATCCGGTTATACTTGGCATCGGCGAAGAACTTTCCATGCCACACTGAACCAAACGCAATTCCTACCCCAACATCGATACCCAGTTTGTTGGAGGTGTAGGGCGGCCAGAACGGTGGTTCCTACGGGAGAAACACCAAAGAATGGGTTGCCCACTGGCGTGCCCGTGGGCGAAGTGAAATCTTGCATCCGGTGATACAATCCGCCACCGCCCGTAACATAAAGATCGAAGTGCGATTTGGGAGTCAGGTGGACAATAGGATCTGCGGAATGCGATGCCTCTTGCGCGCTCGAGACGCCGAGCGTGGCCAGACCGAAGCAAACTGCGAGCAAAAATATTTTCGTTTGAATAACCTCCAGATAATAGAAGTAAGGCGTGAAGCCCATACTTCACTTGGCATTCGCACGATGACGGCCTTTGTTACTCTACGCCCCAGGGCGCCCGCCGCTGCACCGAGCCGCCGCCGGCTTAGACCTACTCTCCGCGAACACTTCGATGACTTTGCGGTTGAACGCGGGAATATCCGCGGGCTTTCGGCTGGTTATCAGCCCGCGGCCCACGACTACTTCGCTGTCTTCCCACGCTCCGCCCGCGTTCCGGATATCGGTTTGCAAAGACGGCCAGGACGTCAGCCGCTGCCCTTTTACCAAGCCGGCTTCCACCAGCATCCATGGTCCGTGGCAAATCGCCGCGATCGGTTTCCCGGCCGCGCCAAATTCCTTTACAAATCGCACCGCGCGCGGGATGGTGCGCAGCCGGTCGGGATTCGCCACGCCGCCGGGCAGTAGCAGGGCGTCATATCGGGAAGCGGACGCCCCTTCCAGCCGCACATCGACCAGGAACTTGTTTCCCTTCTCGTCGTGATTCATTCCTTGTACTTCGTCCCGATCCGGCGCGATAAGATCCGCAGCGGCGCCCGATTCTTCGAGCGCTTTGCGCGGCTCCGTCATCTCCACTTGCTCGAAGCCATCGGTAACTAAGATGGCAATACGGCATCCTTCAAGTCGTTCTTGCATCGTTGTGCGCCCTCCTTTAGAGATCGGTTGTTAGCTCGCGGCAGAAGTCGCTGGGCAATGCTTGACTACGAGCGACTTCTGCCGCGGGACTTACTCAGGCAGTGCGGGCCGCTTGGATATTGCGGCTTTTGGCGATCTGGGTCAGCTTCTTATCCGCCGCCAATTCTTCATCGAGCGTCTGCTTCAGCACCGCAGCCGCGCGCTGATGGCCCATTTGTTCCGCATAGGTGCGAACCGTCCCATAGGCGGCGATTTCGTAGTGTTCGACGCGCTGACAAGCGGAAATGATGGCTGCGTCGCGAACTGCCGGCGTGGCATCCTTTCCCACCATTTCATCGCCCTCCGCGAGCACACCCTGCATGCCCTTGCACTTCTGTTTCGCGGCTTCTTCGCCATGCATCTCAAATACCTGCTCGAGCCGCGACACATGGCCGCGGGTTTCTTCCAGATGGTTTTCGAGCGCGGTTCGGAGCTCGCTGGATTCCACCTCCTCGATCATCTTGGGGAGTGCCTTGAGGATTTGATCTTCGGCACTGTATAGGTCTTTCAGTTCGGATAAGTACAAGTCATGTAAGGATTCTAATTTCATTGGGAAAACCTCCACTTCCAGCTTGACGCTTAGCGCGCGGAACGCGCAAGGCTGGAGCCGTCCGATGGGTACCCGGCTTAACGCTTAGTGGAGATGCAGCGGGAGGATCGATACAACTCGTCTCAGAGCAGGCCGTGCTGTTCGAGTAACCGGCGCAGGACAGTCCCGATTCTTACAAATTCGTCATACGTGACGGGCTTTCGGAAATAGGCGGCGCCCAACCTGGCGGCCTCGCTTCGATCGGCCGGCGAATCCGAGGAAGTGACCATCAGCACTGGGAGGTTCTTGAATTTGTCACTGGCGCGAATTCTGCGCAGCACCTCGAGACCATCGATTCGCGGAAGATTTATGTCCAGCAGCAGAATCGACGGACAGGGCGCGTCCGGATCGTTTTCCGCTTTGGCAATGAGATCCATCGCGCGTTCACCGTCCGGCGCAATGTGAACGTCCAGGGGCAGGTCCTCCAGCTTGATGGCCTCACGCACCAGCAGCGCGTCCGGCAGGTTGTCTTCCGCCAGCAGGAGATTAAACCGCGGCGGCGTGGACGCGCGGGGCATGTTCGGGGACGGTGAAGAAGAAGGTCGCCCCTTGCCCAGGGGAGGATTCGACCCAGATTCGTCCGCCGTACCGCTCAACCACCCGCTGGCAAATTGCCAGTCCGATGCCGGTGCCGCTGTATTTCTGGTCGCGATGCAGTCGTTTGAAAACACCGAAGATTACCTCCTTGTAATGCGGATCGATGCCGATGCCGTTGTCCTTCACGGAAAAGCGCCACGCAGTGCCAAGCCGTGCCGCCGAGATATGGATTTGGGGCGGGTCTGCTGTTCGATATTTGAGTGCGTTGCCAATGAGGTTCTGGAATACTTGTTGCAGGTGCGACTCGCTCATGTATACTTGCGGTAGCGTATCGCAGGTGACCGTTGCGCCGTTTTCCCGAATGGCTTCAGCCAAGCTCGAAAGCGCATGCTGCAAAGCGGTCGAGGAATCGACCGGGGTCATGTTTCCGTCAATCACGCCCACCCGCGTATAGGTGAGCAGGTCATTGATCAGGGTTGCCAAGCGGCGGCCGCCTTCCGTCAGGAATCCGAGGAACTGGCGTCCATCGGCATCCAAGAGGTCATTGTACCGCTTCGCCACGATTTCGCTGTATACCGCCACATTTCGGATCGGCTCTTGCAGATCGTGACTGGCGGAGTAGGCGAACTGTTGGAGGTCTTCATTGGCTTGCCGCAGTTCCTCCTCCCGCTCCTTCTGCTCGTGAATATCCGTGTTCGATGCGATCCACATGGAAATATTGCCCTGCGCGTCCCGCATGGCGCGCGCCCGGGTCAAGTGCCATCGGTACGTACCGTCGGCGCGGCGAAATCGATGCTGAAAAAGGAACGGCTCGCCGGTTTCGATGGATTCCCGCCAGCTTCGCACGTTGTCCTCAACATCGTCGGGATGTACGAACTGAGTCCAGCCCCAGTTTTTGATCTGCTCAAAAGGCAGGCCGGTGAATTCTGTCCATTGCCGGTTGAAATAGTCCACTTCGCCGCCGGGCGTCGCGGTGAAGATTTTTTGGGGCATGGATTCGGCCAGGAAACGAAAACGCTCACGGGCTTTCTCGGCATCGCGCAGGGCATCCTCCCGTTCGCGCAGCGCGGTCCTGAGATTTCCGTCCCGCGACTGGATACCGGCGAGCATCTCATTGAACCTATCGACCAGCACGCCCAACTCGTCGCCCGAGAGTTTTTGCGCGCGCACACGGTAGTCGCCGGTTTCCGATACTGACCTGGTGGCGCTCACGAGCTGCGAAATCGGCGTAGCGATGACCGCGCGCAGTTTTGACGAGAGCAGGAATGCGATAAGGCTTGAAACCAGCAGTACGCCCAGCACGGTAGCGCCATACAGCTTCATCCGCTCCGCGATTTCACCCAGGTCATAGAGCAATACCAACGTTCCGATGCGGTGACCGGCGAGCATAATGGAGCGTGAGACCATCAGCCCACTGCTATTGAATCGGAGTTCATCCGGACCTG
>JBEKTJ010000322.1:0-5366 GCA_049516155.1 Bryobacteraceae bacterium
CCGGAATATCTGGATCGCTGCGCCGCCGAACTGGGAGGCAAGCCTGACGCGCAGAGCTGGGACCAATTGCGCACCACCGTGGACGCGCTGTTCCTGCGCGGCTTCGACCGCGAGATTTTGGAAGAAATGAAGGGCATCGCCGAGGGCGCCTCCGATGCCGGCGCGAAGTGGCTGGGGCGGCGCATCGACCTGCTGGATATCGTGGTGGCCAACACTACGGTGGAACTCGGGGAGTTGGCCAACGCCATGCCGATGACGCCCACCGGACTGGAGGGTTTGCGCCTGGACGCGCCATCTTACGCCGGCCACAATCGCGAATCCGCGATGGATCATTGCAGCGCCTTCGCGGCCACCGGCCCGGCCACGCGCGATGGCAAGATGGTCATCGGCCATGTCACTTGGTGGCCGCTCACGCTGGCGGAGCAGACCAACGTGATGCTGGACATCAAGCCGGCCAATGGTCACCGTCTCATTATGCAGAGCTATCCCGGTGGCATCGAGAGCGGCACGGATTGGTATCAGAACGACGCCGCAATGGTGCTCACGGAAACCACCATTCGCCAGTCCCCGTTCAATATGCAAGGCACGCCGGTGGCGTTCCGCGCGCGCCAGGCCATTCAATACGGCGGCAATGTGGATGAAGTGGTGGAGCGGCTGGGAACGCGCAACAACGGCCTCTATACCAATGAATGGCTGATCGGCGACGGCAAGAACAACGAGATCGCCATGTACGAGCTGGGCACCGCCCGCACTAAACTGTGGCGCAGTTCGAAGAACGAATGGTTCGGCGGAACGGAAGGTTTTTATTGGGGCGACAACAACGCCAAGGATCTGCAAGTGCGGCTGGAGTACGTCCCCGACCCGCAAGGCGAGCCCGAATACGTGCCCTATTCCCCGGACAAGCGCGATGCGGCGTGGCAGGCTCTTTTCCAGCAGTATCACGGGCAGATCGATGAGCAGTTCGGCTTCCTGGCATTCCGCACGGCGCCGCTGGTGAGCGCCTCCACCATGGATGCGAAGATCGCCACCACGGATATGGCGCAGAACCTGATGGTGTGGGCGGCGATCGGCAAACCCAACCAGCGCGAGTGGGAGGCCGGCGAGCGTGGCCGCCATAGCTATGGCAAGAACGACGGACTGTTTCCGTCCGGCTATCGTCTGTTCCGCGGCGATGCGACGGAAGGGCTGCGCGCCGTGGTCGCGGCAAACGAGAAGTCCCGCATTGCGCCCGCGCCCGCGCACAAGGGGGACGGAGCGGCTCGCGGGAAGGCGTTTGACCAAGACCGCCTCTGGAAGGGCTGGGTTCTTCCGGCGAGCGATGCGGACGTGTGGTTCGCGGCAGGTGCGGCGGCGTATTATCACGACCTCGCGTCGGAGGATCCAGAACTGCGTGTGGATGTGCGGCGCGCCGCTTACCGCCGCTTACAGATGGCGGCTGGTCCCGAAGAGCGCGAATCCCTCGAAACGGCGAAGGGCGTGTTGTTTCTGGACGCGTTGCGCCGGCGCATGGGTGACGACGCCTTTCTGAAACTTATGCGGGATTATTTCGCCACAAACACGACGAAGACAGTGACGGCGCAATCGTTCCTGGACCGGGCGGGCACGCCGTTCAGCGTGGATGCGGGCGCCGGACCCGTGTATGTGACCACCGATATCCGTGGCCGGTTGCACTCGGCGATGTTGGTTTACGGCACCGTGCGCGAAGCGGGCGCCAACCGGTACGCGGCCGAGCAACTGCAAAAGCGTTTCCTGGACATGTATGAAAGCGCCGTTCCGATCCGCAAGGATTTCGAAGTGACCGACGAAGACCTGCGGCAGCGGGATGCGATCTTTGTGGGTCGTCCGGAAGCGAATTCGGCGCTGGCCGCGTGGACCGAACGCCTGGGTCTGGATTACAGCGAAAATGTTTTCCGGCTGGACGGGGACGCATACGCATCCGAGCGCGATGCGCTGCTGTTCGCGGGCAAGAATCCGCTGGACCCAAATCATATGGTGCTGGTGGTAGCGGGAAACGACGCGCTACGCACCGTGAAGCTGACTGCCAAAGTGTGGGATTGGAAGAACGGCGAATATGAGTTAGTGGAAGATGGCAAGGCGTCGGCGGGATTCTTAGCAGGAAAGATAGAAGACAGAAGATAGGAGACAGAAGTCAGGAGTCGGGAGAGAGGCTCAAACCGGCGGCCCGATAGGCTTCGATTAGGGCTCCCGTGGCCGGATCGTGCCGCGGCGGAGCCGTGAGGTTGCCGTCCTCCAATTCGACCAGCGATCGATAGCGTTCGAGCAACATGCGGCTGCGGAAGACGCCGCCGATCCAGGACACGCGCGCCGGTTCGCCGGCTCGCCAAAGCTGACTGCGAACCGAGGATGTCAATACGGCGAGCTGCTGCGCCGCATTATGCAGGATGTCGCACGCGACCTCGTCTCCCTCCATCGCGGCTGCATCCACCAGCGGAGCGAGTGTGGCCACACGCGACCGGGGCCAATCCGGCGTGTAGAAGCGATGCAACGCGCCGTTTGCGTCCGCGCTGCCGGTGGCGTCGAGCATCGCATGCACGAGCGCAGTGGGCGGTCCCCAGCCTTCTTCGGCGCGCAGAGCCGCGCGCAGGGCCTGGCGCGCGATATCGAATCCACTGCCCTCATCGCCGTAGATGTAGCCCCAGCCGCCCACACGCGCCGTGCGTCCCGCCGCGTTGCGCCCGAAAGCGATCGAGCCGGTCCCGGCGATGGTGACGATGCCGGGCTCGCCGGCCGTAGCGCCCGCCAGCGCGATGACGGCGTCGTCGGTCACCACCAATAGGTCCGCCGGAAGGATGTCCCGTAAGATAGCTTGCTTATCTTCCGGACCTCCGCTCATGCCGAAGCAAGCCGCCGCGAAGCGTACCGCGTGGGGGTCGATACCGGCTTGGGCGCAGGCCGCGGCCAGGCAGTCGCCGACGGCGCACTCGAGTTTCCGGCGGCCTTCGGCGGCTGTGGTGTGGTTGCACGGTCCGCCGCTACCCGCGCCGAGCACGCGTCCGGCTTCGTCGCCGATGAGCGCGGTGGTGCCCGATTGTCCGCCATCCACTCCCAGGAAAAGTCTCATCGGTTGTCTCTCAGACTATACCAATCTGCGCCCGATGAGGCATACTGAGGTCAGGCTTCCGCATGTTCGAACGATACACCGAAAAGGCGCGCCGCACCATTTTCTTTGCCCGCTACGAGGCGGCCCAACTCGGTTCTCCGTACATCGAGACCGAGCATCTGCTGTTGGGCCTGATGCGCGAGGACCGCGCTTTACGGGACAGGCTACCCGCCGGAGCCGCGGAGCAGATTCGCAAACGGATCGCAGAGCGTGTGCCGCAACCGGCGCCACTCGGCACATCCGTGGATCTGCCCCTTGGCAAGGATTCCAAGGGAGCCTTAACCTATGCCGCCGACGATAGCCAGGAGCTGGCGCATCAGCATATCGATTGCTGCCATCTGCTCCTAGGGATTCTGCGCTTTGAGGATTCGATGGCCGTCGAGTTGTTGCGCGAGTTCGGCATTCACTACGCAAGTTATCGCAACGAGGTGGCCGAGTCTGCGCCGCTGCCCGCAAACACTATTCCGGTTGCCGCGGAGGCCGCCAGTCCGCTCGCTAAGGCCGCCCGAGGTTTGCAGCGCGAGCTTATTAGTATGGCAGTACTGATCGAGGAGCAGGGTCCGCCTCTGAAGCGGACAGGATGGACTCGCAAAGAGGCCTTGGGCCATCTGATCGACTGGGCAGCCGCGCATCAACAGTGGTTTGCGCGCGCGCTCACCGAGCCGAACCTCACTGCCAGCGGGTATCCCGAAGATGGCTGGATATACACGCAACGCTACGGCGAGTTGCCTTGGCAGGAACTGTTGCACGCGTGCATCTCGCTCAATCGTCTGCTCGCTCGCGTGATCGCCCGTATCCCCGCGGAAAAGCTCGATACGCCTTGCCGCATCGGCATTGCCGAGCCGATCGCGCTGCAGGAACTCGTGCGCCTCTATGTCGCGCATTTCCAGGAAGTGGCGGGAGAGCTCCGGATGCGCGGATGACAGACCCGCCCGTGTCAGGTGGTCTTGTCTTTGGCGTAGCAGACGGGGTCCAGCAGACACTCGGCGCAACGTGGCTTACGCGCCTGGCACAAAGCGCGCCCGTGGTGGATGATCTGGTGCGAAAAGAGTATCCAGCGGTCTTGCGGGACGATCTTCATCAAGTCTTGCTCGATCTTGACCGGATCGGTTTGCTTGGTCAAATCCAGCCGGCGGGAAACGCGCTGCACGTGTGTATCCACCACCACGCCCACCGCGATCCCGTACGCCGTGCCCAGCACCACGTTGGCGGTCTTGCGGGCGGCGCCGGGGATGCTGAGCATCTCGTCCATCGTTTGCGGAACTTTGCCGCCAAAATCGCGTAATACCTTCTGGGCCGCGCCCACAATGGATTTCGACTTGTTATTGAAGAAACCCGTACTGCGAATGTCCTGCGCCAGAACCTCCAGGCGGACGGCTGCGAAGTCGCTCGGGGATGGATACTTGGCGAACAAACCGGGAGTCACTTCGTTGACCCGCTTGTCGGTGCATTGCGCGGAAAGGATGGTAGCCACCAACAGTTCCCAGGGGTCGCGGTGATGGAGCGCGCACGTGACATTCGGGTACATTTCGTCCAGCCCATGCAGGATGCGGTCCACGCGCGCGCGGCGCTCAGCGGCGGTCTTCGGACGTTTTATTTTGGAGGTCACTGGCTCAGTTAAGCTGGTAGCATAGCATGCCATGTGAACTCAGATAATGAGCCAGATGAACATGTCCCGCCTGAAATGTTCGATGGCCGCGCCCGTTTCGTTACGTGACGCTTTCGCGTTCTTCGAGAATCCGCACAACCTGGCGCGCATCACTCCGCGGTGGCTCAATTTTGCGCGTCCTGTCGGCTGGCCGCCCACGAGCAGCTACAAGCGATCTTCGATCACCGGCAAACCGCGCCCGCCGCGATCCTGACCGGCGCTATTGCGGCGAAGTGATCTGTACTTCTGCCGAGAGGTTTTGCCAATCCGGCAACTCGTAGGGCTTGAGCTTGGTCGTCAGCGGGGCCACCGCCTCCTTAGACTCGTAAGGCTTCAGCGACGGCATCTTGAAACTGAAGTTGCCGGCGGCTTCCTCCTCGGATTTGGCGGTGCGGCCCCAGATGTTTACCGTGCCGGCCAGGTCCGTGATATCCGCGCCGGAGTGGTTGACCACCAGGAAGCGCGCTTCGGTTTGGTGGTGAGGATTCTCCACGAAACGGATACCGGAAACCTCGACATACTTTTGCAAGGGATTCTGTTTCAACTGAGTCTTGGCCGCAGCAGTCTCGACCGGCGTGGAAGCCGCCTGCGTCCCGC
>JBEKTJ010000323.1:0-5304 GCA_049516155.1 Bryobacteraceae bacterium
GTTGCGCCCTGCGCTGGAGTGGTTGGAGCGGCAAGGCGCACCGAGAGTTCTTGCAGGACCCTGTACCGCCCGCGCGTCCCTTCCGGTCTTCGTTCCCATAAACGACGAAATATCCCGACAACGCGAATTGGTCATGAAGGAAAAGAGGCAGTTCCCGGAAGAGAGGCCGCGAAAGCCCCGGACATTTCCTTCGGCAACCCTTGATCGCCCGGACGTGTACTTTGTGTGGGACGCGGCACCATCTGAAGAGGTTTTGAAGCGACTGGATCAGATCCTTCAGCGCACAAGTTCGCTTGGTCACTCCTCTTCCCTGATATCGGTCGAGATCGTCGACTTAATCGCGGAAGATCGGCTGACGGAATGGATGCCAAATTCACGAGAGGGTAATCGCATCCGAATTCCGTACCCGGGGCGGCTAGAAGAGCTGGTGGCGCGGTACCGGCGATTTGAAGAAAGCGGTAACAAGATTCACCGTCCTTCGGGCGGCTTGACGACCCTGTACAGTCCGAAGAAGTCCGCCACGGAGCTTCCAGCGAAGAGCATTTTCGATCGGATGATCGTGTTGCGCCGCGACGTAGGGCCACGGGCGTCCTTGAGGTCCGCACTTTCAATTACGACGGCGTTGCGCGGGGCCATCCTTGCCCACGCGCCGCAGCCAGTTCCGGAATATCTCAGCGGGCATGCGCCGAAGAGTACGCCAGACAAGCCCGCGCGCAGCGAGCATGCCCACATCGCCGTAGTTCCGTTGCCATTCGTCGGAGCACCGCACGCGACGGGCGATGTGATCGGGGCAGCGGTTCTGCTTCCCGATTGTCTGACGCGCCAGGAACGCGACATCTGCTGGCAGGTGGCGGGCTCCGTGGAAGAACTGAAGATGCCGTGGGGAAGGTGGGGCGTCTCGCTCACCGACGCCGAAGAAGCCCGCCGCGCGCTTAGGCCGGGGACTTGGGAGTGTTCGCACACGGTCTGGTCCACGGTGACGCCGTTCGTGTTCGACCGGTTTCCTAAGGACCCTTACGGCGAGGAGGCAGAGAGGGTCGTCCGCGAAGCGTTTACCCGGGTCGGTCTGCCGGAGCCCTGCGAAATCGACCTGCATTACAACGCTTGGCACGTCGGGGTCCCAAAAGCGTCTATGTTCCCCACCGCAGCCGCACGGCCGGGTAAACCGCAACGCTATCACTGCCATGTGCGCGTGCGGTTTGAAAGTGCAGTGGCCGGGCCAGTGATCGCCGGGGCGGGCCGTTACTATGGCTATGGGCTCTTTCGCGCGCTCTTTGATGGCGGGGCTGCTGGATGACTTTCGCTGAGTTCTTCCGCGCAATCTGGAATTACGAACCCTTCCCTTGGCAGGAGCTCTTGGCCGAGAAGGCGCTCCAGGGCGAATGGCCGCGTTCCGTCGGCCTGCCTACGGCGGCTGGGAAGACCGCTCTCATAGATACTGCCGTGTACGCTCTGGCTAAGGGCGCGCCTAACGCTGCGCGGCGGATCTTCTTTGTGGTTGACCGCCGCGTGATCGTAGACGAAGCGGCGGAGCGAGCGGAGAAGCTTGCTAACAGATTGCGGGACGCCCCGCCTGATTCGGAGCTTGGGCGTCTCGCACAGAACCTGAGGGACCTAGGCGGAGACCAGCCTCTGATAACGGCGGTCCTACGGGGAGCCATACCGCGCGACGATTCCTGGAAGGATTCGCCCTTGCAACCCGCCGTAATCTGCTCGACCGTGGATCAAGTGGGGTCGAGCCTACTCTTTCGTTCCTACGGGACGAGCGAATACGGAAGACCGATTCGCGCTGGGCTGGTGGCCTATGACTCGCTCATCATTCTGGATGAGGCACATACGAGCCATGCGTTTGCCGAGACGCTGGAGTTGATTACCAGGTACCGTGGCTGGTCCGAACAGCCGCTCGATCTGCCGCTAACGGTGGTGGAGATGTCGGCCACGCCTCGCGGCGACGCGTTCCAAGAAACGCCGAAGGACCGCAAGAATGAGGTGCTGAAACGGCGCTGGGAAGCAGGCAAGAGAGCTCGGCTCGTTCTCGTTGCGAACGCACAGGAAGAAGCCGACGAGAGCGGGTTCACAGCGCTTGTGGAAGGCCTGGTGCGAGAGGCGCGTGCCATGCGGGGCGAACGCGGCGCGAAGGTTATCGGTGTGATCGCTAACCGCGTGTTGACGGCGCGTCGTGTGCACGCCGCGCTGAGCACCGATGTGTGTTGCGAAAGTATTCTGCTGACAGGACGCAGTCGGGCATACGACCGCGACAGGATCTGGAGAGAATGGGGACCTCGGATCGAGTTGGGACGGCAAAGAGAACCTGACAGGCCAATTTTCGTAGTTGCGACGCAGTGCATTGAGGTCGGCGCGAACCTGGACTTTGACGCATTGGTGACGGAGATTGCGAGCTTGGATGCGCTGGAGCAGCGATTCGGCCGGTTGGACCGCGACGGCAAGTATTCTGCCAAACAGGGTGCGACTCACGCGGCGATTGTGGCACAAAAAGACCAGGCCGCCAAGAAGTACGAGGACCGAATATACGGCGGCGCAATAGCGACGACATGGGCGTGGCTAAACGAACGCCTGACCAAGAGCGTGCGGGCCGAGGGAGTGCCGGAAGAGGGCAAGAAGAAGCCGAAGACCCGGAAGATCAAGGAAGAGTTCGTGGAAATGGGCGTCCTCTCGCTGCGGAAAGCGCTAGCGGAGACTACAGACCGTGAAGCGCTGATGATGCCCGCGAAGCGAGCACCAGTGCTGATGCCGGCGCACCTGGATTTGCTGAGTCAGACATCCCCCGAGCCCGCCGTGAGCCCCGACGCCTCCGTATTCTTGCACGGCCCAGAGACAGGACCGCCGGATGTACAAGTGGTCTGGCGGGCCGACATTGAAGGCGATCCGCAGAAGTGGCGGGACATCATATCGATTTGCCCGCCCAGCGCGGCCGAAAGTGTATCGCTCCCGGTCTGGGCGGTCCGAAGCTGGCTAGGAGACCAAGCGGCGGCGGATATTGGCGACGTAGAAGGAGCGGGCACCGGAAAGGAAAGGGTGAAAGGGTCCGCGCGGCCCGTCCTCGGGTGGGTCGGGCCGGACGAAAGCGAGCCACTGCTCACGCTGCCGGCGATACGGCCCGGAATGACTATCATTGTGCCTTCGAGCTACGGCGGCTGCGACGAATGGGGTTGGAATCCAGCATCGACTGCGGGGGTTTACGACGTTGGAGACGCGGTGAAATTGCTCATGCGCAGGCCGATGCTCCGATTGCATTCCCAACTGGCGAAGCAATGGAACTATGAGGTTCTCGCGGAACGGCTGAAGGCCTCCGAGGACAAACCAACTGCGCGGAACACTCTAGCGGAGGCTGGCGAGGGCTGCACCGGTTGGGTCCAAGAGGCCGTGAACATGTTGTGCCAATGCCCCCTTAGGGTTCTGAAATTGATTGACGACCCACAAGAGGACGGGTGGGCGGCGGTCGCCGGGAAGGCTGCGGTTGAACAGAACGATGTGCGGTCATCATACAGCGCGGAGACCGCACTTGAAGTGCACCTAAAGGGCTGCAGGGAGTTAGCCAGCGGCTTCGCGCGGGATCTTGCGGCACCTGTCCGAGAGACGATTGTCCGCGCAGCCGCGCTGCACGACATCGGAAAGGCGGACCCACGCTTTCAGGCGTGGCTCCGGGGCGGCAACCCTGTGAAGCCTAACGAACTGATTGCGAAATCGGGGAAGTCAGGTCAGAATTGGGCTGCAATCGAGCGCGCGCGCCGCCTAGCCGGGTATCCCAGAGGTGGTCGGCATGAACTCATGTCTATAGCGCTGATCCTTGAACACCGGGAAGAGTTTGCGGAAATAGATTTCGATCTTCTTCTGCATCTCATTGGAAGTCACCATGGGCGCTGCCGGCCATTCGCTCCAGTTGTGGAGGATACGGAACCCATAGACCTCCAGTATCGCGGCTGGAGTGGCAGGAGCAATCACAGACTCGAAGGCGTTGGATCGGGCGTGTGCGAACGGTTCTGGCAGCTTACCCGAAGGTACGGTTGGTATGGCCTGGCTTACCTGGAGAGCATGGTCCGCCTAGCGGATCAGCGGCGAAGCGAAGCGGAGCAGGAACAAGACGCGGGCGGAAAGGGCGCTCATGCATGAGATCGAATTGATCGGGTTGGATGGCTCAAATTTGCTTGCCTACCTCGCGGCGCTCGGGACGTTACGCGTACTGACACTGGCTGGCTCGGGCGGCAATGTTCGAATGAGTTGGGTGGACCATCAGGGCTGGCATCCGGTCGTGCACCACAACATTGCGCGCAAGGCAGAGGAGTTGCTCGCGATACTAGAAAAGCGGATCTGCGGAGAGGAGTCGATCAACGCGGCCTGGAAAATTGGAGAGGATCTCACGCTGAGTTGCAGCGACTTCGGTGGGCACATGCGCGAGGCGGCTATGGCGGCCACAATCACACGTCGTGAAACCGTGGATTTCCTCTCGGCGTTCGGGTCCGACGTCTACGGCGCAGGCAGTAAGAAGGAGTTGATGTCCGACACAGAGTTCCGCACCATGAGCGGCGCTGGCCACCAGCACTTTCTGGGCTTCATGACGAAACTGGCGAAAGCAACTAATTTCGGGCATCTGCGGCGGGCCTTGTTTCAAGAATGGGACTATGCGGACGACGGGCCCTCGCTACGTTGGGATCCAGCGGATTACAGGCCGCATGCTCTTCGGGCCGTCGATCCGTCGAAAGATCCGATTAAGACAATGCGCGGCGCGAACCGTCTCGCAATTGAAGCGCTACCGCTGTTCCCCACTGCTCCCCAGGCTAGGCGGATTCGGACGGTTGCCTTCAATGACGGCGACGCGGGCACTGGCATAACGTGGCCCATATGGGACGACCGCCTTGAACTGGGCACCGTAGCCTCTTTGCTCGCCGCCAGCGAGATACAGAACTCCGCCAGCGGGGATAGTTTGCGGCCGGGAATCAGGCAGATATTCCGAGCGGGACGGTTTACAGACGGAAAGTACCGGAATTTTCGCCCGGCGAAAGCGGCCCTCTGAACATGCGCACCTCCTACCTCATCTGCTACGACATCTCCGACGACAAACGCCTCCGCAAAGTCTTCCAAACCATGCGCGGCTTCGGCGACCACCTCCAGTACTCCGTCTTCGAGTGCCAGCTAACCCCCGCCGACCTCGCCCGCTGCCGCGCCCAACTCGCCGCCATCATCCACCACACCGAGGACCAGGTGCTCTTCGTCAACCTCGGTCCCGCCGAAGGGCGCGGCGACCGCGTCATCGCGGCACTCGGCAAACCCTACACGGCCCTCGAT
>JBEKTJ010000324.1:0-5280 GCA_049516155.1 Bryobacteraceae bacterium
ATCAAGGTCTACGGCACGAATCCTGAAGATGAGCGCCGGTACAGCCCCGCCGAAGTCATCAGTTCGGAGAAGGTCCCAGTCATGGGAAACCCCGACAAGAAGCGGATTTGCACCAGCCATATCGAACGCCAAAACCTCACCATCAGAATGCAGATGCGGCGCATGACGCGCCTTACCAACGCGTTCAGCAAGAAGTGGGACAACCTGTGGAGCGCCTATTGCTTGCATTTCGCCTATTACAACTTCTGCCGGACGCACAAGACGCTACGCGTCACCCGGCAATGGAAGCGGGGATTGCGGGTCACGTTTGGGATTTGAAGGAATTGTTCGCGTAACCGGCGTGCTACACTTCAGCGAATATGGCCGATTTGGAAAAGATCACAATGGACCGCGTGCTGGTCCGGTGGCTTGTGCGTCGATGGCTGCGGCTGGAGATTGAGAATCGGGGATTTCAAGTAGTGCTTGCTCAAGCAAGACAGCGGAATCCCGAGGGGGCCAGGGAGTTTGAGGCTTTGCTTCAGATAGCAACCGATTGTTTGCCGCCTGATTGGATCGCGCTTGAATCAGAGTTGCAATCCGCATTGGCAATAGAAGACGACCCAGCTTCTCTTGGTGTATTAAGTCTTTTCGTGTCTCTTCTGGAGTCTCGCCGAGAAGCTGGCGATTCTCCATTCGCCTGACGCGGGATGCAAAACTAAGTTCCTCTTCCGCATTAGCTGCTGGCGGCCAGTAGTCCTCATCGGCCATCATCGCTACTATCTCAGAAATCCGCTTCTTGATCGTCGTCATATGGTAACCTTGTTTTCTATGGCCTGCCTGCTTGCTCTGAATGGCTGAAGGTGGACGCTATGCAGATGATTTTCTGTCCCAACTGCGGGAAGCGGTCTGGATTCAAGAGAGCATTGGGATTCGGCACGTTTTTCATGGTCGTCATAACCTTCGGCCTGTGGCTGTTCATGATCCCGTTGTATCCGGCCCGTTGCATCAACTGCGGTGAAACGCGCGGCTCAGCGAATTGGCAGAATGCCAGCAGGACTGGAAAGATTGTAATTGCGTGCGCATGGGTTTGTATTGTACTGTTCATTCTGCATGCCATGCGCGACAACACCCAAGAGTCAACGGAGCCAAACCGAAATACCGCAGCGCTTCCGGTTCTCGATCCGCATGAATCCCGGCTTGTGGAGTTGCGCAAGAAGCGAGAAGGCATCGGCGCGCAAATAGCCATCGAACTAGAGGTAGCGAAGCAACTAGTTCTTGATGCTGCGAATCTAAGCACTCAGCCTTTCCCCGATCCAGGAGAGCACCAGTTTCTCATAGACAAGATGGATCAGCAGCACCAGCGCCTTGCGGAATTAGAGGAAAGCAAGAATGCAATTGACGCTGAAATTGCGACAGAAGAAGGATCACAACAGCCAAACAGCGAGCTGCCATCGGTATCGGAGCCTCCATCGCAGGCAGCAGGGCAACCAGCCGATATTCCCCAAAGTATCGCTTCCCCATCATCATCCACCGCAACCAACCCCGCGCCACCAGTAGAGATTGGCAAGCCAACGTCGGGCGTACTGTGCAACGGGACAATCGCGGTGCCACAGAACGGAGAGTTGACGTTCAAGAATCTTCCCGGCGACCGATTGAAGTTCACTTTCGATCATGACGCATGGCAGCCGCGTATTCGCAGGCAACCAGACGGTACGCAAACGCTGGTCATGCGATCCCTAAAGCCGGGCACCCAAACCAAGTGCGACATGCAGTGGGAAATCGCGCAATGAAGAGATTCGGGACCACGTGCAAGCACACCCGCCCCTCACCCGTCAACCCCCGCCAAGAATCGTCAACGCACCTTTCAGGCACTACCCGTGGATCGCGATCGCCCCTGCCAACGATCCAGGCACTGCGGACGACCGCTTGCCGGCCACCCCACTCGAGTCCGAAATCGACGGTATATCGCTCTCCGTGTTCGTCGCTGTCGCCTGGAGTTGCGCTTCCGTCGCGGGCGGCTCGGAGCAACCTCCCTCGCAGGAACTCTGCGTCTGCCGTCGTCATTCCGAGAGCAGATGCGAAGACGCGAGCCTTATGCCGTCCGCGTGGGTGAGCCGAATTGAGGCAGTAGTCGCGAAGCTTGGCGATGTCCACGATTGCGCGATCGCCGCCGGGCAGCTTCATGAGTGCGCTTCCTATCGGACGACCGCCTCGGTCCCCACTCCCGCAGCCACCTCGGCCAGTGCGGCCAGCGCCATCTCGCAGCCCTCCCGGTCCACATCGTAATGCGTCACCAGCCGCATCACCGTAGCGTTGATCGGATCGATCAGCACCCCGCGGTCCTTCAATCGCGCGCTGATCTCGGCCGACTGCAACCCAGTGCCGCTCACGTCGAATATCACGATGTTGGTCTGCACCTTGGCCGGATCGATTTGAATTCCAGGAATGCCGGCCAGTCCGCGCGCCATCAGGCGGGCGTTGCGATGGTCTTCGCCCAAGTGGCGCGGGCTATGTTCCAGTGCGACCAACCCGGCCGCCGCCAGCACACCTGCCTGGCGCATGCCGCCGCCCAAGCGCTTGCGGTAGAGACGCGCCTGCGCAATATCCTCCGCCGTGCCGGCCAGCATCGAACCCACCGGCGCGCCCAGCGCCTTCGACAGGCAGAACATCACCGTATCGACCTTGGCTACGATATCGCGCACCGGCTTTCCCAAAGCCTCTGCGGCGTTGAACACGCGCGCGCCATCCATATGGACTTTCAAGCCGCGCTCGTGCGCCTTATCGCAAATCTCGTAAACGAGCGCCAGCGGATAGACCGTGCCACCCGCGATATTGTTGGTATTCTCGATCTCGATCAACGCAGTGCGTGCGCGATGCGGCCCCAACGGACGGATTTCGCGCGCAATTTGCTCCCAGCTCATGATGCCGTCGGTGGTCTGAATGGGCCGCCCCACGCAGCCGGAAAACCAGGCCAGCATGGAAAGCTCGTATTCGAGCAGGTGCGCACGCACATCGCAAATAACTTCTTCGCCATGGCGCGTGTGCAGCTTTGCCGCGATGGTGTTGCCCATGGTGCCCGTGGGTACGAACAGCGCGGCCTCTTTACCCGCGATGGCGGCGGCGCGCGCTTCCAGCAGGTTTACGGTGGGGTCCTCGCCATAAACGTCGTCGCCGACTTCGGCTTCGAGCATAGCCCGGCGCATCTCCGGCGTCGGCTTGGTAACAGTGTCGCTGCGCAGATCGATCATGTCAGGAACTCCTGAAAGACTTCGTTGGACAGCATCACGCCGCGGTGGGTCAGACGCAACACATCGCCATCGGTTTCGAGCAGGCCTTGCTCGATGAAGCGGCGGATCGGCGCGCCAAACTGCTCCCACTCGCGCGGCTCGGGGCGGATCCCCTGGGCCAGGCGCAGGCCCACGAAGAAGCGCTCCTCCAGCGGATTGCGCTCGACGCTCACCGGTTGCCAGGCGCCGAGGTATTCAGTTAGGGATTCGGGATTCTGCCAACGGAGCCGGCCATCGAAGGAATGGGCGTCGCTGCCAAAGCCGGCGTAAGGCTCCAGCAACCAGTATTTCATATTGTGCCGCGATTCGTGACCCGGCACGGCGAAATTCGAGATTTCGTAGCGAGGCAGCCCTAGTGCGGCAAGGCGTTCGACGGCGATTTCGTAGAGGTCGGCAGTGAGATCGCCTGAGGGTCTATCGCCCGCCCCATAACGCGTACCGCCGGATAGGATCTCGCGCCCCAAGCGGCTGTCCTCGTCGACTTCCAGCATGTAGACGGAAGCATGATCGGGCGCCAGGCGCGCGATCCAATCGAGAGATTCGCGCCAGCTTGCTTCAGTCTGTCCGGATAGGCCGGCGATCAGGTCGATGTTGATCTTGGCGATCCCCGCTGCCCGCAACACGTCCATTTCCGTGGCGACAATCTGGGCGGTGTGTTTGCGGCCCGTGCGGGCGATCTCCGGCTGCACGAACGATTGCACGCCGAGGCTCACGCGGTCTATGCCGGCTTGCGCCCAGGCGCGCGCCAGTTCCGCCGTTACGGTTCCGGGCGCGGTTTCAAGAGTAGCTTCGAGCCATGGACGTCCCGGGATGAGTGCCAAGACCGCGGCCAGCGCTTCCGGGTTCATGGCGCTGGGGGTGCCACCGCCCAGGTAAATCGTTTCCGGCCGCCAAGCCCAAGTGTGACGCGCGATTTCGGCGCGCAAGATTTCGAGGTAACGGGATTCCATCCCCCGCGGAAAAACACCGGAGGCGAAATTACAGTAGGTGCATTTCTGCGCGCAGAAAGGATAAGAAACGTAGACGCCCGACACCTAATCTTATGATAGCGTGGCGCCTTCGTTGCGTTCTTCCAGGAGTTGCCGGAACAGGGCCTCGGTGTCGAATGGAAGAGAGCCCGACGGCAGGTCTAGCGAAGTGAACTGGGTCTCGATCAGCGAGCCGTTTTCGTCGAAGCGATATGCGATAAGGTCCTCGGGATTGAGCAACACCATTTGGCGGACCCCGACTCGTTTGTAGTCGCGAAAGCGGGCGAGTTGTTCCGACAATCTGTCGTCAGGCGATAGGATTTCGACGACGGCCCACGGGATCGTGTCTACGACCTTGCCGGGGGGAAGCGGTACGGGGCATAGCATCAGGTCCGGAATGCGATATCGCGCCCGTTCGACGATCTGAGTACGCGCCTCCGAAAGCACCGCAAATCGGAATTGCTTACGATACTTGCGAAAATACTCGCTAAGAATAGCCTGCAAGAGACTATGTGAAATGGTTGGCACGTCACGCTCCACCAGAACACCCTCGACGTACTCCCTGTCGGGATGGTAACCGGCATTGAGGTATTCGTCTACCGAAACGCTCAACCTCGTCGCTGTGCCTGCCATACCCTAAGTATACACCTTTACTCGTGCCCCAGCACCCTATGCGCCTGGTACGGCTCCGCGAGCGCCTGCAACTCGCGCTCGTCGAGCTTCAGATTCAGCGCCGCCACGGCATCCTCCAGATGCTCCATCTTGCTGGCCCCCACGATGGGCGCGGTCACTCCGGGCTGCTGTAAGATCCACGCCAGCGCCACCTGCGCATTCGGCACGCCGCGCGCCCGGGCAATCTCGCCGACCCTGTCCACGACAGCGAAATCCGACGGTTGATAATACATTCCTTGCGCGTACTGGTCCGTCTTCGAGCGCACGGTCTCGCCGAAATCTTCTTTGCGCCGGTTGCCCGCCAGGAAACCGCGCGCCAGCGGACTCCACGGAATCACCCCGATGCCCTCTTCCCGGCACAGCGGGATCATTTC
>JBEKTJ010000325.1:0-5815 GCA_049516155.1 Bryobacteraceae bacterium
TTTGGCGATTGACGAACTGGTCCAGCGGATCGAGGTAGACATTGGCGAAAAACTGGGAAGTCTGGTTGCCCAAGGGATTCCTGGGCGTTGGAAGCGTCAATGATGCGCGCCGCCAGGTCCAGGGTGGGCGGGCACTTCACTGCGCGTGCCAGCAGGCATCTGAGGATGGCGTGGTCGACACTGGGAAAATACTTGCGGACATCGCACTTCAACACGTAGCGGCAGCGGCGCGCGCCTTCCTTAGCGCGCGCCAGGGCGCGATGCATGCCGAGGTCCTTGCGGCAGGCGAAGGAGTCCTTCGAAAAGCGTTTCTCGAAGACCGGCTCCAGCACCTGGGTCAAGGCATGGTGGACCACGCGGTCGCGGAAAGGCGCCGCCGAAATCAGGCGCGGCTTGGGATCGCGTATGGAAAAGCAGCGGTAGGGGCCGGGCGCGTACGATCCATCGCGCAGATCCCGCTGCAGCTTGACCAACCGGGGCTCCAGGTCCAGCAGAAATGCGGCCACGTCCGGACGGGTGCGTTTGCCAGCCGCCGCTCGCCGCGCCGCCAGGAGCAGGTTCGGAAAGGAGACCAGCTCCGGCCAGAGGCCGCCCACCCGCTTCACGATCGCCTCGCCACCGACTTCTGCCAGCCGCCCACCATGCGCCCGATCTCTTCCAGGCGCTCCGCGGCGAAAGCGTAGGAATCCACGGTGAGGAGGCGCAGGTCCTTGGCCAGGCGCAGCAGGTAGCGCAGCCCGTTCACCCTGGTATTGGCCTGTTGCAGGAGGGAGGCTCGCCTTGTTGGCGGTGTAGGCCGCTTCCACCAGCGCCAGCAGCAGGTCGAGGCCGTGCGCCACCACCCGCTCGCCCACGCTGAAGCGATAGGACCGCGGGAACGTCTCGGCTTTGGGCAACAGCCACAACACGAGATCGTACGCCTTTGTGACTACAAGGGCCGGCTCATCACGATTGGTTGGTGGCATGCTCATATGCGCCCAAAATTTTCGAACGCGCCTTCGGCGCGTTTGGGACGGGCGAGGAGGTTGTCCTACTTGAAAAGGAAAAAGGAAAAAGCATCAAGGGACTACTTCCCGGACGCAACGGAAACCGACGTTGTAGTTCCAGTAGTCAGGCGCGTTCCTGATACGGAAGGCGGCGCGCAGGTTCCTCGAATCATAGCCGAACGAACCCCCGCGCAACACTCGCACCTTGTTCTGCTCATACCAATCCTCCACCCACTCCCACACGTTGCCAGCCATGTCCGCGACACCTTCCGGCGTGGCTCCAGCCGGATAGAGACCAACTGGTGTAGGGCTTCCTACCTTCATATCAAAGTTCGCCCGCTGCTCGTCAGGCTCTTCCTTCCCCCACGGATACTCGCGACCTTCCGGCCCGCCCGCCGCGCGTTCCCATTCGGCATCGTTGGGCAGTCGCACGCCGTCCCACGCACAATACGCCGAAGCCTCGAACCAGCTCACGCCGGTCACTGGCCGGTTGGGATGTTGCACCTGCTCCTCCCAGCCTCGGGGCTCCGTGTTTTTCCCAAGCCCGCCTGCATGCCACCAGCGCTCGTTTTGGTATCCCTCGTCCTCCACGAAACGGCGATACTCCTCCACGGTGACTGGATAGCGTCCGATCTGAAATGGCTTCACGCGCTTCGGCCCGCCGCCCGTGATCGTGACCCAGTTGTCCCGGCGCAGCCGCGGATCGCCGGCTTGTCCCAGCGCCTCGGCGGCCTCCAACCGCACGCGAAAATCGATGGCGTACGCCTTGTCCGCATCGAAGATGCCGAGTACAGCGTCCATGGTCTGCGGGTAGCGCAGGTCGGCTGGCTGATAATCGAACGACTGCAGGTCGCGAACTGTGGCACCCAGCAGGCCCACGCACCGCGCCTGCTCAGCCAGTGTTGGGTGCTCGCCGAGTTTTTCCAGGACCACCGAAATGAGGCCGTCCACCTTTTCGAGACCCTGCCGGAACAGCACGCCGCCCAACAGCAGAACCACTTCGCGCCATTCCGGATTGTAGATGGTGCCGCCGGCCAGCAGCAGTTCCTGCTGCGCTGCGTCCGCCATTCCTGCGACGGCCTTGGCCGCCAGATACTCCTGGAATGTCAGATGGCGGAAGGCGATTTCGCCGGCGCGGCTGACAACGATGCCGCTATCGACCTCCTCCTGCTCCAGAAAGTCTTGCGCGCGCTGCTTGCGTTCCGGCTCGGGTACTTCACGGAAGTGCGGCGCGAGCGTGTCGGCGGCCGATCCTTTGCTCACCTGCACTGCGCGGCCCTTGGGCGCATTCTGCATGGCCAGCGCGAGCTGCTGGAGCAGCATCAGGCAGCGCTCGGCGGTGGGACGGTCCGGCCTTTGCTCGCGGGAACGGGCCAGCCAGATGAGGATCGACTCATAGAGGTCGGCGCGCTGTTCGGGCAGGCGGCGCTCATTCCAGTGGACCACGGCGAGGGCCGTGAGCATCACCGGGTTGCGCGCCATGCGGCGGATCTCGGCGCGGGCGCGGAGTGCGGCGCTCAGTTCGGCGAGGTGGCTGGCGGAACTGGCGGGGTTTTCGGAAAACAGAGCGCCGCACCAGCGCTCCAGAAACGTGTCGATGGCTTGTGGTTCCAGCGGGGCGATGTCGGCGGTTTCGAAATCGGCCAGCACGGCTTGGCCCTGATAGGCCAACGGGCGGGTGGTCACCACGAAGCTGCATTTCTCGTAGGCGCGCGTGGCGTTCTCCAGCAGACGGGACATGGCTTCACGCTCGGTCCGGTTGGGCGCTTCGTCCAGGCCGTCGAGCAGGACAGCCGCTTCGCCCGATTTCAGTTTGCGTTCGAAGAACGGGGCGTCCAGGCCAAAGTCGAATTGTGCGCTACGGGCGGCGAGCCAGTGCGGGAGCCATCCGGGGGCGGCGGCGACGGTGGGGCCTTTGTGTTGGTCTCGGCAGGCGCGGACGTGCTCGGCCAGTTCGGCGATGCGGATCAGGATAGGGAAACGGGCGGCGGTGGCGCTTTGCAGTTCGGCGCACATCTTGAAGGCGATGTGGCGAAGGAAGGTGGTCTTGCCGGCTCCCGGATCGCCGGTGATGACGAGCCGCGGATGCTTGAGCGCGTCTTCGAGGCGGACCGGTCCGCGGACGGCTAGCTCGCCGCGCGGACCTGCGTCGGCGCCGGTGGTTAGCGGGATATAGAGGTCTTCGATGGGAAAGCGGTAGGCCTTGCCCGTGCCCACCTGTAGGCCGCGAATATCGATGAAGGCGGTTTCTTTGCGGAGGGAGTCGAGGTACTTGGCGGGATGGCCCTCGACCGTTGGCGTTTCACCGCGCCATTCGCGCAGGGCGCGCTCGATTTTCCCGCGCAGGTCGTGGGGGTTTTGGAACGTGGCTCGAATGTTCCGGCTGAGCCACTGTTTGAATTTTGCGAGGTTGGCGATGTTGCGCTGGACTTCTTCGGCAAGGGCGGGGGTGAAGGTGCCATCTTCGATGGCGGCGGTGAGCCGATAGGATTCTTTGAGTTGGACGGGCCAATCGATGGCGGTGTCTACGAGGAAGCCCAGCACGGGTTTGCCCGCGTGCTCCGCCTGTTCGCATTCGAGCCAGGTGATGCTCTTGTATTTGCCGGGGGTCTGGTCTTCCGGCACCCAACCGTAGCGGTGGGCCACGATGGCTACGACCACGTCGGCTTCCGATACCTTGCGCAGGCATTCCGGCAGGGATGGCCGGCCGGTCGCGGCGAAGTGCTCCATCATTGTCGGGAGGAGACCTGCGCCGATGGCGGCGTCACGCGCGGCGTCGCGGTAGGGTTTGAGGTCTTCCGATGTGGACGAGATGAAGACGGTGGGCATGGATTGCAACCTTGTATTCTGGCACTGCGAAGGACAGGCCTGGAGGCAGGCTCACAGGAATTAAGTTGATGGTCAGTGCTCCGGAAAGCAGAAGTCGGGAGACCTGTCCATATCTTATGCCCCTCGGTTGCTTCCTTGAGGGTTCGTTCGGCGGCCAGGCGGCTGAGGGCGGCGGTGGATGGGCCGGGGATGGACTCGGCCAGATCGAAGAGGGCGGCGTTCTCTTCGCGGCAGAAATACTGCGAACGGAAGAGTTCCTGGAGGCAGACGATCTGCGCGCCACGGGCGGCGGCTTAGGGGATGCGCCATTCGGCTTTGGCGAGGTTTTCGTTGGGGTCGAGGAGCAGGCCATCTGGACCAGGCCGATGCGGAATTTGGCGGGGTGCACGTTTTTATTTTGGCAGAGTGGGGTTGGGTTGTGCATCGGTGTGCGGGGTTGGGCGTGATTGTTGCATGAGGCGCGGGATTTAGAGTGCGAGGGCAAAATGTGACAAACGAAGCCGATTATCTGGAAGTGGATGTTTAACGGGGTGTGTTTGGCTGTAGTTACCGGTATTGGTTCAAGCATTGCTTTGTGGGTGCATCGGAGTCTTCGGATAGGTAGACCTCTTGGTCCGATAGAAGAATAGCACGGGGCTGGCTGGAGACCGGGGGGAGTGGGCGTGGTTGGCGGTTGTTTTCAATCGATTGGGAGGAATGGAGTTGTGTGATCGGTCGGCGGCAGCGCATGGCGCTGCCCCACAGCCTCGAAAAGGAGAAAGGATCAAGGGACTACTTCCCGGACGCAACGAAAGCCGATGTTACCGTCCCGACCGCCATCGACGCCCCTGTTGCGGCAGGACACGCGCAGCCACCTCGGACCGCTGTACCAGGAGCCCCCGCGAACCACTCGATCCCAGCCGGATTGCGGCCTGTGCGGATTCTCCGCCGGCTTATCCGACGGCAGAGTCGCGTAGTAGCCTTCGGCGTACCAGTCGGCGATCCGTTCCCAAACATTGCCGGCCATGTCATATAAACCCCAAGCGTTTGGCGGGTATGAGCGCACCGGCGAAGTGCCTTTCCATTCGCTCCCGTGGCTGTTTGCCTCGATATCCGAGCGTAGGCTCCGGAATGCGGGCGCCATCGCGTCACCGGCCCAGCCGGTCAAGTCGGCCGTTTGAATCGATCCGAAACCCAACGGTAGTTCGACTTCATCGGTCAGCACCGGAACCAGGATATTGCGTCTCTTTCCGAGAGAAGCCTCCTCGTGGACCCAATCGCTGTCGACGGAGTGTTCCGACCAAAGCACCACAACGGATCGCGCTTTCCCGATCTGCTCCCGAATCACCCGGCGAAAGGTCTCGCCGGTCCGAATGTTCCGGTCCCACCACACGGACCACCCGTGCGCCTCCAGCGCTTGCGCAATGGCTTCCGCGCGCGGACGGTCCTCTCTGGCGTAGCTGATGAAGATGTCGCTCATCGCTTGATCGGCCCCGGCCGCGATTGGCGCGTTCCTGTTACGGTTGGCTGCGCGCAAATTCCTCGCATCATTCTCGCATCATTGTTGAACGCCCCCGCGCAACACCCGCACCGCAGACCGCACGCCCTTTTCTTATGGACACGATAGGCTAAAGCCTGCCCCACCTAGACCGCACGCCCCATTCTTCTGCGAAATCGTACCACGTTTCCGTGGACCAGTCGCCGCGCACTATTTAAAGCCTGGGGGCGGAGTTATGGGAGTTATAATCGTGTACGCACCAACGCGGTTCGAAATGAGCGACGCGAGCAGATGGGTACGGGCACGAGTAATCGCCGTCATGCTGTTGGGCGGTTTTCGTCGTGGGGTTCACTGTTCTTCCGTTGGCGGCGGTGTTTTTCCTCGTTAGATTCGGAGGGAGCCGTCCTGGGGCCGATCTACTGTTGGGTGATGGACAGGCCTTTCTTGTGGTGGCTGCCATCGGAGCGGACGCTCTTGGCAGAATCGTCTCAGGGCTTTGGGCAAGGCGAACGGTTCCCGGCGT
>JBEKTJ010000326.1:0-5470 GCA_049516155.1 Bryobacteraceae bacterium
CTCCGCTGGCTTGCATCGTGATCGCCGCGGTCGCCGCCGTTCTTCCGCCAGCCATTCGCGCAGCCAGCGCCGACCCGATGGTTGCTTTGAGGTATGAGTGAAGCCTGAAGCTATTTGTCCAGTATCGGGGAGCAGCACGGCTTCTCGACTGGCTTCGGCTCCATCAGTTCCGCTCGCGTGCCATTCGGATCGTAGAGATTAAGCTGCCATTTCCCGTCGCGGCCGACCTTCGGTTTTTCCGGATTGATACCGCGCGCGACCACCGTCTTGTATCCCTCCTCCACGCTGGGCACGCCTAGCGCCAGGTGATGCATTACGCCCAGTGTGCGCGGCGACGGGTCGTGGACGTTCAGCATATACTCCAGCCAGTCGGCGCCATCCGGCACGCGCATGTCCACCCAGTCCGTGCGGTCGTCCTTCATGCCGCCGTACCAAATTGAATGAAATCCGAGAATGTCTTTGTAAAATTTGTCCGCGGCGGCTTGGTCCGCTACCGTGATGCCCACATGGATGATGCGCTGGGAGACGCGCGTATCCGGCAGGAACTTGCCGAAGTTCTTGGTGTGCAGCGAACCGGGGCGGTATTCGACAAATTCGACGTTGTGGCCGTCGGGATCTTTCAGCATCATGCTGAGGTTCCCGTCCAGGCCGTTGTGCAGCGTTTCCGGCACCTTCACGCCCTTGCTGGCCAGATAGTCGCGCAGTTGCTGAATGTTCGTAGTCTCGAAAGCAATGTGCGAGAGCCGGTCCTCCGTGGGACTCTTCAATTCGGGGAACACCTCGATGTACTGGTGATCGTTGACTTTGAAATACGTCAGCATCAACTCGCCGGAAGGCTTGTTGACCGTGAAAGGCTCCTCGAAACCAAGCACGTGGCCGTAGAACTGGCGGGCAGCGGCCAGATCGTCGGTTTTCAGCCCGATGTGCGCGACTCCCACAATGGGCGGGCGCTCTTGCGCGCAGGCGGGCACAGCCGCAATGGCGATGAACGGAACGATGAATGAAACGAGGCAACGCATGCAGCCAGCAGTATCACCTTTCGCGGGTTCGCGCTACTCCGATACCGGCTTTGCTTCCCATCCAAAGAAACAGCGGCATGACGAGCATCGACACCAGCAATGGAAGAGTCGCCATGCCGATGCCCTTCTCGTTCCCGGCGATCGAGCTTAGGAATCCGGCTAGTCCGGCAGGAATCGCGGCTACGCCCAGTATGCGCGCAAGCAGGCGCGGGAAGGCCGGAAGATCTAGAACGGTCAGATAGAACGGGCTTTCGAGCAGGATCACGAGAAAGGCGCAAGCCCACTTGACCAGTGAATGCGGCCGGATGGACGCCCACGCGGCGGGGTTGTGTTGTTCGGTGACGCCGAGGATTGCGAAATTCTCGGCGATATCGAACCCTGCAGCGATGAGGATCAGGACGATGCACAGCGGGCCCAGGGCGGCGACCCAGCGGCGATCCGAATGCCATTGCAGGATCGCGATGCAGATGAACAGCGCAGTATAGCTCGGGATGTACCCGAAGTCGATGTATTGCTGGCGGGTCATTTCGGCTATGTTCTGTCCGGGCGTGAGAATTTCGACGGGCCACGGCGGCTTGGCCATTTGCATGGCCAATACCGGGTTGTTGACGCCGTACGGGAGCCTGGCCGGGCGCGTCCAGCGCTGCGCCAGCGATACCTGGAACCAGACGCCAAAACCGAGTACGGCCAGCGACGCGATGAAGCCGAGGAGCCAGACGATTCGTAAGGGAGGGCGCATTCCTGCGATTGTACGCCGATTCGAAGACGATTCGTGAGAGAATACGCCGAAAGGAGACGTCATGTTACGACTGCGATACGCTCTCTTCCTAATGGCCGCCGCACTACCGCTATTGGCCCAGGCGCCGCCGGTAACTCCGCCCGCGGACGATAAGCCGGCGCCCATCCCGTCGGAGACCACATCCGTCACCGACCACGACCTGCAGCTCGACGGCAAGACCATCCACTACAAGGCCACGGCCGGCACGCTGCTCATCGATGGCGACGACGAAAAGCCGTACGGGATCGTTTTCTATGTGGGGTACACGGAGAGCGGCGCCAGCGATCCGCGTACCCGGCCGGTCACGTTCCTTTACAACGGCGGACCAGGCTCTGCGAGTTTGTGGCTGCACATGGGCTCCATCGGTCCTGTGCGGGTGGCCACCGCCAGTCCGGAAGCTACCGGCGCCGCGCCGTACAAGGTTTCGCCGAACCAATATTCACTGCTCGATAAGACCGACTTGGTATTCGTGGATGCCGTGGGGACCGGCTATTCGCGGCCGGTCGGAAAAGCCACCATCAAGAATTTCGCCGGGACCGACCAGGACGTGCAGGCGTTTGCGAAATTCATCCAGCGCTATGTGGAGGTGAACCACCGCTGGAATTCGCCCAAGTTCCTGTTCGGCGAATCGTACGGCACTACGCGCTCGGCGGCGCTGGTGGATGCGCTGGAGAACGCCGGTATGTCCTGCAACGGCGTGATCCTGATGTCGACCATTCTGAACTATTTCACGCACGCTCCTGGAAGCGACGCGGATTACATCGGAAATCTGCCCTCCTATGCGGCCATCGCTTGGCACTACGAGAAGATCGCACATAAGGGGCGGGATGAAAAGACGTTTCTGGATGAGGTGCGCGCGTTCGCGCGCGGCGCTTACGCGGAAGCTCTGGCGCAGGGGCACAACCTGCCGCAGGCGCAGGTGGACGCCATGGCCGCCAAGCTGGCGGGTTACACCGGGCTGAGCGTGCAGTACATCAAGGAAGCGAATCTGCGGGTCGGTCCGAGCCGGTTCCGTAAAGAACTGCTGCGGGACCAGCGCATGATTCTGGGGCGTTACGATGCGCGGTTTGAAGGCACCGATGCCGATGCCGCTGGCGAGAATCCCGGCTACGATCCGTCCAGTTCCGGCATCACCGGGGCGTTTGTATCCGCCTTCCACGACTATCTGGACCGCGAGCTGAAATACACCACCAAGGAGACTTACTTCCCCAGAGGTTTGAAGATAAACGAGGAGTGGGACCATACGCATCATCCGCCGGGAGCGGGCGGGCCAGGGCCGCAAGGGCCGCCGCTGAGAGACGCGTATGTGGCGGGCGATCTGGCGGATGCCATGCGCAAGAATCCGCGGCTGAAAGTGTTTTCGGTAAACGGATTGTTCGATCTGGCGACGCCGTTTTTCATTACCGAGTACGATCTGGCGCATATGGAATTGGAGCCTAAGCTGCGCGGCAATATCGAGTTCGCATATTATCATTCGGGTCACATGATTTATCTAAATGTGGATGCGCTGAAGCAGTTGAAGTCGGATTTGGCCGGCTTCTATTCGCGCGTCACTGCAGGGGATTAATGTGGCGCAGGCACTCATGCGTGCCGCGTCGCGGCTCATCGGGACGCAATTGCTTGCCGCCGCCATGGTAGCCGGCAGCGGCGCCGATGTGTTTGCGAACCACTGCGCGGGATGTCACGGCAGCGATGCCCGCGGCACTGGCAAAGGTCCGGGGCTGGCGGCAAATCCGCGGCTGGCGGGTCGATCCGTGGCGGAATTGCGGGCGGTGATCCAGCGCGGCTTTCCGGATTCGGGCATGCCGCCGTTCGACCTGCCCGCCGCGGCGCTCGATGCAGTGGCGGCATATATCCACGAGATCAACGCGGGTGTGCAGCCGGCCGTCGCGACCATAAGCCGGAGGGTTAACTGGCGCGATCCGCAACCTGGTGACTGGCTGACTTACAACGGCAGTCTCAGCGCGAACCGCTATAGCGAACTGAAGCAGATCGATACAGCCAGTGTAGGCGGGCTGCACTTGAAGTGGCTGTTTCCGATTCCGCACTTTGGTCTGGAAGTCACGCCGCTCGAAGCCGACGGCGTGATGTATGTCACGGGTCCGAACCAGGTATATGCCATCGACGCACTCACGGGCGCGGAAATCTGGAAATACGCGCGCCCGCAGACGCCCGGACTCGTTGGGGATGCGTCGTTAGGGACCAACCGCGGCGTGGCCATTCGCGAGGACAAGGTCTTCTTCGTCACCGACAACGCACAGTTACTCGCGCTCGACCGCGCCACGGGGAGCCTGGCTTGGGAAACGACCCTGGCAGACGAGCCGCAACACTACGGAGGCACGCTGGCTCCGCTAGTGGTGAATGACACGGTGATTGCGGGTGTGTCCGGCGCCGACGAGGGGATTCGCGGATTCGTGGCAAGTTACAAGGTGGCCACGGGCGAACTGGTATGGCGCCACTGGACCGTTCCGCGCCGCGGCGAACCGGGATCGGAAACCTGGCAAGGCAGCGAGCCGGTTATGGGAGGCGGTTCCACCTGGCTCACCGGATCGTACGATCCGGAAACGGACACGCTGTACTGGCCCACGGGAAATCCATTCCCCGATTCGAAAGACGCAGACCGTGGCGGCGACAATCTCTACACCGATTCAATACTCTCGATGAATCCCGCTAACGGCGCGCTGAAGTGGCACTATCAGTTTACGCCACACGATGTGAGCGACCGGGACGCCACCGAGCCGCCCGTGTTGGTAGATGCCGTGTATATGGGTAAGCCACGCAAGCTGCTGCTGCATGCGGATCGTAACGGATTCTTCTATGTCCTGGACCGGGTGACGGGAGACTTGTTACTGGCCGCGCCATTCCTGCGGCGCGTGGATTGGGCGTCGGGGATCGGGGCGGACGGGCGGCCGCAATTGAAGAACCCGCGAGGCTGTCCGGACGACGCAGCCAATTGGAGCTCGACGGCTTACAGTCCAGCGACTCGCCTTTATTACTTCCTGGCTCTTGAAGAGTGTGTGGGAAAGCTGATGGGTTACCCGGATCAAACCGGGCAGCGGTACCTGCGGGCGGTGAACATCGAGACCGGCGCCGTTGTTTGGGAAATTGCTCAGCCGGGTCCGGCCAAGGCAAAGTCATGGTCGGGCGTGCTGGCGACGGCCGGCGGGCTGGTGTTCTATGGTAAGCCCAACGGCGGGTTCGACGCGGTTGACGCGCGATCGGGCGAAACCCTATGGCACTTTGCAACGAACGTGCGAATGAAGGCTTCGCCGATGACGTTTAGCGTGGCGGGAAAGCAATATGTGGCGGTAGCGGCCGAATATTTTGTGCTTCGGCTTGTGAATGCCTGCCGGCACAATTCGATCGGCTTTTTCCGCAATTCTTCCGGGGAATCCGGTTGCGCGGAGAGCACAACCGAATTGCCTAAGCTGGGGCCTGGAGGATTGGCTGGAATAGCGGCCCGGCCGTGCCCGTTGGACGCGGGAGAGTCTCGAATCGGCGTGCGTTAGGCCGATCCTGCCAAGCCGAGTAAAGCCCATCCCATGCGTGCACGTAGTGCGGTGATATGCGCCACGTGATGATCGCCATGCCAGGCGTACAGCGCCAGGTTGCGATCCAGCGTTACCGGACCCAGTTCGGAATGCAGGAAAGTGCGCGCGAAATCCGCGGGTGT
>JBEKTJ010000327.1:0-5070 GCA_049516155.1 Bryobacteraceae bacterium
AACGACAGGCCGTTCA
The DNA here is from genome assembly GCA_049516155.1 of Bryobacteraceae bacterium. Lineage (GTDB taxonomy): Bacteria > Acidobacteriota > Terriglobia > Bryobacterales > Bryobacteraceae > Bog-159. The sequence continues at coordinate 17 of JBEKTJ010000327.1, forward strand.
GTCCAAAGCACCAGGCAGCGCCCAGCCCCGTTAGCGCCAAGCCGCCCAGCACGGGTCCAATCACGCGCGCCAAGTTGAACTGGATGGAATTGAGCGCAATGGCGTTGGGCAGATCCTCTTTTTCGACCAGCATGGGCACCAGCGCCGAGTAGGCGGGGCCGCCGAAGGATTGCGCGCAGCCGACCACGAAAGACAGGCTCAGGATGTGCCAGACCTTCACTACGTTGAACGCGATCAGCAGGGTTAACAGGAAGGCAGACGTCATCTGCACGTACTGCGATCCCAGCAGCACGCGCCGGCGGTCGATGCGGTCGGCGATCACCCCGCCGATCAGCGAAAACAGCACGATAGGAATTTGGCCCAGGAAGCCATCCAGGCCCAGCATGAAAGCGGACTTGGAGATCGAAAAGACCAGCCAGCTCTGCGCCACAACCTGCATCCAGGTGCCGATCGACGAAGTGCAGGCGCCGAACCAGAGCAGGCGGAATTCGCGGTAATGAAAAGCCTTGAAGACCCGGCTCGGCACAAGATTAGGGTAGCGGCCTTTCCCTATGAATCAGATGCAGGATGTTGCCGTCGTGATCCGCGAAAAACAAAAGCCGGTTACCTTGTCTGTTCATGGGCTCGCCCAGGAAACGCACGCCAGCGGCCTTCAGGCGCTCGTGGGCGGCGTCGAAATCGTCCACGTCGATGGCCAGGTGGCGGATGCCGGGGTCGTCAAACTGCGGCGGCGTCAGTGTGCCTTTACCGGGAATGATCTCCAGCATGGTGCCGTTCGACGCGCGCACAAAATAGTTGCCAGCGTACTCGTAATTGATCACGAATTCCAGATGCGCGGCGTACCACTCGGCCAGAGTGCGGGGGTCGGGCGAGGCGATGGCCGTGTGCTCCAATCCTCTAAACATAGGGCGATTGTAACAGGATTGGACTTAGCTCTTGGCTTTGGCTTTCTTCAGATCGTTCTGCAACTGGCGGACCTCTTCCGGCATATCGCCCGCGTTTTTCGCGTGATTCAGTTCCCGCCGGCAGGTGACGCTATCGCCGGTGAGGAACGCGATCTTGGCCAGGAAGTAACACCGGTAACTGTTTCCGTTGGGCGCATCGTGCGCCTTCTTGGCCTCATCCAGCGCGCCGGTGAGGTTGCCGAGTTGAAGCTGCGCATAGGCCATAAGAATGCGCAGCGAGGAGTTGTCGGGATTCGAATGGGTCAGCGTGGAAAGCCGCGCCAGCGCGCCTACATGCTCGCCTTCGCGGATCAGTTGGACCGCCTCATCCACGATCTTGCGGTCGCTGTCGCCCAGCAGCGTCAGGGCGCTCGTCAGGCGGTCGAAGCGCAGGTCCATACTGGGGGCGGATTGTGGCGGAGCAGCCAAGGCCGGTGTTGCGGCGCAGGCCAGGATCAGGCAAAAGTGGCGGAGGCAGAGCATATAAAGATTCTAACTCCTGCCGCCGCAACCCTCTACCGCATCAGCCAGACTGTGCCATATGCCAGGACGGAGCCGATCAGCGCGCCCGCCAGTACGTCACTCAAGAAATGCATCCCCAGCAGGATGCGCGAGAGTGCGATGCTCGCGGCACAGAACAGCAATCCGGCGAGCAGGCCCGGATAGAAAGCCGCCAGCGAGAGCGCCACCGCAAAAGCGGTAATCGTATGGCCGGAGGGGAAAGAGAAGCGGTCCGGGGGTAACAGTTTGGCCCAACAGTGCGGCTCGATAGCGCAAGGGCGTCTGCGGTTGGTGCGCTTCTTAAGGGAAAGGAACACCGCGATTCCGAGGGCCGCCGCGATAGCCGCCGTGCCTACCGCCGCGAAGCGCGTGGGGCCGCCGAACAGCAGGATGACGAGGCCCATGGCGTACCACAGCCAGCCATCGCCGCCACGCGTGGCACAGATCATCCAAACGCGGATCCAGCGCGGCGCCGGCCACCGATGCACGCGGTGCATCAGACTGTAATCGCGCGCCGTGATGAACTCTAACACCATCCCACCTTAATTTATAGTCCCATAATCCTACAAGAACATGACATTTATGCGAAAGCTTGATGAAATCAAAAGTATGAAAAGGTTCGATGGTATGAAAGAAGTATGAAAAAGCTCGATTTCATCTACTTCGACGCGGGTGGCGGGCACCGCAGCGCGGCCACGGCGTTGCAACAGGTGATCGCGCAACAAGGCCGGCCGTGGGAGATCCGCATGGTGAACCTGCAGGAGCAGCTCGATAGCCTCGATATCTTCCGCCGGATTACAGGCATCCGGCTGCAGGACTGTTACAACCTGCTGCTGAAGAAGGGCTGGACTCTGGGATCTGGCGAACTTTTGAAGGGATTACACGTTGTCATCCGTATGTTTCAGCCCGCGCTGGTTGGGCTGTTACGGGATCTCTGGCGCGCCGGGCAGCCGGACATGGTAGTGTCGTTGATTCCTAATTTCAATCGCGCGCTGAAGCTGAGCCTGGAGAGCGCGCTGCCGGGCACGCCGCTGGTGACCCTACTCACGGATATCGCCGACTATCCGCCGCATTTCTGGATGGAGCGCCAGCAGCAATATGTGATTTGCGGCTCGGACCGCGCGGTGAGGCAGGCGCGGGAATTGGGACACGCGACGAGCCGTGTTTTTCGCACGTCGGGCATGGTCCTGAACCCGCGATTCTACGAGCCGATGGATGCCGATCGGAGAGCCGAGCGGCGACGCCTTGGGCTCGATCCGCAGTGGCCCACCGGCTTGGTATTGTTCGGCGGCGAAGGCTCCGCGGTGATGCTGGAAATCGCACGCCGCCTGGAAGCCGCGGCGCGGCCGCTGCAACTGATCGTAATCTGCGGCCGCAACCAGAAGCTGGCGGCAACCCTACGTTCCATGTCGTCGCGGATTCCGATGTTTGTGGAAGGCTTTACGCGCGAAGTGCCGTATTATATGCATCTCTCGGACTTCTTCATTGGCAAACCGGGGCCCGGCAGCATCAGCGAGGCGATCGCCATGAAACTGCCGGTGATCGTGGAGCGTAATGCCTGGAACCTGCCGCAGGAGCGCTATAACTGTGAATGGGTGCGGGAGCAGGACGTGGGGCTGGTGGTACGCAATTTCCGCGGGATCGCCACGGCCGTCGATCAGTTGCTGGAGCCGTCCACTTATGCCCGCATGCGCGCCAACGCCGCGGGGTTGTCGAATCGCGCGGTGTTCGAGATTCCGGATATGCTGGAGTCGATCTTATCGGGGGCCTGCGGGCCAAGGCCGAGCGGGGTATTATAGATTCGTGTCTTTATGATTACGCATGTGCGCGCGCGGAATTTCAAGAGCCTGAGAAACGTTGACCTTTCTCTTGGCCCGCTGAACGTACTGGTCGGCCCAAACATGGGAGGCAAGAGCAACATCCTCGACTTGTTCCGCTTCCTGTACGAATGTTGGTCGCCAACTTTCGGGCTTTTAGGCGCTCTGGCCGGGCGGCAAGGCATCGACGAGGTCCTATGGAAGGGTAACCAGGATAGGGTGCTTTCGATGTCCGTGCACTTTTTAGAGCCTCCCGCCCTCGACAAGGAGTTTGTCTACGAACTCGAAATCGTCGGCGGCGCCGGTGGATACGCTAGCATTCAAAAGGAGACGCTGGCGCTATGGACGGGCGACACGACTCACCAGCTCATCGTTAATGAGGGCAGGGGACGCTGGCTCCAAAACGCCGATTCGGAGAAACTCGTAATGGTCCCCGCGGACAGATCGGGGTTGGAACTGGCGCCTCCCAACTGGATAGGCTACCCTTTCAAATCGCTTGTCCAGAATTGGCTATTTCATCAATTGGTCCCTAGCCTCATGAGGCAGTCAAATCAGATGACAGGCGCCAATGTTCTCGATTCGCAGGGATCAAACCTCTCTGCTCGGCTGATGCTGTTGCAGACCCGTTATCCAGAGGCGTTTGCCCGAATTGAGGACGTGGCCCGGCATGTCTTTCCAGAGATCCGCCAACTCCTGACGTGGCCGACGCAGCACGGAACGGTGTACTTGGCTTCGCAGGAGCGGGGGCTAATCCGTCCCACACCGCTCTTCCAGATGTCAGATGGCGAACTGGCCTTCATTGCCTATCTCTCCCTCATCTTCGCCCCGGACGAACTGCGCGGCACCCTCATGCTCATTGAAGAGCCCGAGAATCATTTGCACCCCAAACTGTTCGAGACACTCGTTGCATTGCTGCGGCAGGTGCAGCAGGAAGCCGTCGCATGTGGCGTTCCGCCTTTGCAGGTCGTTTTCACAACACATTCGCCGCACGTGATCGATCAAATGAAGATCGAGGAGATCCTATGGGTTGAGAAACGACAGGGCGAGACAAAACTGATCAGGCCCAATGATAAACCGCACCTCCGGAAGCTGGTCGAGGACGAAGAATTGGGTTTGGGCGACCTGATGTTTGCGGGAGCGCTTGGCGAGGAATGAGCGTCTTCGGAATCGTCGTCGAGGGACCGCGTGACGCTGCAGTTTATCCCGTGATAATCACACGGATTCGGCCCGACGTGGACGGTGTGATCGCGCGCCCGTGTGGCGGCATTCCCGCGGTCTTAACCAAGTTTGTGGGATGGATGAAATATTTTCAATACCAGCATCGCATAGACAAGGCGTTGGTAATCCGTGACTCCGACCGGAAGGAACCTCAGGCGGCGGAGGCGGGGTTAAACGACCGCCTCAATGCATCAGGCTTTGTACCGACCTTCCCAGTCCACTTCTACGCGACCCGTTGTATGGTCGAGACATGGCTCCTCGCGGACGAGCAAGCTGTAAGCAAGGTTGCTGTCTCGCGGGGTCGCACGCGGCCCGTCAAATCCATCAACAAGCAATTGGAAGAAATCATAGACCCGAAGACGCCGCTCCGCGCAATGCTGTCCCAGGCAGGTCTACCGGATGACGAAAAAGTCTATGAAGAGATCGCGTCCAAGGCAGATCTCGACAAGATCGCGGAGCGATGTCCGCGCTTTGCCGAATTTCGCAAGCACGTCCACGCCTGCTAGATCCCCTCCGGACAATGCGATCTGTTACTATTCCATTTCAACATGCATAATGGAATTCCGATGCGCCA
>JBEKTJ010000328.1:0-5960 GCA_049516155.1 Bryobacteraceae bacterium
GACAAGATCAGCCGTATTTACTGGCTGATCGAGGACTGCAAACGCTACGGTACGCTGCCATTCGCCGGTCTCGCGCGGGCGGGTTTCATAGCGGTTCAGATGCTCCAATCCTTGATCGAAGCGGGCGTTCTCAGTGCCGAAGAGGGCGCTGCGTTCATGGCCAGTGTGGATACCGTCGGGTCCCGCATCGGGCGCGATTTCGCGCAACTTCCGAAGGCGGACTTCCTGGCGCGCTATGGCCACCTGCGGCCGGGGACCTACGACATCCTGTCCCCGCGCTACGACGAAGCGCCCGATCTCTATTTCGACTGGTCGAGCACCCGTCCGGCCGCGCCCGTCGCGCCGCGTTTCGCGCTCTCGATCGAGCAGTTGCGACGCATCGAGCAGCTTCTGAAGGAACACTATCTCGATATCGACGTTTTGAGTTTGATCGAGTTCATCAAGGCCGGCATAGAGGGCCGCGAATACGCGAAGTTCGTGTTCTCGCAAAGCCTGAGCCACGCACTGTCGCTGATCGCGCAATTGGGACAGGATGGCATAGCGGCTAAAGACTGCGCATTTTTGAACTATGACGTGGTGCGCACGCTTTATAGCGAAAGCGGTTCAGTGCGCGAGGCGCTGTTGGAGAGTATCGCACACGGCAAAGAGCGTCACGCGCTCACGCGGAATCTGGTGCTTCCGCCGATCGTCGCGTCGCCCGCGGAAGTATTCGCATTTCACCTGCCGCCGAGCCAGCCTAATTTCATTACGCGAAAAAGCGTGACGGCGCCGGTCGCTTCAATCGCCGACCCGGCGGAGAGCTTCGCCGGAAGGATTCTTTTCGTGCCCAGCGCGGACCCCGGCTTCGACTGGATTTTCACGCGCGATATCGCCGGATTCGTAACCCAGTTCGGCGGCTCCAATTCGCACATGGCGATCCGGGCCGGCGAATTGGGCATACCCGCCGTAATCGGCGCCGGGGAAATTTTGTTCCGGCGATGGCAAACGGCGCGCAAGCTGTGCCTCGATTGCTCGAACCAGAAGGTGGTGGTCATCGGGTGAAAGCCGTCGCTCCGCAGAATTGCCGGAGCCACAAGGACTGGAAAGTTGGGTAAGCGGGTCAACTTGGATTTGGATGGCGGGCAATTCTGCCCGCGGCCGGCTTTTTCAGCCGGCTCTAGCCGCCTAAAAAGGCGGCTGCGGCCAAGATTGGCCGCCCTCCAAAATCCAAACTGACCAACTGCCCAAGTTGAGATGGCCGGCAAGTCGAACAAACGGGCCGGCTTGTCGGAAACGCGTCGTAAGTTAATATAAACGGACGTTATGAAGCACCGCTTAAGAGTCGTGATGGTTGCGGCCGCGTGCGGCGCAGCGATCGGCGTCTTGGCGACGCGCACTCAGGATTTTTCACTCATCCCCCCATCCGCGCGGGACCAAGCGTTGTTAGCCCATAGCCGGTTCCTGGTTGCGGGCATCCTTGGTTGGGTGGTGTTCAGCCTCTATTGGGAGATCGAAGCCAAGAAGGCAGCCCCGGCAAAAACTTCGGAATCCAAAGGGTCGCGCGCGGTTCATGTTTTCATGGCGAATGCGGCTTTGATACTGGAAATCGCCCCCATCCGCGGACTGGGCCGATTGCTGCCGGCATCTCCTTCGATCATGACGGCCGGACTTGCGGTCGAGGCGGTGGGATTGTTTCTGGCGATCTGGGCGCGGCGCCACCTCGGCCGCAATTGGAGCGGCGAGATTACGATCAAGGTCGACCATCAACTGATCCGTTCGGGCCCGTACAGGCTGCTACGGCACCCCATCTACACCGGTCTTCTGGCGATGTACACGGGCATCGCGATCCTCACGGGAGAGTGGCTGGCCGTGGTTGGCTGGGCCATGGCTATGTTCGCTTATTGGCGCAAGATCCGGCTGGAAGAGGCAAACCTGAGGGTGGCATTCGGCGCGGAATATGAGAGCTATCGGCGGGAGACGTGGGCACTGGTGCCTGGGGTGTGGTAACGGCGTTTTGGTGTGCCAGGGAGGACACGTTTGGCAGGGGCGGCTATGCCTGGGATTCCGGGCCACCGCTTGGGTTGCGCAGTCTAACACGTTCCATCCGGTCTGCTACGATGAGAGTGTGTTTCCCAGGTTTCTCCATTTTGAGAGCAGGCCGGGCTCTGACGGATTGCCTAGGTATGCCGTTTATGACGGGAACCGAAACGGAGACGCGGTATCGGGCTTCACGCAGCCGGCGGCAATGCTCAATCGCGACGAAGCCTGTCAACTGCTTGCGTGGCAGGGTGTGCCACAGCCCGAGATAGGCAGACTTTTGCGGCAGCTGGATGCAGAGGGCAGCGCGTCAGTACCGCTCAATGCCAGAATCGGACCCCGAATCGTCCGCGCCTGGTTCGACACGGTCATCAATCCGCTGATCGATTCGGTGGAATCGGAGATGGCGCTTGCAGCCAAGGAAAACTGGACTTGGCGATTCCGGCCACCGAGCTTGGAACTGATCCGGCCAGTATCGCGCTACCTGGAGCGCTCCGCCGTAGCTAGTCTTGAGCAAATTTGTGACCTGGAGCCGGAGATTAAGGCGATGACTCAGTCACATGATGACGGCGTTGCGACTGTATTTGGGAGTGCCGCCGTGTTGCACGACGCTCTGACGAGCTCGCAGGAGTTCACTGGCCTCTGTGACAGGTTTTGGGACCCCGAGGCCTTGACGACAACAGGACTTGTAGACATAAAAGACATCATTGGAGCGTACCCTCTAGAGGACCGCTATAATTTAATCGCGCAATACGTTGTCAACAATGTGCAAGAACTGCCTGACTACTACACAACGTCGAAATTCTGGAACAGAAACCGAGCTGCTCTGATCGGCAGTCTTGCACAGCCGGCCATCCATCCGCACCACAAATCCCTCCTATTGGCGGGCGAGCGTTTGGAAGGCTCAACCCAAAGCCTATTGCGTCGTCTGAAGGAGCTTCGCCTCAAACTGTCATTGGAACATGACGTTCCCTATGTGTTGGGCAGCCTGGCCAGTGCTTTCTCGTGAGCGCCATTCGCAAAGCTGTTATCGATTCGGGCCCGCTTCTCAGCGCGCTCGTTCTGCACTATCGGAGGGAGCGTAGGCGGCGGCCATCCCTTGAGTCATTTCTTGAGGATTGAACCTTCTTGCCTCCATTCGGGAGAAGCTCACCACCTCGCACGTAATCGCCGAGATACAAGGCCTCGCGAAAACCCGCCTAAAGCTGAGTGGAGATGACCACCTAACCTTCTGGCGCACCGGCATCGATCTGTTAACGCAGTGGGGACTTGACGAGAAACTTATCCGATTGCTGGAGATGGCAGGCCGAAGTGAACTGAAGGAACGCCTGCTAGATATTGGGGTCGCCGATACCGGCCTGATCGAGCTTGCAGCCCGGAACAACTGCATCTTGATCACGCAGGACGAGCGGACACTGGCGACAAGGGCCTGGGCCGACTCCATCGATTGCCGGCTCGTGAAGCAACTGATCCCGATGTCCTGATACCCGTGCTACAGTACCAGTTTGATGCCCGCCACCGCCGCGCTGAAAGCCACCTGCCTGAACGCCGCCCATCGCGCGATGAGCGCCAAAATGGTCGATTTCGGCGGCTGGGACATGCCCGTGCAATACTCCTCGCTGGTTGAGGAACACCTTGCCGTGCGCCGCAGCGTGGGCGTCTTCGATGTGAGCCACATGGGTGAGATCGACATCGCCGGTCCCGAGGCCCTGCAACTCACCGACTACGTCACCACCAACGCCGCCGGGCGCCTAAAGACGGGCCAGATCCATTACTCGGGACTGCTTTATGAGCATGGCGGATTCGTCGACGACGTGCTGGTCCACAAGGTCGCCGACGACCACTACTTCCTGTGCGTCAACGCGTCCAATCAGGAGAAGGACTACGAGCACATCCGGTCGCACAACCGCTTCGATGCGCAGGTCCGCCTGTCGAGCGACGACTACGCGCAGATCGCGATCCAGGGTCCCTACGCGCGCGCCACGCTGCAGAAGCTGACCGCAACCGATCTGGCCGCCATCCGTTATTACTGGTTCATCGACGGTACCGTCTCGGGCACTCCGGCCCGCATCGCACGCACTGGCTATACCGGTGAAGACGGCTACGAGATCTACGTTGCCCCCGCGGAAGCGCCCCGTCTGTGGCACGAAATCCTGGACGCGGGCAAAGAGTTCGGCATAAAGGCATGCGGGCTGGGTGCGCGCAATACGTTGCGCCTGGAAGCTAAAATGGCGCTCTATGGTCACGAAATTCACGCCTCCATCACGCCGTGGGAAGCCGACCTGGGCTGGATCGTGAAGCTCGATAAAGGCGATTTCGTGGGCCGCGCCGCACTGGCGAAGCAGAACGAACAAGGCATCCAGCGCAAGCTCATTGGATTCGAAATGTGCGGCCGCGGCATCGGGCGGGACGGCTACGAAGTGCTGGTGGATGACGCGCCAGCCGGCTGGGTAACCAGCGGATCGCCCGCGCCCTCATTGAACAAGAACATCGGTCTTTGTTATTTGCCCGTGGCGGAGGCTCACGTAGGCCGCGCCATCGAGGTTGTCATCCGCAGCCAGCCGGTAGCCGCAGTCACCGTGGAAACGCCATTCTACAAGCGAGCCAAATAAATGTATCCCGAAAATTACCGCTACACCAAGGAACACGAGTGGGTGCACGTAGAAGGCGATACGGGCACCATCGGCATCACGGATCACGCCCAGCACGAATTGGGCGACATCGTCTATGTGGACTTCAAGTACGGCAGAGAAACACTGAAGCCCAACCAACATGTCGACCAGGGGAAGACCATCGGCTCGGTGGAGTCGGTGAAGGCCGTATCGGATATCTACTCACCGGTATCGGGCGAAGTCGTCGATTTGAATCATACGCTGGCCGATGCGCCCGAAAAGTTGAATGAGGACCCCCACGGCGACGCCTGGCTGGTGAAGATCCGTTTGAGCAATCCCGGCGAGTTGGCGAATCTACTTTCCGCGGCCGAGTATCAAACCTATATAGGAGCGGAAAAATAAACGATTGCGCTATCTTCCGAAGTCCGATTCCGAGCGCCGCGAAATGCTGGAAGCCTGCGGCGTGGAAAACCCCGAGGATCTGTTCACGCACCTTCCCGAAGCCGTCCGGCTGAAACGGCCCCTGCAACTTGCGCCAGGCATTTCCGAATACGAGATCGTCGACTATTTCCGGCGGCGCGGAGACCGGAACGCTAACGGCTACGCCAGCTTTCTGGGCGCGGGCGTGTACGCGCACTACCGTCCGGTGCTGGTGGATACGGTGGTTGCGCGCGGCGAGTTCCTTACGTCATACACGCCTTATCAGGCGGAAATCTCGCAAGGCACCCTGACGACCATCTTTGAATTCCAGACCATGATCTGCCAGCTCACGGGTATGGACGTGGCCAACGCCTCCATGTACGATGGCTCGACCGGCCTCGCGGAGGCCGCCCTAGGCGGACTGCTGGTGGCGCGCAGCGTGCATCCGGAGTATCAGGAAGTATTGCAAACTTACGCGAAGAACCAGGGCATGCCGATTACGGAGTTCGATTACGATCCCGAAACCGGGGCGGCCGACCTCGACGATATGGAGCGCAAGCTCAACGATCTGACTGCAGCAGTGATCGTGCAATCGCCCAACTTCTTCGGCGTGATAGAGGACGTGAAACGCGCCGCCGAAATCGCACACAAGCGTGGCGCGCTGCTGGTGATGGGCTTCGCGGAGGCGGTTTCGCTCGGCATCCTGGAACCGCCGCAGGCCGATATCATTGCGGGCGAACTGCAATCGTTCGCCATCCCGCCGAGCTACGGTGGACCGTATGCGGGCATCATCGCCACACGCGAAAAGTTTGCCCGCCAGATGCCCGGCCGATTGGTCGGCGAAACGACTGACACACACGGGAATCGCGCATTTTGCCTGACCTTGGCCACTCGAGAGCAACACATCCGCCG
>JBEKTJ010000329.1:0-5052 GCA_049516155.1 Bryobacteraceae bacterium
GAAGGCTGGTGGGTGGTCCGTAAATACAACTGCATGGGATGCCATCAGGTGCACGTCGGACAGACCACCGTATTCATGACGCTGCCGCGCTATCAGGATCCCGATTGGAAAGATCAACGCCCGCCGACGCTGATCGGCGAGGGCGCGCGCGTCAATCCGCAATGGCTGATGGGTTTTCTGAACAATCCGTCGCTGACCGAGAAGCCGGACGAGATGGATCGCGACGGCGTGCGGCGCTACCTGCACGCGCGCATGCCTACGTTTTATTTCTCCGATGGAGAGATTCAAAAGCTGGTGCGATTCTTCGCCGCCATGTCGTCGCAAGCCGCGCCCTATATCGCCGACCGATTGGAGCCGTTATCCGATCAGGAGCGCACCATGGCGCGGCAGTTGTTCTCAAGCGAAGGCGCGCCCTGCCTGAAGTGCCATGCCACCGGAGATCCGAAACACGATGCGCACGCTACCGCGCCGAATTTCCTGTTGGCGAAGGAGCGTCTGAAGCCCGGTTGGGCGCGGCGTTGGATGCTGGACCCGGCCATGATGAGTCCGGGCACGGCGATGCCTTCAGGGTTGTTCCGGCCAGAGGGCGACAAAATGGTGTTCGCCGGTCCCACCCCGGCTAGTTTCAATGGCTACAATAAGGACCACGCGCAATTGTTGGTACGATACATGTTCCAGTTTACGCCGGAGGAATTGACTCGCCTGCGGGCGAGTGCCGGTGCAGCACAATAGGTAAGGTGCACCCAGAACCAGCACCCCATTCGATAAAGGAGCTGTTCATGAAGAGTCTGTTAATCCCGTGCGGAGCGGTTTTCGCTCTGCTCCTGGCCACTCAGTCGGATGCCGCCACGGTCACCGGAAAGGTCGTCTTCTCCGGTGCGAAGCCCGCCGTGAGAAACATCGACATGTCGGCCAATCCGGCCTGCGAACGCGCCCATTCCACGCCGCAAAAGAGCGAGACGGTCATGCTCAATAGTAACGGCACATTGCGCTACACCTTCGTGTGGATCAAGGCCGGGCTGCCCAGTAAGACGTGGCCAACGCCTACGGCGCACGCCGCCATCGATCAGAAGGGCTGTATGTATACGCCGCACGTCCTGGCTGTGATGACGAATCAGCCTATCGACATCCGGAACGACGATCCGACGAACCACAACATCCATCCGCTACCCAAGATCAACCAGGAATGGAACGAGTCGCAGCCGCCTAAGGGCGATCCCAAGACCAAGAGCTTCCCGCGCGAGGAAGTGATGATTCCCGTCAAGTGCAACGTGCATCCCTGGATGCGCGCATATATCGCGGTGGTGCATCATCCGTTTTTCGCTGTGACCGGCGAGGACGGAAGCTTTACAATAAAGGATCTGCCGGCGGGGACCTACACGCTGGAAGCGTGGCACGAAACTTACGGCACTATGGACCAGCAGATCACGGTAGGCGCGAACGACAGCAAGACCATCGATTTTACGTATAAGAAGTAATCGTAGGAGGCGGGAAAAAGGAGAGCAAGCGGCAGGATTTCGCGATGGGCGGTTGAGGTAACATGGGGGGGCGGGCACGGGGCCCGCCGCTCACAAGATGGTTCCAAACGATCCAGTCCAACTCGATCACGAACGCCGCATCGCGCGCCTGGAGCAGGCCCGCCACGACATGGAAGAGACCCTGATCGTGATAGGCGAGATTGAACGCCGCCAGTCGGCCCTACTGAAAGAGCATAGCGAGTTAATTGTGCTCTCGGAGCGCCGCATGGCGCATGTCGAGCAGACACTCGCCGAGATTGGCGACAAGCTGAACGGAACGATCGGTTGGGCAGAGGGATTCATTAGGCCCAAGCCGCCCGACGAGGCCAATGGTAAATTGGATTAGTTTGCGCTGTTCACGAGGGAAATGAAAGACTACATCGAGCTCACCAAGCCGCGCATCACCTGGCTCATCCTGATGAGCACCGCCATCGGCTACTACTTCGGCTTGCCGAAGGCCGGCGGCTGGTGGGCTTTCGCGTCCGCCATCCCGTGGTGGGGACTGCTGCACACCATCCTCGGCACCGGGCTGATCGCATCCGGCACGGCCGCCCTCAACCAATGGTACGAACGCGACGCCGACCGTCGCATGCGCCGCACCTCGGACCGTCCCATTCCGTCCGGCCGCATCGCGCCCTCCCGTGCACTGGCATTTGCGATGGCGCTTTCCCTTGCCGGGTTCATGGATCTCTGGCTGGGTGTAAACCTGCTGGCCGCCCTGCTGGGGCTCTTCACGCTACTCAGCTATCTCTTCCTGTACACCCCGCTGAAGCGCCGCTCCTGGCTTTCCACCACCATCGGCGCATTCCCTGGAGCCATGCCGCCCATGATCGGCTTCGCCGCCGCGCACGGCTCCATCACGAACGAAGCCTGGGTCCTGTTCGCCATCCTGTTCCTGTGGCAGTTCCCGCATTTCTATTCGATCGCCTGGATGTACCGCGAGGATTACGCGCGCGCCGGCATCCGCATGCTCCCAGTGGTCGAGCCCGACGGCCGTTCCACCGCGCGCCAGATCGTGCTGTATGGCTTGGCCCTCATACCCGTCAGCCTGGTGCCCAGCATTCTGGGCATGTCCGGCCGCATCTATCTCGTCGGCGCTTTGTTGCTCGGCCTTTATTTCCTGTATTCCGGTGTACGCGTGGCGCTGGATCGCACTATGTTGCGCGCCCGCAATGTGCTGATGGTTTCCGTTTTCTACCTTCCGCTGATCTACGGGTTAATGCTATTGGATAGACCTGGATTGTGATTCTTGCCGAAAACTTGAGTCATCAGTACGGATCTCGCCTGGCGCTTTCGAATGTCAACTTCGAGGTCAAAGCGGGTGAGATCTTCGGCTTGCTAGGGCCGAACGGAGGCGGGAAATCTACCCTGTTCCGCATCCTCTCCACCATGATGGCGCCTACCGGCGGTCGCGCCGAAGTGGCCGGTCACGATGTCGCGCGCGATCCCGCCGCGGTGCGCCGCAGCATTGGCGTCGTGTTCCAAACGCAGTCCCTTGACAAAGCTCTGACGGTGGCGGAAAATCTGCGCGCGCAGGGCCATCTGCACGGCCTTTCCGGTTCCAAGCTGGGCGACCGGATGCAGCAGGTGACGGAACGTCTGGGCCTCGCCGACAGGCGCAACGACATCGTGGAGACGCTCTCCGGCGGTTTGAAACGCCGCGTCGAGATCGCCAAAGGCTTGCTGCATCGTCCGGTGGTGCTGTTGATGGATGAAGCCTCCACCGGCCTGGACCCCGGCGCGCGCCGCGAGCTTTGGCAATACGTCGAGGAACTGCGCAGCCGCGAAGGCGTTACCATATTGCTAACGACCCACATTCTGGATGAAGCCGACCGCTGCGACCGGCTGGCGTTGCTGCACGAGGGCCGCGTGGTGGCTGAAGGGACGCCCGCGCACCTGCGCTCGGGCATCGGCGGGGATGTAGTGGTGCTGGAGCCGGCCGAAACGGCAGATGCCGCCACGCTGGGCAGCCGGATTGAAACCCGCTTTGGTCTGAAGCCCGTGGTGGTGGATGGCGTGCTCCGTGTGGAGATCGCCAATGGCCACCGTTTCATCACCGAGGTGGTGGAGGCTTTTCCTGGCGCGATCGATTCGGTAGGGCTGCACAAGCCGACCCTGGAAGACGTGTTCGTGCGCGAGACTGGAGCTTCGATTGAATAACTTCTGGTTGCCGGTTGTAACGTTGTGGCAGCGCGAATTGGTGCGGTTCTGGAGACAGAAGAGCCGCGTGCTGGGGGTGGTCGCCTCGCCCCTCGTGTTTTGGCTGTTGATCGGTTCCGGCTCCGGCGACCTGGGCCGCTTCTTCGCCGGCGCGCTGGTTCTGACCGTATTGTTCTCGGCCATCTTTTCTACAATCTCGATCATCGAAGATCGCCGCGAAGGCTTCCTGCTCTCCATGCTGGTCTCGCCCGCGTCCCGCACCAGCCTGGTGCTGGGCAAGATCCTGGGCGCGGCCACGCTAGCCTGGATACAAGGACTCATCTTTCTCGCATTCGCGCCGCTGGCGGGCGTGGCGATCGGTATCGCCGAAGTGGTCGCGGTAATCGGGGCGGTGTTTCTGGTTTCCTTCACGCTTACCGGCTTGGGCTTCGTGATCGCATGGCGTATGTCTTCCACATCCGGATTCCACGCCATCATGAACCTGCTGCTGGTGCCCATGTGGATGGTATCCGGCTCCCTGTTTCCCATGGCTACCGCGCACGGCTGGATCAAGGTGGTCATGTGGGTGAACCCGCTGACTTACTCCATATCTTTGCTCAACGGATTGCTGAAGCTCAGTTCCGGTTCGCCGGGCATTAGTGTCAGCCTGCTGGTTACAGCGGTTTTCGGCGTGGTGCTGCTGCTGGCTTCGGGTGTGGTCGCAAACCAGAAGAGTCTCGTAAGCAACGCATGAGATTGTTCCTCCCACTGGTGCTGTTGGTCGCTTTGGCGGGCTGCCGCAAAGAGCCGCCGCTGCCGGTCTACTGGCAGGTCCCGGCTTTCCAACTTACGGCGCAGTCTGGCCAGCCGTTCGATAGCAAGTCGCTCGATGGCGACATCTGGGTGGCGGATTTCATCTTCACCACGTGCCCCGGTCCCTGTCCGCGCATGAGCTCGCAAATGCGCGGCGTGCAGAGCGCCGTCGCAAGCATGCCCGATGTCAAGCTGGTCTCGTTCACCGTGGACCCCAAGAACGATACGCCCGCGGCGTTGGCGGCCTATGCCACCCGCTACCGCGCCGAACCTGGCCGTTGGTTTTTCCTGACTGGCGGTCAGGCCGCCCTCGAAACTATCTGCCGCAACGGCTTCAAATTGGGCGACGTGGATGGCAGCCTGGTGCACAGCACGCGCTTCGTGCTGCTGGACCGGCGCAGCAGGGTGCGCGGCCTCTACAGTACGTCGGAAGATGGCGCCCTGCCTAAGTTGCTGCACGATATACGCACGCTAGCTGCGGAGCCTTGGAGGGCGGGCAATCCTGCCCGCAGCCGGCTTTCAGCCGGCTCAGTGGAGAACTCCAAATGACCGTACACGATCTGCCATCCATCAACGCCGCCCT
>JBEKTJ010000330.1:0-4994 GCA_049516155.1 Bryobacteraceae bacterium
TGAACGCGAAGAATTCTTTGACGCGGATCTGAATCGATTTCCAGGAGATCAGGATGCAGATGGGAGTGAGGAGTGTGGCCAGGATCAGCAGCCACAGGCTCAGGCCATCGAGCGACACGTGGTAATGAATGTTGGGCGAGGTAATCCATACGAAGTCGGTGACGAACTGCTCGCCGGGCCGGATGGCCTCGTATTGAACCACGAGCCCTAATGAGGCGATGAAAGCCACCAGCGAAAATGCAAGGGCGACGCCGCGGATGGCGCCTTCGGCAGCGCGGGGGACCAGCAGCAGAACCAGGAAGCCCAGCAGGGGGATCGCGAGAACGATGTCGAGCAGGTTCATCGCAGGCCTCCTGAAGAGCGGGCCCTGGAGTCCCCGCGCAGAACTGGAGGTCTGCCCCACAAGTGCCGGTTCATCGCAGTCCTCCCATCACTCCCATGGCGAAGAGGAGCACCACGCTGCCCAGCAGCACCCATGCGGCGTAGCTCCGGATATTGCCGGATTGCAGCCGCTTCAGCAGGCCGCCCATGCCGCGCGCGCGATTGGCGATGCCGTTCACCGCGCCATCGATCACGGCCACGTCGACGCCCTTCCACAGCACTTCGCGCGATCCGGCGACGACGGGAGTCACCACAGTCGCGTCATAAATTTCATCCACGAAATACTTGTTGTAGATCAGGTTATAGAGACCGCTGAAAGTTGCGGCGATTTGATCGGGCAAACCGGGCTTGAAGACGTAGAACAGCCAAGCCAGGGCGATGCCCGCGAGTCCGAATGCGACCGACACAACCACCGGGCCGATGTCGTTACTTTCTTGCGCGAGCGGAAACAGCGGCGCCAGAAACTCGGGCACGTTGAAGAGCTTCCCGCCAGCCAGAGACAGCGCCGCCAGCACCGCCAGCGGGGCGATCATCACGAAGGGCGACTCGTGCGGATGCGACTTGCCCCTATAATTGCCGAAGAAAGCCAAAAACATTGCGCGAAAAACGTAGAACGCGGTCATGCCCGCCGTGACCACGCCCACCCAATACATCCAGGGTGCGTGACGGTCGGCCGCCGCCAGGATGGCGTCCTTACTGTAGAAGCCTGCGAACGGCGGCACGCCGGCAATGGCCACCGAGGCGCACATCATGGTCCAAAACGTCCACGGAATCTTCTTGCGCAGGCCACCCATGTTGCGCACGTCCTGCTCGCCGCCAAGCGCATGAATCACACTGCCCGCGCCCAGGAACAGCAGCGCTTTGAAGAATGCGTGCGTTACCAAGTGGTAGATGCCCGCCGAAAACGCGCCCACGCCCGCGCCGAGAAACATGTAGCCAAGCTGCGAAACGGTGGAGTAGGCGAACACTTTCTTGATGTCGTTCTGCGCCAGCCCGATAGTCGCCGCGAAGAACGCCGTGGCCAGGCCGACGATAGCGACGGCCTCCATGGCCGCCGGCGCCTTCAGGTAAATCGCGGACGAGCGTGCCACCATGTAGACACCAGCCGTTACCATCGTCGCCGCGTGGATCAGCGCCGACACGGGCGTGGGACCGGCCATGGCATCCGGCAACCAGACGTACAGCGGAATTTGAGCCGACTTACCGCAAGCGCCCACCAGCAGCAGAAACGCGATGGCTGTCAAGGTCGCTTCCGAGTGACCCGCCACGGAAGTGAAGACGACGCCGAAATCCAGCGATCCGAAATTCACTACAATCAGGAACATCGCGAGCGAGAATCCGAAATCGCCGATGCGGTTCACGATGAACGCCTTATTGCCCGCATTGGTGGCGAACTTCTTATCGAAGTAGAAACCGATCAGCAGATAGCTGCACAATCCCACGCCTTCCCAGCCTACGAACATCACCAGGTAATTGGCGGCCAGCACCAGCGTGAGCATGAAAAACATGAACAGGTTCAGGTAGGCGAAGAAGCGGTAATAGCCGCCCTCGTGCGCCATGTACCCGATCGAATAAATGTGGATCAGGGAACCGACGCCGGTGACTACTAGCAGCATGATGGCGGTGAGCCGGTCGACGGTGAAGTCGAACCCGATGCTGAGGCTGCCGCTCTGAATCCACGTGAAGTATTGCTCGGTGTGCGCGGCGTTCAAATCGCCCAGAGCGGCCAGCGTCTTCAGCACCCACGCGAAGGACAGCAGGACAGAGCCGATGGCAATGCTATTGATGACGGGCTTGGAAAAGCGCCGGCCAAAGATCCCGTTCAACAGGAATCCGGCGAGAGGAAGGACGGGAATGAGCCAGAGTGTCATCAGTTTTTCATCGAACTTACATCGTCGATATTCAACGTCGAGCGATTCTTGAAGACGGTCAGAATAATGGCCAATCCGACTGCCGCTTCGGCCGCCGCCACCACCATCACGAAAAAGCTGAAGATATGTCCGTTCACCTGTTTCCACTGATACGAAAACGTGATGAAGCTCAGGTTCACGGCGTTCAGCATCAGCTCGATCGACATGAAGACCGTGATGACGTTGCGGCGCAGCAGGAACCCGGCGACGCCCAGCGTAAACAACACCGCGCTAAGGATCAAATACCAGGAGAGCGGCACACCGGTCATGTCAATCCATCTCCTTTTGCGCGAGCACCACGGCGCCCAGTATGGCGATCAGGATCAGCACTGAAATCACTTCGAAGGGCAGCAGATACTGGGTGAAGAGCGCGCGGCCTACATCGAGGGCCGTGCCGTGCCGGAAGCCGCCGAAGTGCACATCGGCCGTGCCCGGAAACATGTGCTGCACGAAATAGAGCATCAGCCCCAGGAAAGTAAACAGCAGCGGAATCCCCAGCACTTGCGCCAGCAACGCCCGGCCCTGGCGAATCTCCGCGCCGGCATTCAGCAGCATAATCACGAAAACGAAGAGCACCATAATGGCGCCGGCGTAGACGATCACTTGCGCCGCGGCCAGGAACTCCGCGCCCAGCAGCAGATAGAGCACGGCCAGCGATCCCATTACCCCGATCAGCGAGATGGCGCTCGAAATCGGGTGGGACTGCACCACCACGTTGACGCCGCAAACCACTGCAATCGCCGCGAAGATGAGGAAGAGGATAACGTCCATATCAGGAAAACAGCGCCACCATCAAGCCGGTGACCAGCAGGTTGAGGACGGCCACTGGGAACATGAACTTCCAGGCGAAGGCCATCAGTTGATCGTAGCGGAAGCGCGGGAGAGTGCCGCGAATCCAGATAAATAGGAACAGCAGTGTACCGGTCTTGGCGGCGAACCAGAACAGCGGCAGCAGTGCGCCCTGAAGCGCGGGGATCAGGAATACGGCCGCCAACAAGAAGAAGACTACGGCCACCACCGGCAGTGTAACGCCATCGCGCCGGCGCACCGGATTCAGCCCGTGATACAGAGCGATCGCACCCGCCAGCAGGAACACAATCGCGGGAACGAAATTCGATCCGGCCGACGCCGGCCACAGCGGCAGCCATCCGCCCAGGAACAGCGTGGTGGTGATCGAGCAGACCGTGACCATATTCGAGTATTCGGCCATGAAGAACGCGGCAAACTTCATGCTGCTGTACTCGGTGTGGAATCCGGCCACCAGTTCGTTCTCCGCTTCGGGTAGATCGAAGGGGACGCGATTCGTTTCCGCAAAGGCCGCGATCATAAAGATGATGAAACTGAAGACCTGCGGCATGGGCGTTTGGAAGATGCTCCAATGCGGGATGAAGCCCAGATAATAGCCTTGCTGCTTCTCCACGATCTGGCGGAGGCTCAGAGTATTCACCAGCAGTAGCGGCGCGGCCACCGCCATGCTTAGCGGCAATTCGTAACTGATCATCTGTGCCGAGCTGCGCAAGCCGCCCATCAAGGAATATTTGTTGTTCGAAGCCCACCCCGCCAGCGCGATGCCATAGACGCTAACCGAAGAAACCGCCAACACAAACAGGATGCCGATATTCAGGTCCGCCAACTGCATCCAGGTGTTGTCGCCAAAGATGCGGATCGGCCCGCCGAATGGAATCACCGAAATCGACAGCAGCGCCATAGTGACGGCGAAAAATGGCGCAGCCAGATACAGCAGCTTGTTGACATACGGCGGAATCAGGTCTTCCTTGGTGATGAGCTTGATGACATCCGCCAGCGGCTGCAACAGCCCATGCGGACCCACGCGCGAAGGTCCCATGCGCACTTGGATATGTGCGATGACTTTGCGTTCGACCCATTGCAGGTACGCCAGGGTGGTGAGTAGAACAAACGCCACCACCGCAGCCTTGATCAGGCTCAGCAGGAAAAAGTTCATTATCGATTGCCGTGGTTCTCCACCACGGAGTTCAGTACTTTAGAATAGCGCCCTAGCGTGCCGGATGTGAAGAGATTCTCGTGCGCCGAGCGGATCAATTCCGGACGGCCATCCAGCGGAACGCGTCCGTTCAAGGCGGCGGTCTGGGCCGCGCCGCCCATTTCCAGGATCGGCAATGGGACATCGTATCCGCGCACGTTCTTGCGGATCTCGGCGAATACGGTATCGGGAATCCATGGGCCCAGCTCGGCGGCCACGCCCATTTCGCGGGCCAGCAGGCCCATAATCTCCAGGTCGGGCTTGGCGCCCATCGCGCCCACGGCCCTCCGCAGCCGCTGCACTTCACCGCAGACATTGGTGACCGTGCCGTTCTTTTCGTAGGCGGAGGCGGCGGGGAAGACGACGTCGGCGGCTTGGGCGGTTTCGGTGAGGAAGAGATCGTGGACTACCAGGAATGGACCGCTCCCTGACGGTCGCGGCTCGGTACCAGGGTACGGATTCGCGCCCACCACCCACAATACATCTAAGTCTTGCGCGGCTAATATTTCGGGCAGCGCCAAGCCGGCAGCCGAGTCGGGCAGCAGCCCCATATCCACGGCGCCGCGTGAATTCGAATCGTCCACCAGGCAGATGTACTGCACCGGGATGCCGAGCGATTCGCCAAAGTCCACCAGCCTTCGGACGGCTTCGCCTTTGATCGCATCGCCGAAAACGATAACCAGTTCCGGCTCGGACTTCAG
>JBEKTJ010000331.1:0-6132 GCA_049516155.1 Bryobacteraceae bacterium
GACTACGGGCTGGCGAAATCCGAACTCCTTGATCGACGCGGCAACTGTGTCCACCGCCTTGTCGGTGATCTTGCGAGCGTTTCGTGCATAGTCGATGGCTTTGTCCACCGGCCACATTTCAATTTTCATGATTAGCCCTCAAGCAGCGAAGCACACAACTCCGCTGGAATCTCGTGCCAATTCTTGCGGACGCCGATGAGACGGTGATCGGTGGCGATTTGCGTCTTAAAGGGGCCATCAAGGAGGGCATGGCCGAGTTGACGAAGCCGTACTCGCGGAGCGACCCGCAGATGCGATCCACAACCGCGTCGTTCTTGCGCGGGTTCCTGATGTAGCGCGTCAGCTTCGATACGGGCCAATAGACGATTTGAAGTCGCGAGTCAATCCGCATAGGGCACTCCGCAAGCACGATTATAAGTGACTTTTTCTAGCTTGTAAAATCGTGTA
The DNA here is from genome assembly GCA_049516155.1 of Bryobacteraceae bacterium. Classification (GTDB taxonomy): domain Bacteria; phylum Acidobacteriota; class Terriglobia; order Bryobacterales; family Bryobacteraceae; genus Bog-159. Next base: position 448 of record JBEKTJ010000331.1, read on the forward strand.
AAATAGGGAGTTAACCGTTGCTCAGGGTTACTAATCGTGACTAGTGGAGCTGGTCGATGAACGGCTATTTGGAATTGAGATTCACTGATAGCCATTAAGGGTTTGCAGTGGAGATTCACACCGCTGGGCAGCGGCAGTTGAGACCGGAAGACCTCCGGGGCGGCTACTCCATTCAGGGAAAGGGAGCGATGGACAAACCGACCGCACCAAAGACCGCCTGGCCTCTGCATATACAGGAGATCAAGCAGCGGACACTAACGCTTTTAGAAGACTGCGCACGCAAAGCCGAACCTTTCGGGTTTTTTCTCAATACGGAGAGAGTGACCGAAATCATGCGGTCTGGTGCCGCTGAATCATTCAGGGCAATTGTGGAATACTGCGAGTCGCAGCCTGATTTCCTGGCGGAACAGCTTGATGAAATTGCCAATGAGACGGTCACCGCAACGCTTTGCTTAACTCCACTCCTTTTTAGATCGTCGCTTTACAAGGAGAGCGTACCCGCAATACGAGAGGCACTGAAAGCGGAACTACAGGCGGTTCTGAGACAGCGGAAAGAGCGAGCGGGTGCCTTCTCGAAGAGGGACCAGGTCGGCGCCGGGGGCGCGAGCGGGGATAAATCGAATCTCGGTGAAGCAGGGCCGCCGGTGAGCGCGGGGAAATTGAAGGGGAAGGGCCGCAAGCGCGGGCCGAAACCCCTTGACCATAGAAGCACGGTGCGTGTAGCTGAAATTGTGGCGCGTGTGGCCCCTGACGGGGATTGGCGCTTGAAGTTAAACGATGTGGGTTACGCCCTGGACCACGGTGTCTGTACTGCCCCGGACCCAGAGGTCTGTGACGTCTCGGACCACGAGAAGATCCCGGTTCCGCGTAGATGGAGTAAGAACCAAAATACCTGGTTAAGCCCGCCGGACCGCGCCACGATGGTGAAAGCCATCGAATACCGGCTTGAGATCGCGGGCAAGAACCTTATCAAGAAAACTCTCTCCTAATTTCCGCAAACTTCCGCAACTCCCGGCTACTCACCGCAAGCCTCGTTTTGTATTGGGTTTTGCCTGCGGAAATTTCCAAAACAATTTTCGGTTCGTATGATTTATGTGGGGGGCAACTGAGCCACCCGAAAGGATCGAAAATGCCAACAGCAAACAGCACCCTTGAAACACTCCTTACCGAGCATGAGGTAGCACGGCTGCTCAAAGTCTCAGTCGCCACTATCCGGCGCAGAAGGCTTCTGAACCACCCACCAACCTGGATAAAAATCGGGGCGAGCGTACGTTACACACCCGAATCGATATCCGCGTTCCTCAAATCCCGTCCGTCCGGTGGCGAGCAACTGACGCCGGCGGCGAGCAACAGCGCAGGGGAGCGGTGAGAGATGCCCGAAAAAGCGAAACCCGCCGCGGCCGGCGGCGGGCATCGAGGGATTACTGTTTCCAACTGGAAGCCCCTAAATCACGGTGGCCTGCGGGGGTTCCTAACACTCACTCTACCATCCGGGTTAATCATTCACAACTGCCAGTTGATTGAAGCGGGCGGAAAAACCTGGATCGGCTTGCCCGCCCTCAGGTTCTCTCGACCGGACGACTCGATCTATTACGTGCCCGTTTTGGACTTCGTGACCCGCACGGCACGGCGCAATTTCGAGCGGTCCGCACTTGAAGCGGTTGAAGGGTACCTGAAGGCGAGGGGCGAATGGTGAGCGGGCGTAAGCTCCTGCAAGCCGCGAGCTGGTATGCGGCGCATGGATTCCAGGTGTTTCCGCTGCACAGTGCACCCGATGGTGTCTGCTCCTGTCGTGATCTGGATTGCCAGAATCCCGGCAAGCACCCTCGGACCGTTCACGGCTTCAAGGACGCCACGCGGGATCAGGATCGCATCGCAGCCTGGTGGAAGCGATGGCCGGATGCCAACATCGGAATCCCGACCGGCGCCGCGTCCGGCCTTCTGGTTGTGGACTGCGACCCCAGGAACGGTGGGCCGGCAGACAGGAGCGAACTCATCGAACGATGCGGTCCAATCCCGGAAACCGCGGAGGCGATTACTGGCGGAGGTGGACGCCATCTGTACCTCCGCTACGTCGGCGGCGCCGTGCCAAAGGCACTCGCTCTGGGCATAGACCTGAAAGGCGATGGTGGCTATGTGGTTGCGCCACCCTCTATTCATGCGAGCGGCAATGTGTACCAGTGGGATGGCATCGCGGGCGCGAAAGCATCGCTCAACCTCGCCGAAGCGCCGGCCTGGCTACTCGAATACATCGCGGCCGCGCGCGACGGGTCGCGTGCAGAGTTCAAGGCGGCGCCCGCTTATGAGAAGGTTCCCAGAGGCAAGCGCAACGACCACCTGGCATCTCTCGGTGGCACAATGCGCAAGCGCGGCATGTCGCGAGAAGCTATCGAAGCGGCGCTGCTCGAAGAGAATCGGCTCCGCTGTGACCCGCCATTGCCTGAAGCGGAGGTGCGTCGTGTGGCCGCGAGCATCGCGACATACAAGCCCGGCGATAACGGCGGAGCCCGGTACGCCGTGGGACTTGAGGATTGGCCGGACCCAGAGCCGATTCACGGCGAATTGCCCCGCGTGCTTTCGTTCTCAGAAGATCTTCTCCCAGTTTCGTTCCGCCCATTGGCCCGGGACGTCACCGAGCGCATGCAAGTCCCGATGGACTACCCGGCGGTCGTGATGGTGCTTGGTCTCGCCGGCGCAGTGAACCGTCGAGCAACAATACAGCCGAAGGCAAACGACACCGGATGGATTGTGGTGCCGAACCTCTGGGGTGGAATCATCGCGCCGCCTGGCTTCATGAAGAGTCCCGTGATTCAGGCCGCCACCCGCCCTCTGAATCAAATTCAGGCTGAATGGCGCAAGGAGCACGAGGATGCGTTGAAGGAGTTCGCGCAGGCCAAAGAAGAATACGATCTGAGGCACCAAGCATGGAAGGAACAGTTCAAGTCAAACACGAAGAAGAAGAAAAACCCACCGGACCGGCCCGATGACGCACCCGAGCAACCGACGTTGCGCAGGCTAATTGCAAATGACGCGACGTTCGAAGCCCTTCATCAGACCATGAGCGAAAACCCCGATGGCATCCTGGTGATCCGAGACGAACTCACGGGTTGGTGGAGCACGTTGGAGCGGGCTGGCCGTGAGGGGGAACGCGCATTTTGCCTCCAAGCCTGGAACGGCGACACCGGCCACACCATCGACCGCATCGGGCGTGGCACGATCCATGTGGAAGCCTGTTGCATGTCCATGTTGGGAGGCATTCAACCGGGCCGGCTGCGTTCCTACCTTGCGGATGCGCTCAAGGACGGACCCAGTAATGATGGGTTAATTCAGCGTTTCCAATTGCTCGTGTGGCCGGACACTGAACCAGATTGGAAATATGTGGATAGAGCACCAGACAGAGCCTCGGAAGCAACGGCCGAGCGAGTTTTCCGTAATCTTGTGGCCTTGGACAGCGAAGGTCCGATGCGGTTCCGTTTCGCACCAGACGCACAAGCGCTGTTTATTGAGTGGCTGGCGAGGTTGGAAGTACGTGTGCGCGGAGAGGAACTACACCCAGCTCTGGTGTCGCACCTCAGCAAGTACCGAAGCCTGATGCCTTCTCTGGCCCTGCTGTTCGAGTTGGCAGATTGGGCCGCGGCAGGACCAATGGGTGTGGAAGCGGGTGCCACCGATCCTCAGCAGTGTCTCCGCATCTCGCTGGAGCACGCCCGGCAAGCGGTGGCGTGGTGCGACTACTTGGAGTCTCATGCCCGGCGAATTTATTCGTGCATCACGACTCCTCAGATGCGGGCGGCCCAGTTATTGGCAGAAAAGCTTAAGAAGCGCCAGATTGGACCAGATGGCTTTTTCTCCTGCCGTGAGGTTTACCTAAAAGGCTGGAGCGGCCTCGACACTCCTGAGGTGGTGAGAATGGCGGTGGAAGTCCTGCAGGACGCGGAGTGGGTTAGGGACGTGGACAGAGAGTCTGGTCCGTCTGGCGGCCGTCCGTCAACCCGTTACCAGGTGAATCCAAGGGTGTGGGAATGAGCACCCGCGGATCGAACTTGGGAAACCCCAGCCGCCGGATCGGCTGGCACGCGCCGGCGAAAATGTTTGCGGATTCGGACATAGGCGAACCTACAAAACCATCAAAACCGGGTTTTGTAGGTTTTGTAGGTGGCCCCTATGCCGATTACGCCATTATTCGGCCCCAGCCAAGTGGCCGTGGACGGTCCTCCGTACGGCGACTACGCAGGCCATCCGGGAACGGCGCGCAGCCCGTCCAAAGGGAACTTGACTGTTCTACCAAGACTACGCGACTAATGTCGTGGTCGGAACGGAAGACGGCCGCGCCGGAATGGCGCGGTGGCGTAGTGCCGGCCAAGGTGGCAGCATAGCGATGGCGGTGTACAAGCGTGGCCAAGTCTGGTGGTACAGGTTCACCTGGAATGCCCATCCCAAGCAGACCAATAGGCGCGTGGCCGAGCAGATCGAAGCCGCGCACAAAACGGCCCTGGCAAAGGGGGAGGTCGGCATCCGCGACCGGGTGCCCGTTCCCACGCTGAAAGATTTTGCCGAACAGGATTTTTTGCCGTTCATCGAATCCAGGTTCAAGAATAAGCTGAGGACTCTGGAGTACTACAAAAACGGAATCAAGAACCTGACGGGCTTTGCTCCTCTGGCGAACTCCACGCTGGACATGATCACGAACGCGAAGATTGCCGCGTTCGTAACGAAGCGACGGGAAGCAGGGCTGCAGGTCACGAGCATCAATCGCCAGTTGGAAGTATTACGGCGGATGCAGAAGCTGGCGACGGAATGGGGCAAGGTGAGCACGGCGCTTCCGAAAGTGGCGATGCTCCCTGGCGAGAATCACCGAGACCGGGTGTTGACCGCGGACGAAGAGGAACGCTACCTGGAAGGCACCGCCGCGGTCGGTGAAGCAATTCAGCAATCTTATCTAAGTGCTTTGGAGGGCATCCGGGCAACCATGCGCGGGGAGCAGCCAATCGCGCCGGCCGACCCGTTTCTGCTGCGAGACGTTGCGACGGTGCTGCTTGACTGCGGGCTGCGGCCCGATGAGTGTTTCCGGCTCCGGTGGGAGCACGTGCGAGATGGCGCCCTTCACGTCCCGTTTGGCAAGACCGAAAACGCCCGGCGCACCATCCCCCTCACACCGCGGCTCATGGCGTTGATGGATATGCGGCGCGCGGTCGCCAGTGGCGAGTGGGTCTTTCCCGCGCCGACCAGAAGCGGGCACATGGAGAAGTCCACTCTGAAGAAGCAGCATCCGAAGGCGTATCGAATTGCCAAGGTTGCAGCGTTCTCGCTATACACGTTCCGGCACACTTGCCTGACGCGATGGGCGGAATATATGGACCCGTTCACCCTGGCGTACTTGGCCGGCCACAGCGATTTCTCCACGACGCGCCGTTATGTTCACCCGCAGGCGGAAACGGTTCGGGCCGCGATGGAACGCGCACGAAGTGCACGGGGTAGGCACAATTCTGGGCACAGTGACGAAAAAGCGGCTGCAAGCCAAAAGGCTACAGCCGCCTGAACTCCATGAAAACACAAGAGATAATTGGTCGGGGCGAGTGGATTCGAACCACCGACCTCCTGGTCCCGAACCAGGCGCTCTAGCCAGGCTGAGCCACGCCCCGAAACTACCAGTGTAGCCGGTTGCGCCCTCCTGGACAAGTGCCG
>JBEKTJ010000332.1:0-4882 GCA_049516155.1 Bryobacteraceae bacterium
AGTTGATTTCACTAAAGAAGTGGGAGCAGTATTTGAAGCCCGGCATCCCGGCGGATCTGCTGGCGCAGCAGTCCAAACAACGCAGCGACACCGAAGCGGCCCTGCACATGCAGAAGGCCAAACTGGAGCTATTGGCCAAATGCCGGAGCCTGCCGCGATGATCCGCACCATCGCCGCCTCCCGTTGGTCGGGCCTGCGGCGCCGCAGAGATCCGGGGCCAAAACCAAAAACCAAAACCTCCTATGAGAGGGAAAACCAAAACCATCTCAGCTCCGCGGCGCAGTCCCGCCTCCCGCTGGTCGGCCCTGAGACGCTGGCACACGAATCCACATTCCAGGGAAGTGGACCCGTATGTCCGATAGCTGTCCACCAGGCACCGTCGGCAGAGATCCAGCATCCAACAGAAAGGAGAATACTCGTACAGAGCACACCGTCGTGAGCGGCAGCTTTTCAGGCTCATTGACCATTGGAAACGAGAATCCGTTTCAGGCTCATTCTGTATTGGAAACAAGTTCCGATTTCAGGCTCATTCTACGATTGGAAAATGCTCGGAACCCAACTTCAGAATGTCGGACCGGTGTGGAGTTTCCGTGGTGACGTGCGTCGCCCTGCCCCTTTTATCGGAGACGGAGGCAGGCGCCGAGGTTTGAGTTCGCCGCGGGCCAGGGACGCTTCGGCCTTTTCGCCGAGCCTGTCGCGCTGCTCATACCACCACTGAGCTTCTTCGGCTTCGGTGGCGAATTTGGGGATGGGCTCTTTGTCTGTCATTCAGTTGGTTCCTTCTCCCTGGATGGCACGATAGTAGAGGGATTCAAGCTCCTTAGCAGCCGGATAAGCCGTAATTGGGCGATACGAGCCATCGTCGAGCACAGTCCAAACGATGACGAGAATGCGGCCAGCAGTCGTGCGGCCCATGGCTATCCAGCGCTCTTGCCCGTCGGCGGTGACGCGATAATCCAGGTCCACGATTTCGCCTGAGAGCGCTTGCTCGGCTTCCTCAGGTCGAACGTTGTGGCGGGCCAAGTGGCCCACATTATGGATATCCCAGTCAAACCGTAGGACTCCGTCCAAGCATTTGCATTATACACCTTTGACGGAGCATATTAAGTTCCGACTGACATCGTGGAGGTGTGATGCTACACCCTACTCTTCCATGACGCAGCCGGGACCTACAATCCAAAATCGGCAGCCGCATGCTCGAAAGGATTGAGCACCTGGACGTCCTCAGGAAATCCTCCGACAGCAGGTACCGCGCACCCGAACGCTGCGTAGCGGCGAGTATCATGGCATCCCAGCGGGTGAGCTGCGCGGAATCGACCCAATGCCCAGCTTGCTGGATCAGTCCCAGCGAGGTGTCCACGGTTCCCAATGCGTCAGTCTGCGACGACGTCGCGCGCCCGCATGGCTTCCACGCGCATCTTGCGCATCGTATTCCAATAAAACTCGTGCAGCACCTGCCAACTCAAGCAGCCCGCCCCTGCCATCCACAAAGCCCCCAAGCAACCCCACGGCGCGCGCGTGTTCCGGTCGTCCATCGGATTCACGTAATACAGGAGACGATTCGAGCCCACAAGATAGCGATCAATGGCGCTCACGCACGGCCTCGCCGCTCATCCGTTCGGCCGCGCCTGCGCCGGCCAGCGGGCGGTTCGATTTCTAATGTTCGAACGCTTTCCAATAATTGTCGGTCAATTAGCATCTCGCCGACCAGCCTGGAAACTGAGGTGTTCTCCTCCGCCGCTTTCCGGCGGACCCAAAGCGCCGCCTCATCCGAGATTTTGATTGTTACGTTCCTGGCCACGAATTCAGTGTAGCGTGAGCAGTGCGCGGCCATCACGCTCGCGGCGTACACTTACATTTATGGCCCAATGCAGCTCCTGCGCCAGCGACTTATCCGAAAACACCCGCTTTTGCCCGGCGTGCGGCGTCGGGGTCGAGAGCGAAGCGTTCGCTACTCAGACCGTCGCCATGTCCGCGCCGCGCGCCGCGCCTGCATCGCACGATCACCGCACCTCCGGCCCGCGCAGTTCCTCGGGCACTTCACAGGGCCGCTTCGCGCCTGGATACCTGCTGGGCGGCCGGTACCGCATAGTGGCCATGCTGGGCAAGGGTGGGATGGGCGAGGTGTACCGTGCCGACGATCTCAGCCTGGAGCAGCCGGTGGCCCTGAAGTTCCTGCCCGAAGCCGTGGCCCAAAACCCGGATGCCCTGGCCCGTTTCCGGAACGAAGTGCGCATCGCGCGCCAGGTATCGCACCCCAACGTGTGCCGTATGTACGACCTCGGCGAAGCCGACGGCGGCTGCTTCCTGTCCATGGAATACGTGGATGGCGAGGACCTTGGCTCGCTTCTGCGGCGCATCGGCCGCCTGCCCGCCGACAAAGCGCTGGAGATCGCCCGCAAGCTCTGTGCGGGCCTCGCGGCGGCGCACGAAAAAGGCGTCCTGCATCGCGACCTCAAGCCCGCCAACGTAATGCTCGACGCGCGCGGCCACGTGCTGCTCACCGATTTCGGCCTCGCCGGCCTCGCTGGCCAGATCGCGGGCGCCGAAGTGCGCAACGGCACACCCGCCTACATGGCGCCCGAGCAGCTTTCCGGTCAGGAGGTTACCGCCCGCAGCGACATTTACTCCTTGGGGCTGGTGCTCTACGAGATCTTCACCGGGAAGCTGCCCTTCGAATCGAACACGCTCGCCGGCCTCATGCGTGCCCAGCAGGAGAGCCAGCCCGCCAGCCCATCCACGCTCGTGCGCGATCTCGATCCCATGGCGGAGCGCGTCATCCTGCGCTGCTTGCAGCCGAAGCCGGCGGCGCGTCCGGCCTCCGCACTGGCAGTGGCCGCGGCCCTGCCGGGAGGGGATCCGTTGGCGGAGGCGCTGGCCGCCGGAGAAACCCCCTCACCGGAAATGGTGGCGGCCGCCGGCGAGGGCGAAGGCATGTCGCCATTAGTCGCGGTTTCCTTGCTGCTGGCCGTGCTGGCGTCGATCGCCGTGTTTGCAATTCTGTCTCTGCATTCCAGCGCGCTCGAACGGATGCGGCCCGAATACTCTCCGGAGATCCTGTCGCAAAAAGCCAAGGATACGATTAAGCGGCTCGGATTCACCTCGCCAATTGCGGACGACGCGTACGGCTTCGTTTGGGACAACGCGTTCCTGGACGACGTCAACAAGAACAATAAATCTGTCGATTGGAATCAGGTTCTCGCTTCGAAACCGCCACTACTGCTCTTTTGGTACCGCGCCAGCCCCGCGCCTTTAACGGGGCTGCAATTCCACGACGACCTGTTAACCCCCGGCGTCGTCGAGCCGGACGATCCGCCGCCTCTCGATCCGGGTATGATCCGCGCCACTCTGGACCCTTCCGGCCGCTTGCAAGATTTCGTAAGAGTGCCGCCCCAACGGCTGGCCCCGGAACAAGCTGCGCCAGCCATCGATTTGAGGACGGATTGGAGCGCCTTCTTCGATGCCGCCGGATTGAACATAGCCCAGTTTCAGCCCACCGACCCGCTCTGGACCGCGCTAGCCTCTTCCGATTCGCGTGCAGCCTGGCTCGGCCCTGGGAAGCGGCCATTGCGCGTCGAAGGAGCTTCATTGCACGGACACGCGGTTTACTTCGATATCGTGCACCCATGGACTCAGCCCAGCGGGCAGGAGAACGGCAATACGTCGTCAGGCGAAACGGTCACGTTCTCTATTCTGGCCGTGGTGGTCGTCGTGGTGTGCCTGGGGGCGGCACTGCTGGCGCGCCGCAACTTGGCCCAGCAGCGCGGCGACCGGCGCGGCGCCTTCCGGGCGGCCGCTTTTTTCTTCACCATGCAGATGCTGTTATGGCTGGCGCGCGCGCACTTGACGGCATCGTTCGGCACCTTCGGCATCTTCCTGCTGGCCCTTTGCACCTCGGTTTTCTATGGTGTGGTGATCTGGACAGTCTATATCGCACTCGAACCGTCCGTGCGCCGACGCTGGCCACAAACGCTGATCTCCTGGTCCAGTGTGCTGATCGGCCGCGTGCGCGATCCCGTGGTGGGCCGCGATATTCTGGTCGGCGCTGCGACGGGTACCGGCATACTCCTGGTCGACGCCCTGCTCGATCTTTGGAAGCGCCATCTGGGTCAATGGACCCCCAACCTGGCAAACTCCGATGTGCTGTCGGGAGCCCGCGGCGCGCTGGGCGTCTGCTTTGCGGGCGCGTCGCACGCCATCCGCGAGACGCTCTTCTTTTTCTTCCTGATCTTTCTGCTGCGCGTAGTGCTGCGCAACCAATGGGTGGCTGCGGCGGTGTTTGCATTGACCTTCACCATGACCCACATTGAACCCAGCTATCCCGTGCTGATAGGTGCGGCCAATTTCCTGATCTACGGAGCGCTGGCAGTCGTGCTCCTGCGTTGGGGCGTGTTGGCGTTGGCCATCGCCATCGTGGTGAACAACAACATCGGGAACGCGCCCATCACCTCGCATTCCTCCGCCTGGTATATGGCCAGCGCCGTCTTCATGATGGCGTGGCCCCTGGCCCTGACCGGCTGGGCTTTCCGCACCGCCATCGCCGGCCGCCGGTTGTGGAACACGGATCTGTTCATGTAGGACAGGCCTCCGGGCCTGTCCCTTCAGCATCGTCGCCGGACACGCCACTCCTTCCGCCCGCGCAACCCCGCACCTTCGCAGGCCGTGCGATTCGGTCTGCCCGCCATCGCGCTTCCGGCCTGCTACATCCCCGCGCGCCGCGCAACCGGAGTCGATCTCATGGTGGCGCTACGCCACGAGTAGGCCGCCGGCACAAACGCGAAAATAGATAAGATGTCAGGAGGGAGAGGTGTGTTGCGCGCGCTGTCCGGAACCGCTGTGCTATGGATTATCGTCTCCATTGGCGCGCATGCGGCCACTTTTG
>JBEKTJ010000333.1:0-4874 GCA_049516155.1 Bryobacteraceae bacterium
GCCACCGGCAACTTGATTGGCAATTACATCCGCAGAGGACAGCAATACGAGGCCGACTCCGTGCGGAACCTTGCGGAGCAGGCATTCGGTTGCGCCCCTGGCGTCCTGAATTAGCTCTTTCCACATAAGAAAAGGGGGGCGGCTTGCGCCGCCCCCCTCGATTGCTTCCAGCCTCGCGGACGAAGCCTAGAAGTTGTACTTGACCGCGAACTCGATCACGCGCGGCACCTCGTTCTTATAGAACGGAGAACCTGTGGTGAGCGTGCTCAAGTTGGTTTGACTCAGGCCGCCGGCGGACGTCGAGAAGTTCAGGTTAGTGTCAGCGGTGCCACCCGAACCGAACTGCGGAAGCGGATGGTTCAGGAAGTTGAACGCCGAGAACCGGAACTCAACCTTCTGATGCTCCTTGAACAGGAAGTCCTTGTAAATCGCCAAGTCGCTGTTGAAGAAAGCGGGCCCATGGATGAACGGCCAGATGATCGAGCCGTCGCTTCCACCAGTAGGCGGCGCGAAACAGGACGGATTGAAGTATTGGCCGGACTTCAGCCCGCTGCGCGGATCGCAGATGAGCGCGGGCTCGGTAATTGCCACTGCGTTCGTACCCAGGTAGTCCGAGGGTTGCAGTTGAGTGGGCCATGCCACGTTGAGGCTATTGGTGTTCGGCTGAATGGGCGCCCCGCTCTGCAACTGCGTGATGCCCGAAAGGACCCAGCCATTCACCACCCCTCCCACGAATTTGTTGTCTTTCACGGGAGCTGGCAGGTTAAACACATAGGCTGCGTTGAAGATGTGGGTGTGGTCCTCGGCCAGCACGCCGTAGTTTGCGGCCGCGCTAAAAGGCCACGCGGCGTTGCCGTTACTGTTGCCGTTAGCGGTATTGTCGTCGCGCACGCCCAGATTCTTGCTGAACGTGTAATTCGTGGTGAACGTCATACGTCCGGATTGCTTCTGCCACGTCGCGATAAAGGAGTTGTAGTTGGAGTAGCTCTCGTGACCTTGCAACGTGATGCCCGTATAGTTATGGTACGGGTAGAAGTCGTTCAGGTTTGGAAAGCCTGTAAGCGAGCCATACCCCACAGGGACCTTGCCTGCCGCGGAGTAGTTGACGCCAGTGATCGGATCGACTCCGAAGAAGGCGCCCAGCGGAATGTCGTCGACGTTCCCCAAACCCTGCCCGCCATTCGTCAGCAAATCCCGAGACCGGCTGCCTGCATACTGGAATTCCGCGACGGAACGCCAGGGAGTGCGCTGTGAAACGGTCACGTTGTAGGTCCAGGTATTCGGCGTCGCGGAGTCGCCCATGGTTAAGGGACCGATGGACGTACCCAGCCCGGGAGCCCCCAGCCCGGCAGCGTATTGCGCGAACTGATTCCAGCCTACACAGCACTGTCCGGCGCCGGTAAGGACGCTTTCCGTTTCGAGGCCCAGCGGCTGGTTGTACCCCGAACTGGCGCTGTTGTAGGAAATCTGGTACCGGAACAGGCCGGCGCCTCCGCGCACCACGGTCTTGCCAGTGCCGAAGACGTCATAAGCGAAGCCGAAGCGCGGCTCGACGAATAACGTCTTCGTCGGGAAACCGGATAGCGGAATGGCGGAATCGATACCGTGCCATTCGAGGCCGGTCCAGCCGGGCGCCGACGAAGTGTTGTTATATGTGGCGGGATCCCAAACGGCAACGCCTTCACTGTCGTTGGGAACCCAATTGCCCATGTGTTCAAACCGCAGACCGCCGGTCAGAGTGAGCCTCCGGGTAGCCTTCCACTGGTCGTTGATGAAGAATGAAACTTGGTGGTACTTCATGTCCTGTACCGCCTCGGCGTTGTCTTGCGCGAAACCGGTCATGCGGCCCGTTACGAAGTTGCCCAGATAGTTGCCGCTGCTTTGGTTGCCCCATTCATCGAAATTCGCTGCGCCTCCGGTCCCACTCGCCAGATTGCCGCTGGTCTGATAGTTGCGGGCGTAGTCCCAGTAGACGCCGGCCTTGAGGGTATGGCTGCCTTGGATCTTGGTCACGTTGTCGCTAATTTGCGGTGTTTGCGACAGCTTGCCGAAGGAGTTGGCTCCAGCGGGCGTGAATGGCTCGCCGTACGAGTACGTGCCGAAGCCGACGGCGCCGGCGCTCTGGGCGGTATAGCCGTAGGTATTGGGCATCTGCGGCGTGTACGGGTTCGAGAACAGGCCCGTCATGCTGAATCCGATCCCGCTGGGGCTCACCGCTGCGGGGTTGCCGAGTATGATCGGGTTGAGGAAGGTGGCTTCGGCGAATACGAATTCGTTGGTCAGCGTGGGACTGAACACATGCACCAGGTTCGCGCTGTAAACATTGGAATCCTGGTTGGCATTTTGAGCGGACGGATAGGGTAAGGACCCGTTGAGGTTCCACCAGATGCTGATCGGGTTTTGGTCGTGTTCGAGTTGGTGGTTCCAGGAGAAGAACAGCTTGGTCTTGTCGTTGATGTTGTAATCGCCGCGCAGCCGGAGCTCGTAGCGGTTGACGGGCGCGTTGTTAAAGTACTGATAGTTGTAGCCACCCGGATTCGTTACCGGATCGACGTTCGGCGCCGGCATCAATTTCATGATCGCCGCCGAATTCGGATCGAGCTGCGTAGCAGGGATCTGGCCGGTCGGGAACAAGGTCGAACTCAGGGCGGCGGAGTCGGCGTACATGTTGCTGACGAAGCCGGGTCCCAGCGATTTAAGATACGCCGGCGTGAAGTTGCCCTGCTGCATTTGCTGCGTGGGTACGAAGTAGCTCAGCAAGCTGCCGGCCGGATGTTGGTCCATATACTCGAACGCGGCGTAAAAAAACAACTTGTCGTGGTTCTTGTTGAAATGCGTGCCTGGGATGATTACCGGGCCGCCAAAGTCGCCGCCGGGATAGTAGAAGCTATTCGTCGGCGCCTGTACTCCCTGGCTGTTATTGTAAGAGCCGTTGGAGTCGAATATGCCATTGCGCGCATAGAGGTAGCCCTGTCCGTGGAACTGGGCGCCGCCGCTCTTGCCAATCGCCTGGAACGTAACCGGTCCTTTCGCGAATTCGGCGCCGTAGGCCGAGGTCAGAATAGAAACCTCCTGCACTTGGTTCTGGTTGATGTTCGCGGTCTGCGTCCCCTGATTGCCGGGGTCCAACAGGTTCGCGCCATCCGACGTCATTGTGACGCCGCCATACAGGGGAGCGCCTTGGGCGGAAAAGTTGCCGATGGGTCCGTTATTGCTCGACGTCGCCACCGATCCCTGCCCCCATTCGCTCTGGGTAAGCCCGCTCGCCAATCCCATGCCGGGCATAATCTTGATCAGTTCGGCCGCATCGCGGCCGGCGATCGAGATGTTCTCAATCATGTTCTTGTTCAGCGTCTGGCTGGCTGTTCCGGAGTCGGTCGGCACCACTGCGTCGGCGCCGGCGACCACCTCAACCTCCTGCTTAGTGGATTGGACCTGAAGGATGATCGTCGGGAGGCGCAAAGTCGCGCCTTGCGTCAGGACAATTCCCGTCTCTTCAAAGGTCTGCAAGCCCGCTGCCGTGACCGTGACCGTGTATGTTGCCGGCAGGATCGACGGGAAATCAAAGGCCCCAGCGCTGTTCGTGACGGTGTCGCGAAGAGCGTTGGTGTTTTCGTTCTTAAGGACGACTTTCGCTGCAGGGACAACCGCGCCTGTGGCGTCGGTTACCGTGGCGCCGATCGACCCGCTCGCAAACTGCGCAAAAACGGGTACTTGCGAAACCGCCAAGGCCGCAATCAGTAATCCCAACAACCAGAAAGATCTTCCCGGATATGTGTGCCGAGCAATAACGGAGATCGGCATCCGATCTGGTGTATTCATTTGACCCCTTTCTAACCTCTAATTTTCTTCTCTAAACCAAAACTGCCCCGCGCCGCAAAGCGAAGGCTGACCACGAGGCTGAACTAATCGTTTGCAAGTAGCATAACTACACTACACTGCCAAGTCAAGGACTTTCAGATCTTTTGCGGCCCGACTTAACATTTGTTCATAGCCGCGCACAACTCTACCTCTTGAGACTCCTGGAAGTGTAACCCACCTCATGTGTGCATGCTAGTACATTTTGGTTACCCACACCCCCGACCTCCGCGTGGAAGGCAACTGAAGTAAAGGAGTTAAGCTCGGTAACGGTGCTTATGCAAAACCATATATCTCAGTTAACATATTTAGTTTCAGTAATGTACGCCTTGTTACAAAATTGATATCGCGACGGCGATGGGATTTTACAATTGAGTGGCCACGCAGGAACAATGCTGAAACGTTGTATAATCTTCACAAATGGGGGAGGCCAACCACGGTGGCACTCGCGTCACCGGGAACACCAGTTCGGAACGCTCGGAGCTAACGGCGGTTCTGGCTTCGCCCACTTTTGCGCGCGCTCAGCGGCTGGTCAAACTGCTCGAGTACATTTGCGAAAAACACTTCGATGGTCAAGACGCGCAGGTTTGCGAATACAGCATCGCCACCGATGTCTTGGGCCGTCCCGCGAACTTCGACCCTGCCGAAGACGCCATTGCCCGCGTCGAGATCCATCGGTTACGTAAGAAGCTGCGCGAATATTACGCCGCGGAAGGCTCTCGTCAAGCGCTGAAAATCATCATCCCGCCGGGAATGTATACGCCGGTTTTTCAACAAGATGGCGGCTCCGCGCGGCAACCGGCGGTTAATGGGAAAACGCTGGAGCCCGCTGTTCGAATAACGGCCGAGGCACCCGCGGAACCAGCCTTGGACGAACCGGAATCGCCGCCCTCAATGCCAATCGCGCAGGTCCCCGGTAAACGCCGCGTTTGGGTGTGGGCCGCTGCCATCATGGCAATCGCCGTGATCGCCGTGGGGGTCATCGCCGTCCGAAACGCCCTCGGCCACCAGCCCGA
>JBEKTJ010000334.1:0-4871 GCA_049516155.1 Bryobacteraceae bacterium
GTCGAAACTGTGCAGGCTGGTCAGGGCGCCGGCAGGCGTGATTCTGAAAATCGTACCAACGGTGCCAATTCCACCTTCCCAGGTTGTTCCGTATAGGTACCCATTAGCGGCCAGTACCAGAGAACCGGCAGGAAAAGATCCATCGGTTGTATCAAAGCTGTGCAGGGTGGTCAGCGCGCCGGCCGGAGTAAGCTTGAAAATCGTTCCCACACTATTAGCTCCGCCTTCATAGGTCGTACCGAACAAGTCCCCATTGGCCCCCTGTACGAGAGACCCAAAATAAGGGAGAAAGCCGTTGGTTACGTCGAACGTGACCACCGTAGTGGGCGTCTGCCCGAAGGCCATCGGGCAAGCGAACAGGCACGGAATGGCCAGGGCCATCAGCAGTTTGTAGGCGTTGGGTTTGCCGGCAGGCGTCAATCCTGACGGCTGGAATAAATTACGAAGGTTCTTCATTTGTATTTTCCTCCTCTGGTTGAAATTTCGAATGCGCGGCGCGTTCGTGCGTCCGCTTCCAATGGCCTGCCGCTTACGGCGTTGTCGTCGAATAGAAGAGCACCCACTGGGCGCCCCAGAGGTGATCATTGCCCAGCGCTGGGGGCGCACCTCCGGAAATGAAATTGGTGACCACACCGCTGGTGGAGATTTCAAACACCGTGTCCGGTGTGCTTACCGTGGGGGGTGGGTAATAATAGCTGGGCACGAAGAGATTGGTTCCACGCAGCACCATATTGCCATTCAGCAACCGCGGGGACGAGATTAAGGTAGCCAGCAGCACGATCGGTCCGCCCGGCTGCACTTCCTTGAGCACCTCTCCGGTGAATGCGCTGGTCAGGTACAACCTGTTATCGCCGTCGAAAGCCAGCCCCAACGGCTCCGCAGCGCCGGCGCTGCTGGCATGGATCTCGGTATAGTAGCTCTGGGTTAGCGCACCGGTGGATGTGTTATAGCAGTTCACGTTCTCATCGATGAAGCCCGCGATGCAGAGATTTCCGTACTTGTTAAACGCCATCTGATCGCCGCGGTACATATCGGCGACGATAGCGTTTGGCTGGGCTTGCGGATTGGGCAGTGTGAGATCCGCGGCAGGATATTCGAAGATGTCTATCGGTTCTCCAAGGTCTTCCCCATAGGCAGTCGCCACCCAAAGATTTCCGGACGAATCGAAGAGCATGCTCTGCGTCTCAGGAGAGCCACAAGGGAAAACACCACACGAGACGATGAAAGTGTCCCAGTTGGTGTCAAACTGCCCATTGGCGTGGTATCGCAGGATAATATTGGTGATCTGCCCAATTTGCTCACCCGAAGTCCACATAGTAGTTACGAATATCTCTCCCGTCAGTGGGCTTTGCGCCATGGAAGTCGGGGCGTACGGGCCGGTGGTGGCAAAAGTCTTAACCCAGGTTCCGCTAGGGGTAAACTGCTCAAGCGAGTTGCTCCTCTGGCTGACCACCAGGATCTGCTCGGCTGCGTGGAGCGAACTTGCTCCCAGCAGTACGGCGAAAACGGCGATTGAAAGTCTGTTGTTCATAGTCGTGTCCTCTCTATGCTTTTCTTTACTCTTATTGCGGGCGCGGATGATGGATCTCCGTGATACTCAGCTCGCCCTCGTGTCCGAACAGTTCCGGATGGATATAGTGGCCTTGATCCCGCGGCGCTTTGTCCACTTCCACCTGGATACGATGCGCGTTGGCCCATGCGTCTTGACGGATGCCCGTCACCTGCCAGGAAACCTTCACGTTCGGCTTGTCGGTCTTGATCATGAAGCTGCGATTGGCGATTTCCGACGCCACGATGGCTCGCGCGAACTGGCCGATCACGGTGAGCTGATACCGGAAATCCGTGTTGAGCGCTTCGAACCAACTGGGCATGGTTACGATGGCTGCGCCGCTGCCGTCGGTGACCACTGTGCCGTCGTAAATGTTCTTCATATCGGGCGATTCGACGAATGAGTGGTAGAGGTACTTGTTGGCGGGATCCAGCGGATGATCGATCTTAAAGGAGCCGCCGCTCTTGCTGAGACTGCCGGAGACAATCACGTTGCCCAAGAAGGAGCCCGCTGCTTCGTCCGGGCCGCCGCTGCCGGATACCGCGTAGATGCCCGCGCCGCTCCCTTCCGATCCCGATCCTCCATATGCCAAAACGCCGTCGCCGCCGCCAATAGTACCGCTGCCTCCCGTCGCATAGACGCCATTGCCTCCGATCCCAAAGGCGCCGCCGGAGTTGCCGCCGTAAGCGTCGACGCCGTTACCGCCGTAGTCGCCTTCAGCAGTGCCACCGCCTCCTGATGCATAAACGCCATCTCCACCAGTGCCCAACGCGGTCGAGGTGCCATTGGAAGGTCCGCCGTAACCGGCCACTCCGGCGCCCCCCTTGTTTCCTCCGGACAGTGCCTGCCCCCCGAAACCGGCGATTGTGGAATGCGCCGGAGACGTGTTGGTGATTTGGAAAACCGAATGGGCGCCGCCGTCCGCGCTTCCACTAAATGGCAACGTGAGCGTTCCGGCCGGCCCTTGCGGACCAGCCGGCCCTTGTGGACCCTCAGGACCCGCGCCGCCCGTTGCCCCTTGCGGACCAGCCGGCCCTGTCGCCCCTGTCGGCCCGATCGGCCCTTCCATACCACTGTTGCCCGCCGGCCCTACCAGTCCCTGCGGACCTGCGGGACCTGCCGGGCCGGCTGCACCGGTGGCCCCTGTGGCGCCAGTGGGACCCGCCGGCCCTTGTGGGCCTGCCGGACCTGCCGGACCTGCCGGACCT
Organism: Bryobacteraceae bacterium; assembly: GCA_049516155.1. GTDB lineage: Bacteria > Acidobacteriota > Terriglobia > Bryobacterales > Bryobacteraceae > Bog-159. The sequence goes on from JBEKTJ010000334.1 coordinate 2,758, forward strand.
GCTGGACCCGCGGCTCCCTGCGGGCCAACCGCTCCATTGGTCACGTCGAAAATGCCCGCACCAACCTGCAGCAGGAAGGACCCGGCGGCTAGCCCGGCAGGCAAGTCTGCCACAATCTGCGTGCTGCTGGATGAGACCAACGTCAGTATGGCGCCGTCTATCCTCACCACCGGCGAACCGGTGGCCGGCAATAGATCCGCGCCGGAGATGGTGAGGGTGGCCGGGTTCGCAGTGGAATTTATGATGGCGCTCCCCACCGTGGGCTTGGTTGCCGCGTCTTGCGCGTGGGCCGCGATGGCTGAGACCAACATGGCGCAGAGCGCTACCCCGAAAACACGCTGGAAAAACACACGACGGTTCTGCATTTGCATTTTCCTCGTCTAATTGAAATTTCGAATGCCCGTCACACCTATTGCGGGCGCGGATGATGGATGTCCGCGATACTCGGCTCGCCCTCGTGTCCGAACAGTTCCGGATGGATATAGTGGCCTTGATCCCGCGGCGCTTTGTCCACTTCAACCTGGATACGATGTGCGTTGGCCCAGGCGTCTTGACGGATGCCCGTCACCTGCCAGGAGACTTTCACGCCCGGCTTGCTGGTCTTAACGATGAAGCTGCGATTGGCGATTTCCGCCGCGACCCAAGCTTGGGCGGGTTGGCCGATAGCCGTCAGTTGATAGCGGAAATCCGTGTTGAGCGCTTCGAACCAACTGGGCATCGTCACGATGGCGGCGCCGCCGCCGTCGGTGACGACATTGCCATTGTAGATGTTCATCATGTCCGGCGATTCGACGAACGAGTGGTAGAGGTATTTGTTGGCGGGATCGAGCGGATGATCGATTTTGAAGGAGCCTCCGGGTTTGCTGAGAGTGCCAGTGACAGTTACATCTCCCTCAAAGTAGCCGGCATATGCATCGAGGCCGCTGCCGGGAACCGCAACTATCCCATCGCCGCCATAACCGCTCCCATTTCCGCCGGTGGCAGTTACGCCGGCGCCACCCAAATAACTGCCGTTACCCCCGGTACCGTCGATGCCGTCTCCCCCGTACCCGTGAATGCCGTTAGCGGGGCCGCCGTAAGCACTGACGCCGGGCCCGCCTACGTCATATTCGCCAGTTCCAGTGCCGCCTAACGCATATACGCCATCGCCGCCGAAAGCCGGGGCCGACGGGGTACCGGCGGATGCCCCGCCGTATCCGCTGGTCCCCGTGCCGCCATTGCCGCCAGCGGAAGCCGCACCGCCGTGGCCGGAGATGGCGGAATGCGCCGCCGAAGTATTGGTGATCTGAAAGACCGGGTCGCTGCTGCCGGAGGCGCTGCCGATAAACGGCAAAGTGAGCGATCCCGATGGCCCTTGCGGACCAGCCGGTCCTTGTGGACCCGTCGCGCCTGTCGGCCCTTGTGGACCTGCCGGGCCCGTGGCGCCTGTCGCCCCTTGCGGACCTGCCGGACCGGCCGGCCCTTGGGGGCCGACAACTCCGTTCGACACGTCGAATACCCCCGTAGTCCCCGACCCGTTGCTTACCGTCATCCGGTAAGTGCCGGCCGCCAATCCAGCCGGCAAATCCGCTACGATTTGGGTGCTGGACGACGACACCAGGGTCAACGTGGCCGAGTCCAGTTTAACCACCGGAGCGCCGGTGGCCGTGAGGCTCGCGCCGGTAATGGTGATCTGCTTGGTTGCGGAATTCACGGTGGCGCTCACGATAGTGGGCGTCTGCGCGTGGGCCATAGCGGCCGAGCAGATCAGCCAGGCAACGGCCATTCCCGATTTGCGAATTGTGAGCATAGGTTTGGTATCCCCCGGGTTTTGAGAGATTTGCTGGCTGAAATTCGCAATGCAAAGTTGCCGATCATAACTGCCAAGCCGCGGCGCCTTCGGTTGCCAGCCGAACTAACCCTCAAAATCCCGCACATCGAGGAATGCGGAAAGCGCGAGCGAAACGCCTCATCGGCCCACAAACAAATATTTCGCGCCCGTAACCGCTTAGTTCATTTCGGCGCTGCACGATCGAACTGGAAGGCCGCAAGGGCATCGATGGCATCGCCCAACTATGCCGATTATCTGTTCATTTTCCGGTCCCGGAGTGGAACGGTTCTGGCTGGCGACGAAG
>JBEKTJ010000335.1:0-4833 GCA_049516155.1 Bryobacteraceae bacterium
AGCAGGTGCTGGAAGAGGCCGTAGCCGCCGTGGAGCTGGCGCGCCATTACGTGGACGACGTGGAATTCTCGGCCGAGGACGGCGCGCGCACCGATCCCGACTTCCTCGAACTGATTTCCCGGGCCGTGGTGGCCGCTGGCGCGCGCACCGTCAACATTCCGGACACTGTCGGATACTCGGTGCCCTATGAATATGCCGCGCTGATCAATCGCATCGTAAGAGCGCTGGGCGATTGCGCGGTTGTCAGCGTGCATTGCCATGACGATCTGGGCCTGGCCACAGCCAATTCCATCGCCGCAGTGGAAGCCGGAGCGCGGCAGATCGAATGCACCATCAACGGCATCGGGGAGCGGGCCGGCAATTGCGCGCTGGAAGAAGTCGTGATGCTGTTCAAGACCCGCCAAGATCGGTTACCCTACGACACCGGCATCCGCACGGAGCATCTGTATTCCGCCAGCCAACTGCTGAGTTCGATGATCACTTTCGGCCCGCAACCGAACAAGGCTATCGTTGGGCGGAACGCTTTCGCGCACGAAGCGGGTATTCATCAGGATGGCTACCTGAAGGAGAAGAGCACCTACGAGATCATGGATCCGCACTCGGTGGGCGTGCCTGAAAGCAAGCTGGTGCTGGGCAAGCACAGCGGCCGCCACGCGCTGAAGAAACGCACCGAAGAGTTGGGTTACGACCTGAGTAAAGACGAATTGCAGTCGCTGTACGACCGGTTCACGTGTATGGCGGACAATAAGAAGGGACTGCTGGACGAAGAGATCGTCGCCTTGATTGAAGAACGTCCGATGGCGATGGAAGCGGCCGCGGACTGATGCTGCGCCTGAGTCAATTCCGGGCAAGCCGGCTGAAAGCCGGCCGCGGGCAAGATTGCCCGCCCTCCAGGTTATGAACCTGAACGTCCTGGTTCTGCCCGGCGACGGCATCGGCACCGAAGTGACGCGCGAAGCCGTGCGCGTATTGCGGTACGTTGCCAGCAAATGGAACCACGCGCTGCAACTTGCCGAAGGGTTGCTGGGCGGCATCGCGATTCACAAGACCGGCAGCCCGTTTCCGGAAGAAACCGCGCGCCTGGCTGCCGATGCCGACGCCACGCTGCTGGGCGCCGTCGGTCTGCCGGAGTTCGACAACTGTCCGCCGGAGCAGCGTCCGGAAAAAGGGCTGCTGGGCATTCGCAAGGCGTTGGGAGTCTTCGCCAACCTGCGTCCCGTGCGCACGTTTGCAGCGCTGCTGGATTCGTCGCCGTTGAAAAACGCGCTGGTGGAAGGCACGGACATGATCATCGTGCGCGAGTTGACCGGCGGCATTTACTACGGCACACCGCGCGGCATTTCGGGAAGCGGGCCGGAAACACGCGCCGTCAATACCATGACGTATACCCGCGCCGAAATCGAACGCGTATCGCACATGGCATTCCACCTGGCTCGCGGGCGCCGCCGCAAAGTCACTTCGGTGGATAAGTCGAACGTGCTGGAGAACTCGCAATTATGGCGGCGGGTAGTCACTGAAGTCGCCGCCGAATATCCGGATGTGGCGCTCGATCACCTGCTGGTCGATAACTGCGCGATGCAGTTGATCCTGAATCCGCGCCGGTTCGATGTGGTACTGACGGAGAACATGTTCGGCGACATTCTGAGTGACGAGGGCGCCGTTCTGGCCGGGTCGATCGGCATGCTGCCTTCGGCGTCGCTCGGCGGACGCAAGCCGTCGGGCGCGTGGGTTGGGTTGTATGAGCCGGTGCATGGCTCGGCGCCGGACATCGCCGGCCAGAATAAAGCAAACCCGCTAGGAGCTATCGGCTCCGTGGCGGCTATGCTGGAATACAGTTTCGGTTTGAAGGAAGAAGCCGCTCGAGTGAACGCCGCGATCGAAGCCGTACTGGATAGCGGAAGTGTGACGGCGGACCTCAAACCAAAAGGCGCGCCGGCCACCACCGAACAGGTTGGTGAGGCCGTGTGCGCCGCAATCGGATAGGCCCGGAAGCTTACCGGCTCACCGGGCCTGTACGACCATAAGAAGAAGATATGCCCTCACGAACTATTATCGAAAAACTCTGGGACGCGCACGTGGTCCACGAACAGCCCGGCGCGCCGACTCTGCTGTACATCGACCTGCATCTGGTACACGAAGTCACCTCGCCGCAGGCCTTCCAGGGCTTGCGTGAGCGCGGCCTCAAAGTGCGCCGGCCCGATCTGACCGTGGCCACTACCGACCACAGCACGCCCACCACCGACCCCTCGCTGCCGATCGTCGACGAGATCGCAGCCAAACAAGTCGCGCAGCTCGAAACCAACTGCCGCGATTTCGGTATCCGGTGTTATGGAAGGCGCAGCGACCGGCAGGGGATCGTGCATGTTATCGGCCCCGAACTGGGTTTGACGCAGCCGGGGATGACCGTGGTTTGCGGCGACAGCCACACGGCCACGCATGGCGCATTCGGCGCGCTGGCCTTCGGCATCGGGACCAGCGAGGTCGAGCACGTGCTGGCGACGCAATGCCTGCTGCAGCGTAAATCGAAAACGTTCCAGGTGCAAGTGGAGGGGGTGTTGCGACCCGGCGTCACGGCCAAGGACATCGTGCTGGCGCTGATCGCGCGCATCGGCGTGGGCGGCGGCACCGCCTCCATATTCGAATATAGCGGCCCGGCCGTTCGCGCGCTCAGCATGGAAGAGCGCATGACCGTGTGCAATATGTCCATCGAAGGGGGCGCGCGCGCCGGCATGATCGCGCCGGACGATACCACGTTCGAATACCTGGCCGGACGCCCCCACGCGCCGAAGGGCGCCGATTGGGATGCGGCCCTGGCGCGCTGGCGACAGTTGCCTACCGACGAAGGCGCGGCCTACGATCAATGCATCACGATCGATGCGGATGGACTCGCGCCGATGATCACCTTCGGCACGAATCCCGGTATGGGCATGGCGATCACCTCTGCGCTGCCGGAACCTGCGCAAGTGGCCGATCCGCTGCAGCGCGATTCCATCGCCAAGGCGCTGCGCTACATGGATCTGGAAGGCGGTAAGCTGCTGCTGGGCCATCCGGTGAACGTGGTGTTCATCGGGAGTTGCACCAATTCGCGCATTTCCGATTTGCGCTCCGCGGCTTCGCTGCTGAAGGGCCGCAAGGTCAACCCGCATGTGCGCGTGATGGTGGTGCCGGGGTCGCAACAGGTGAAGCGCCAGGCGGAGGCCGAGGGACTGCCCGAGATCTTTCGCGCGGCGGGGTGCGATTGGCGCGAGCCTGGCTGCTCCATGTGCATCGCCATGAACGGCGATCAATTGCAGCCGGGCGAATATAGCGTTTCGACGAGCAACCGCAATTTCGAAGGCCGGCAGGGGAAGGGCGGGCGCACCTTTCTGGCCAGTCCGCTGACCGCCGCGGCCGCCGCGTTGACCGGCGTGGTCACCGATGTGAGGACCCTGCTATGAAGGGTGCTATGAACAGCCCTATGACGTTTCGCAGCCGGTTGGCGCCGCTGCCCATGAACAACGTGGATACGGACCAGATCATCCCGGCGCGCTTTCTGAAAACCATTTCCAAGCAGGGGCTGGATAAGCAGCTTTTCAACGACTGGCGCTACGATGCGCAGGGAAATTCGAAGCCCGATTTCATCCTGAACCAGCCGCGCGTGAAGGGCGCGCAGATTCTGCTCGCGGGCGATAACTTCGGCTGCGGGAGTTCGCGCGAGCACGCGCCTTGGGCGTTGACGCAGTTTGGATTCCGGGCGGTGATCAGCACCTCGTTCGCGGATATCTTCAAGCAGAATTCGCTGAAGAACGCGCTGCTGCCGATCGTCTTCCCCGCCGATGCGCACGCGGCGCTGTTTGCCATGGTGGACCGCGATCCGGATACGGAAGTGACGGTTGACCTGGCGACACAATCCGTGACGATGCCGGACGGCGGCAAGGTGGAATTTCCTATCGATCCGTTCTCGAAGCATTGCCTGCTGGAGGGCGTGGATGAGCTGGGTTATATCCTGAAGAACGAAGCCGCGATCGCGGCGTATGAAGCGGGGCGGGTGGGTTTGATCGACACACTGGCGTAGACTCTTGAGCTTCAAACGCCATGGCCGTGGCGCAGAACTAACTGGCAAGGCTTCCGACGCCCGACAAGGCTGGCGCGTATTACAGGCGCCCTTCTGCCGAAAGTCGCCTGGAAAAAATGAAAAAAAGACTCCCGCAAAGACGATTTGGTGTAAAATACAGACTGCCTGGAACGGCGAAACGGAAATCTCCGTTTAATCCGGGCCTGAAATCGGCATAAATGACCGCGAATATTAACGGGACTGAGGCATGGGCAGGGGGTTCTGAAAGAACAGTTCGGTCCTACGACATCCAAAGTCGCGTAACTAGTTCTCTAGTGCAGCGCCAAGAGGAGGGACTATGACAGTGAAGACCAGCCCTGAAGCTCGCGGTGTAGCGAAGAGCGCGCCTAAGTCCGTCGTCATCCGGGGGCAGGGCGGCATCCCCATCACGCTGAAGCACCCGACGGACTTGAGGAAGAAGGCGGTGAAGTGGGCGTTCGCCGTGCGGAACCGCATCCGTTGGGCGACGGATGCCGAGGTGTTGCGCCAAGTCCGGGCTGCCGCTAAAGACGACTTGGAGTCGATGGGCCTCGACAAGCCAAAGCTTCAACAACTCGGCGAGCAGCGATTGATTGAGGTCGCCATACCGTTTACCAAAGAGGAGGAAGCTTGGGAGCTTCGGGTGCTCCCGTGGGAATTTCTTTTGGCGACGGGCACCGGGAAAAAAGTAGTGGTGGTGCGGCATCTGGATTGTGGCAAAGCTTCTGCTGCCCGTGCGCCGCGGTCCGCAGGCATTGTGG
>JBEKTJ010000336.1:0-4785 GCA_049516155.1 Bryobacteraceae bacterium
CCCGAGGTTCAATCCGCTGCGCAGGCGACGGAGCGAGTGCGCCGGCAAATCCACGACGGCGCCGACGGCATCAAGATTTTTGCGAACTCCGTCGAACAAACTGCCATCTTGACAATGCCTTTGGATCTGGCCCGCGCGATCGCCGGCGAATCTCACCGGGCTGGAAAACCAGTTTTTGCCCATGTGTCTAACAATCAAGGAATTGAAGTTGCCGTTCAGAGCGGGGTCGATATTCTGGCTCACACCACCCCGGCCGACGATCTTTGGAGTCCGGCTTTTGCCGAACGCCTGAAGGCAGCCAACATGGCCCTCACTCCCACACTCACTTTGTGGGAAGTCGAATACAAGGGCAACGACCCTAATGAACTCGAGAAAGTAATGACCAAGGCGAGCCACCAACTGAAGGCTTTCTCTGAGGCAGGGGGACAAGTTCTATTTGGCACCGACGTTGGCTACATTCAACGGTTCGATACTTCAGAAGAGTTTAAATGGATGTCTCGTGCCGATATGAGTTTTCAGCAAATCCTCGCCTCGCTGACCACGAATCCAGCCCAGCGCTTCGGCGACTCGACCCATAGGGGACGCATTGCCAAGGGAATGGAAGGCGACCTCGTTATTCTACGCGCGGATCCTGCGCAGGATGCCACGGCATTTTCCAAAGTACGCAGCACTATCCGCGACGGGAAGGTGATTTACTCGGAGAACTGAGATCGTCCTTTCCGCAAGGTCGAAGCTTCATTGGCGCCTAATAGCCCTCACCGGTGCGCGCCTAAGTCGAAGCGGCGCACGATTTCCTTGTACGCCGGATCGTCCCGCACGCAGTCCAGGGCTTCATCCACGCGCAGCGTCACGATGGCCGGCTCCATACGTTCCAGGGAAGCCCGCAGGTAGCTTAATGTCTCGGCCTTCCGGCCCAAGCGGCCGGATGTTTGGGCCATCACGTAAGCCGGCAACTGGTCTTTGATATAGAGCACGCGTTGCGCGGCCAGGATGCGCTCGAACATTCCGCGATAGCCGCCCGCAGCTAAGCCTGCTTCGCCCGAGGCGAAGACCGCAAGCCCCTGAGTGTCCTGCGTGAGCGTGTAAAACTCCTTCATTTCGGCCAGATATGCCGGATAGTCCTTCCTCTCTAGATGCACCGCGGTCAGGTAGAAATGGCTACTTGAAAATTTCGGCTCCTGCGCCTCGATCTGCTTGAGCAACGTGAGGGCTTCGCCGAAGCGGCGCATGCGAAACAGCAGCAGTCCCTTATCGGCCAGGATGGCGTTGGAGGTGGGATCCAGCTTGCGGGCTATCTCGATCTCGTCGAGAGCTTCCGGCAGGCGGCCGATAGTCATCAGGAAATTGGCCCGCCAGTGGTGGGCCAGAACATAGTTCGGGTTCAGGGCGATTGCGCGTTGAAACTCGCGGTCTGCCTGCGCGGCGTCCCAGTTCCAATAGAACGAGACAAAGGCCAGGGAATTGTGCGCTTCCGCCGAGGCGTCGTCAAGTTGGACGGCCCTGCGCGCCGCGTCCAGAGCTTTGGGATAGGCGTCGTTGGCGGGCATGACCGAAAACTCCCGCAGCAAGTTGTAACAATCCGCCAGCCCCACATATGCGCGCGCATAGTTGGGGTCGCGCACGATCGCCTGCGCAAAATAATCTACTGCCGTACGCAGGCTTTCCGGCGTTCGCTTGTTCCAATAGAAACGGCCCTGCAGGTACAGATCTTCGGCGCCTTGTTTGGCCGGCCGCATGCCCGCAGCCTGCATGCGGCTTCGATCCGGCTCCCGGCGTCTATCGAGCAGCAGAAACACGGCGACGAGACAGAGGCACAAAACCGGAGCCGCCAGCCACCAACGGGAGCGCCGCGGGCGGACATCCTGCGCTGGAGCGGCAGCCGGCAGATCCGGCGGCGGCCCATCAGTCTGCGGAGAGGATGCCCCGGGCAAAATGGGTGTTAGCGGAGCTTCCTCGTTGGCCGCCTGATCGGGCCCGCCGGCTTCCAGCCACCGGCTCAGTTCCGCGGTATAAGCGGACACTCTTCCCCGTCCGCTGCCGGGCATCCGATGGACTGGCAGGCCGCGCTCGGTCTCCCAGCGCTTGACAGTCCGCTCGCCGCAATCCAGAAACGCGGCGATTTCCTTCCAGGAATCCAGCCGCCGATTGGCCTCCTGCCGGCGGTTGATGGGCTGCGGGTAGCGATTTGGTCCCATAGGCCTGAAATGGCCCGTCGTGGCCCGTCATGGCACTTTGCCCGAGGGGCGACTCGCCTCATTATAAACGATGAAAGGCGGCGGAACTGGGTTGAAACGAGTACTGTTACGGCTACTATTACCGCTGCATTGCTAAGGGCCGAGGAGGCAAATTCGAATGAAGACGTTTCGTGCTATGACTGGCGTCGCCGCCGTGACCGCGGCGCTATTCCCCTTATGGATATCAGACCTGCGGGCGGACAGCGGCACGCCGGACCCCGCGGCCCGCACCCGCATCGACAGCGCTTTTGGAAAGCTTCCGTTGCAGTTTGAAGCCAACCAGGGCCAGCAACCCGCCGAAGTGAAATTCCTATCGCGGGGCAAGGATTACACCGTCTTCCTCACCCCGGAGGGCGCCACCCTCTCCCTGCGGAAGGTGCGGCGCCAGGTCCGCATCGATAAGCCGGGACCGCCGGCAACGGAGGCTAAACTGGAGGCTTCGGCAGACCTGCGCCTGAGGCTCGAAGGCGGCAATCCCGCGGTCAAGCTGACTGGCACGAACCCCCTCCCGGGCGCAATCAACTACTTCATCGGCAAGGACCGCGCCAAGTGGCATGCCAACCTCGCGGCGTATTCCGCGGTCCGGTACGAGCAGGTTTACCCGGGTATCGACCTGGTTTTCTACGGCAACCAGCGGCAGCTTGAATACGATTTCGTGCTGGCGCCGGGCGCCACCCCGGATGCGATCCGGCTGTCGGTGGAGGGCGCCGAACGCACCTCCGTCGATCCGGCGACCGGCGATTTGGTGCTGCAGGCGGCGGGCGAGGAGATTCGGTTCCACAAGCCGGCGATCTATCAGCCCACCGCTGAGAGTGCCCCGCGCCAGGAGGTGGATGGCCGCTTCCACGCGAACGACGGCAACGTCACTTTCGAGGTGGCATCTTACGACCGTACTCGCACGCTGGTGGTCGATCCCGTGCTGGCCTACTCCACCTTCTTAGGCGGCTCGGGCGAAGACTATACTTCAGCGATCACCACCGACAAATCGGGGAACGCATACGTTGCGGGATACACGTGTTCGACGAATTTCCCAACCACTTCCGGATCGTACCGCCCCACGCAGCCGACGCACGGCGGGGGGACATTCTGTAATGACGGAGAAGGGAGTTCCGGTTCGGATGTCTTCGTTTCGAAATTGAACGCCGCGGGGAGCGCTCTGGTCTACTCCACCTACCTGGGCGGAAGCTACGAGGATTATCCGAAGAGCATCGCAGTGGACTCGGCGGGAGACGCCTATGTGGCTGGAGGTACCGTTTCCTTCGATTTTCCCGTCACCGACGGTTCGATTTGCGCTCCTGTAAACGTCGGCATCGGCAACTGCGCCTTCGTAGAACAATCCACTTGCCAGGGCGGCCCCGCCTACAGTACCTCGAACTTTGGAAGTTTTGTTACGAAACTGAATCCAGCGGGCTCCGCGTTGCTCTGGTCAGGCTTCATGGGAGGCACCGGTAACGATACCATCGCCGCCATGGCCATTGACGGCGCCGGAAATGTGTACGTCGCCGCGAATGCGACATCCCAACCGCAACAGGATACGTTCTGCCCAGGCAACCCGGAGATCAACTATACCTGGCCAGTAACCTCCAGCGGTTACGAAGGCCAGCCCAGCCAGGGCTGGGAGACGGCAGTTCATCAGGCCTTCACCAAGATTAGCGCGGACGGATCCACGATACTGTATTCGACCCTGTTCGGCGCTACATATATCGCCGCGGATGCGACTGGCGCCGCATCCGCCACCTCGCTCGCCGTGGATAGCGCGGGCAAGGCTTATATTGGCGGCGAAACCACCGCCCCGTCCTTTCTTTCCACTCCGGGGGCCTATCAAACCGTCTGCGCCGCCTGCCTGAACGGCAGCCGCCAAGACGGGTTCATTGTGGCTTTCGATCCGAGCCAGAGCGGGTCGGCGTCGCTGCTGTTCGGCACCTTCCTGGGCGGCAACGGGGCCAGTCCTTCGGGGGCAGTATGTGGCAACTTCGAAGACGGCGTGTATGCGATCGCCCTGGATCGCTCCGACAACATTTACGTCACCGGGTCGGCATGCTCTGAGGACTTCCCGACTGTGCATGGAGCCTATCAGCGGGCCGATCCGAAGGCCTCCGGTTGCGACACTCCAAATGCCTTTCTGGCGAAGCTGAATTCCACCGGTTCCACTCTCGAACATTCCACCTTCCTGAATGGCACGAGTTGCAACGGGGCGGCGCTAGGCTATGGTGTAAGCGTGGACTCCGGCGACAACGCGTATGTAGCCGGATATACGAACGACCCTACGTTTCCAACCGTGAATCCGGTGCAGGTTGGAACGAGCAATGCCGCCTTTGTCAGCGAGTTCAACCCGGCCGGGTCGGAATTGCTCTTCTCGACGGGGCTGGGCGACAACGGCAGCGATACAGCTTATGGTATTCATACCGATAACTACGGAAACATCTACGTAGTTGGTGTCAGCTATGGCGCATCGTTTCCGACGACAACCGGCGCGCTGCAGACCACTTTCGGCGGTGGCTTGGATGACGGCTTCGTGACCCGCATCGCACTTACCCAGGCAGACCTGGCC
>JBEKTJ010000337.1:0-4783 GCA_049516155.1 Bryobacteraceae bacterium
CAAGGCTCCGGGCGCAGCATCCGGCCCTTCCATCTGCTGGAGGCGTTGGAGGCTATGCCGGATTTGTTCGAGCGCTTCGGCGGACACCGCCAGGCCGCCGGCCTGACCCTCCCTTCCGATAAGGTCGATCTGTTCCGCGCACGCTTCAACGACTATGCCGCCGCGCGCCTGACCCTCGCCGATCTGGCCCCGGAATTGGAGATCGACGCCCTCCTGGAATTCCGCGAGATCGACGAGCGCAGTGTGGCCGAAGTATTCAGCCTGGCGCCTTTCGGCTGCGGCAATCCGGCGCCGCTATTCGCCGCGCTCAATGTGGAGGTGGCGGGTCCGCCGGCGGTGATGAAGGAGAAACATCTGCGCGTCATGCTGCGGCAGAACGGGCGCACAATCATGATGAAGGCCTGGAACTTTGCCGAACGCGCCGCGGAACTGTCGGCGGGCGCGCGCGTGGATGTGGCCTTCACGCTGGAGGAAGATTCCTACGCCGCCGCGCGTGGTTTGCCCGCTTGGGGCGCGGTGTTGCGCGATGTGCGGCCCGCAAGCGTTTAACAACTCCCTCCAACTTGACGATCCCGCCGCAGTAAATTATAGTCTATAGCATAACTAGACTGATAGAGAATACGTCGCGGGGCATTCGATGGTGCGTCTCCCGGGATGCGTGGGTTTGACTTTGTTCAGCCGGTAGTCGCCGGCTTCGACGGGCACCCAGGATAGAGAGGCGATCAGCCAGCGCGGCGTGATCTGCTCCATCATGGGGACCGATTTGCTGACGTTTGCCAGTTGGCGAGCCTGCGGCTCGCCCAATGTATGACGGACTTCTACGGCTTCGGGCATTCGATTTGAGTCCTCGTTGAAACGACGTGGCTCGGATTCCCGGCTTGGGATATTTCGGGCTGAAAGACGATCATAATCCGGGGTGACCAGTCAGTCAAGGATTTTAACCTCCTATTTACTGTTTTGTATGAGTCGATACTATCGGCGGACGACATATATTTTCGGCGGAGGTAGACCGGGCCTAAACTTTTATTAACTGGGAAACCGCCGGAAGCTAGTGGTAAGAGGCGATGCACTAATCATTTACAAGACCCTCGCCCGCAAGATGAAAAGTAATGCCTCAAACTCATCGACACGCTGTGAAACAGGATACGGCAAATTACAAATGAAGGAGCCGATGGCGGCCTTTGCAAGCAGACAACCGAGCGGATTACACTGCGAATGTACGATAACGCCTATTCAACTCGCCCATCGTCCGATTAACGGAGAAGAAACAATGTCTGGCCGCCAAACCAAATTGCACCCGATTCTACTTGCCGCGCTCGCCATAATGGCGCGGCCCATCCCCGCTGCCGCACAATCCCCGGCTTACGAAGTCGTCTATAGCTTCCACGGCAGCCCTGACGGTGTCGAACCCTATGCCGCGCTGACGATCGGCCCGGACGGCGCACTTTACGGCACCACATCCGGCGGCGGCACATCCCAATACGGCACCGTTTTCAAGCTGACGCACTCCACTGGAGAACCTTGGCGGGAAACCGTCCTCCATAGCTTCATCGGCACGGACGGAAAAAATCCGGCGTCAACCCCAGTCTTCGGCGAATCCGGCGCGCTTTACGGCACCACCTATTGGGCCATCGCCGCAAATGGCAATGACATACCCGGCACAGTTTTCGAACTCGCGCCGCCCGCTGCCGCCGGAGGCCCGTGGACCGAGACAGTCCTCGATTTCCTGGGTTCCGGCCAGCCCGAGTTCCAAAGCTATTTTCCCAACGGAACCATCGCCGCAGGCCCCGACGGAACCTTGTATGTCACAACTCAAGGTGAAGTCAGTCCGCGCGGCAGCACTGGCATGGTTCTGGCCTTGGTCCCGCCGGCCCCTCCCGGCGCTTCCTGGACCCAGCACGAGCTATATACCTTCCCCGGCGATGCCGCCAGACCACTGACTGGCATCATCTCGCAAGATGGCTCGCTGATCGGAACCACATTCTATGGAGGCAGCGTTGCGGCCCCTTGTACCGGGTCTTGCGGCGCCGTCTACCAGTTGAGCCCTCCGCAAACACCAGGCGCGGCCTGGACCGAAACCACACTGTGGAACTTCGATGGAGCGGACGGCAACACCCCCATGGCTCCGGTCACCGCCGGTCCGGACGGAGTTCTCTATGGCACCACCCATCAAGGCGGCGACGGCCCCTGCGTCGATGGCTGTGGCGTCGTCTACCAATTAACTCCACCCGCCGTGAGCGGTGGCCCCTGGACCGAGTCAGTTCTTTACAGCTTCCAGGGATACTCGTCCGGCGACGGTTCCACTCCGCTGGCATCGGTGGTCGTGGGCCGGCATGGCATTCTCTATGGCACTACAGCGAGCGGCGGAACCGGGACCGCGGCTTGCCCGCAGGGGAAATACGGACTTGCTGGCTGCGGCACTGTGTTCGAGCTGGTCCCGCCAGCCGATCCCAGCGGGTCTTGGACTGAGACTGTGCTGCACAGTTTCTCCGGCGAGGGTGGAGATGGCTTGCTTCCCCCGGCAGGTCTGGCATTAAGTTCGACGGGCGTCCTGTACGGCGTGACCCGTCACGGCGGCAAGTACGGACTGGGCGCCATATTCGCCATTGCTCCGTGAACACGCCCTGCCGCTATACTAGGTCTTCCACACGGAATTCCGTACATGCGCTACCAGGATGCCGGGGTCAATATAGATGAGGCGGATCGCGCCGTCGCTTCCATACGCAAGCTGGCGCGCGCCACCTTTACGCAAGGCGTGCTTACCGATATCGGCAGCTTCGGCGCATGCTACTCGCTGGCCGGATGGAAGAAGCCGGTGCTCATCAGCTCGGCCGATGGCGTAGGCACGAAGCTCAAAATCGCCTTCCTCACCGGCCGCCACGATACCGTGGGCGAGGACTTGGTGAATCACTGCGTCAACGACATCGCCGTGCAAGGCGCGTCGCCCCTTTTCTTCCTGGACTATTTCGCCACCGGCAAGCTGGAAGCCGGCGTGGCCGCGCAAGTGGTGGCGGGCCTGGCGCGCGGTTGCCGCCGCAACGGCTGCGCGCTGATTGGCGGCGAGACCGCCGAGATGCCCGGCCTCTATGCGCCCGGCGAATACGATCTGGCGGGCTTCATCGTGGGCGCGGCCGAGCGGCGCACCCTGATCGCCGGCAAGCGCATCCGCGCGGGCGATGTGCTGCTGGGCCTGCCCTCCGCCGGGCTGCATACCAATGGCTACTCCCTGGCCCGCAAGCTGCTCTTCGAAGTCGCCGGCTACGGGCCTGCGACCGTCGTGCCGGAACTGGGAGTGACCGTGGCCGATGCGCTGCTCCAGGTGCATCGCAGCTATCTGAAGCCGATTCGCGCGCTGGCGGACCGCGGGTTGCTGCGTGGCGCGGCGCACATCACCGGCGGCGGCATCACCGATAATACGCCGCGCATGCTTTCCGCGGGACTGGCCGCCCAGATCGACACTGGCGCATGGACGATCCCGCCGATTTTCGAGTTGCTGCGGCGCTTGGGCAACCTGCCGGAAGACGATTACCGGCGCACTTTCAACCTGGGTGTCGGCATGCTGCTGGCGGTGCCCGGCGCCAAGCTGCGGCGCGCCGAAAAGGTGCTGCGCAAGGTGGACGAGCCATACTTCGTGGCGGGCCAGGTCGTGCCGCAAAAGCGCCGCGGGCCGCGGGTGGTTTACCGGTGAAGCGGCTGGGCATTCTCCTTTCGGGGCGCGGCTCCAATTTCGCAGCTATCGCCGATAACGTGGCCGCCGGCGCGCTTTCCGCCGAAATCGCCATCGTGATCTCCAACCGGCCGGAAGCGCCGGGGCTGGATGGAGCCCGCCGGCGCGGCTTGCCCGCCGTATGCATCCCGTCGAGGGGCCTGGACCGTACCATCTACGACGCCATGCTCGCCGCGGAACTGAAAAAACACGCCGTGGACCTGGTCTGCCTGGCAGGATACATGCGGCTGCTCAGCGCCGCGTTCGTCCGCGAATTTCCGGGCCGCGTGCTGAACATTCACCCGTCGCTGCTACCATCGTTTCCCGGCCTGGACGCGCAGCATCAGGCGCTGGAACATGGCGTGAAAGTAACCGGCTGCACCGTACACTTCGTGGACGAGTATCTGGATGCCGGCCCCATACTGTTACAGGCGGCCGTGCCCGTGCTCGACGACGATACGGTCGAATCGCTATCGGCGCGCATCCTGAAAGAGGAGCACCGCATCTACAGCGAAGCCATCCGGCTGGCGATCGGCGGCGCCCTACGGATTGAGGGACGGCGCGTCTTTAGCGTGTATTGAAGGTGGCGGAACCAGCGCCAGTTTGCGCGCCCGATGACCCAGGAAATCCGCAAACCTGACCGGGGGCACCTGTCGGCGATCCAGTTGCTTTTGCACCGCCCGCTGATAGCGGCGCAGCGCTTCGTCGCGGCGCGACGGCGTCAGCCGGCAGGCCTCCAAGTCCAACAGCATATGGACTTCCCATGGCTGGAACGAGGTGCGGCGTATCTGTCCATCCAGGAGTTCTTTCACCAACCGGTTGAAGCGATTGGCCATCAATTCGATATCCGGCGGCTCTTCCATACTGATGATATCGGCCGATCCCGGATGAAACTCCAGTAATCCCGCGTTTCACATATATTTACACTCGCGACGAGGGCGTGTGCATCTATCAAGGTGAGTACGGAGGTGATGCGATGGCTCCACAAATTCAAGCGCCTGAAGAATCCGACGTTCTGCGCGAGCAACTGGAATACCTGATCGCGCACGCCGCCTGCAATCCGCAGTGCGGCTGCTC